>DASVWR010000027.1:0-4582 GCA_036393115.1 Casimicrobiaceae bacterium
CGGAAACGGCGTGGCTGAACGCACTTCCCGAGGACGAGCTGAGGCACTCGATCGACCGCCTGTTCACGAGCGAGCTCGCCGCCGTCGTCGTCGGCAACGGAGAAGCAGTTCCCCCGCACCTCGTCATGCGCTGCGAGCAGCACGGGATCGCGCTCGTCACGTCGCAGGTCCCCTCGCCGCACATCGTCGACGTCTTCCGCATCTATCTGCAGCGGGTGCTCGCCGAGTCGACGACGCTGCACGGCGTGTTCCTCGACGTGCTCGAGCTCGGCGTGCTGATCACCGGCGCTTCGGCGATCGGCAAGAGCGAGCTCGCGCTCGAGCTCATCTCGCGCGGCAACGGACTCATCGCCGACGACATCGTCGAGCTGTACCGGATCTCGCCCGACACGATCGAGGGACGCTGCCCGCCGGTGCTGCGCGATTTCCTCGAAGTGCGCGGCATCGGCATCCTCAACATCCGCACGATCTTCGGCGAGACGGCGGTGCGGCCGCACAAGCTGTTGCGGCTGATCGTTCACCTCGAAGATCACGGCAACGAGGCGTTCTCCGATCTCGACCGGCTGCAGGTGAACGCAACGTTCCAGGAGGTGCTCGCCGTCCCGATCCGCAAGGTCACGATCCCGGTCGCCGCGGGACGCAACCTCGCCGTGCTGGTCGAGGCTGCCGTGCGCAACTTCGTGCTCAATCAGCGCGGCATCGACAGCACGCGCGAGTTCATCGAGCGCCAGCAGAAGCTGATGGAGGCCGGGCCGTCGGACCAGGGCCCGTGAACGCTATGGATGCAAGCGCGCGGCGCGGCGCACGGCGCACATGGACGTCCTGCTGATCGGCGGCGTGTCGGGGTCGGGCAAGAGCGTCGCGCTGGCGGCGTTCGAGGATGCCGGCTATTACACGGTCAACAACCTGCCGGTGCCGCTCGTCATGGCAACCGCCGACTACCTCGCCGGAGCCGGTCGCGAGCGCGTCGCGCTGGCGCTTGACGTCAAGACCGGACCGGGCCTGCCCGGCCTTGCCGATGCGATCCGCGCGCTCGCGGTGCGCGGCTGGCAGGTGCGCTTCCTCTATCTCGACGCCTCGGTCGAAACGCTCGTCAAGCGCTTCTCGGAAACGCGCCGCCGGCATCCATTCTCCAACGACGAGCGCACGCTGACCGAGGCGATCGAGTACGAGCGCTCGCTCGTCGCGGGAGCGCGCGACCTCGGCATCGTGTTCGACACGAGCGAGCTTCCCGCCGCGGGACTGCGCGCCTGGATCAAGGATTTCGTCTCGGTCGATCCGTCGAAGCTCACGCTGCAGATCGGATCGTTCGGATTCAAGCATGGCGTCCCGCTCGATTCGGACCTCGTCTTCGATGTGCGGTGCCTCCCTAATCCGCACTACGAGCCCGCGCTCGCACCGCTCTCCGGACGCGACCTGCCGGTCGTGAAATTCCTGGAGACGATTCCGGAAGTCGAGAGGATGTACGGCGACATCTACCACTTCATCGCGAGCTGGCTACCCGATTACGCCCGCGACAATCGCAACTACCTGACCGTGGCGATCGGCTGCACCGGCGGGCGCCATCGCTCGGTCTACCTCGTCGAGCGCCTCGCGCGCGCGTTCTCACCGCGCTATCAGGTGCTGGTTCGCCACCGCGATCTCGCCGGCCCGGCATGAACGCGCCGCACCGCACCAGCGTCGCCGAGCCGCGCCGCACGACCGCAGACGAGCCGCTCCGGATCACGCTCGCCTTCACCGGCGCCTCGGGCATGCCTTATGGACTGCGCCTGCTCGAATGCCTGCTCGCCGGAGGTGCCGAGGTGCACGTGATCTACTCGGCGGCGGCACAGATCGTCATGCGCCAGGAGTGCTCGCTCGCGCTACCGGCGCAGCCGCGCGAAGCCGAGCGTGTGCTGCGTGAGCGCTGCGGCGCCGGCGCGGGTGCGGGTGAGGACCGCATCGTCGTCCACGGGCGCGACGACTGGCTGGCGCCGATGGCATCGGGCTCGAATCCCGGCGACGGCATGGCGATCTGCCCGTGCACGATGGGAACGCTCGGCGCGGTCGCCGGCGGGCTCGCCGACAACCTGATCGAGCGCGCCGCCGACGTGATGCTGAAGGAGCGCCGCCCGCTCGTGCTCGTGCCGCGCGAGACGCCGCTCTCGGCGATTCACCTCGAGAACATGCTGAAGGTCACGCGCGCGGGTGCCGTCGTGCTGCCGCCGTGTCCGGGGTTCTACGACGGGCCGCAATCGATCGACGATCTCGTCGACTTCGTCGTCGCCCGCGTGCTCGATCACCTCGGCGTCGAGAGCACGCTGGGGCCGCGCTGGGGCGAGGACCGCCGCCCAGGGCCGCTATAATCCGGACCCGTTGTCGCACCGGCGCGAACACCGTCGCCGGTGCGCCACGCGACGCGCCTTCGACCGACGCCCGCATCGGGAATCTGCACCGAGGAACCCATGGCCGGCCACAGCAAGTGGGCGAACATCAAGCACCGCAAGGCCGCGATCGACGCGAAGCGCGGCAAGATCTTCACGCGTCTCATCAAGGAGATCACCGTCGCCGCACGCCTCGGCGGCGGCGACATCACCGCCAACCCGCGCCTCCGGCTCGCCGTCGACAAGGCACGCGGCGAGAACATGCCGAAGGATACGATCGACAACGCGATCAGGCGCGGCTCGGGCCAGCTCGAGGGCGTCAGCTACGAGGAGATCCGCTACGAGGGCTACGGCATCGGCGGCGCCGCGGTGATCGTCGATGCGATGACCGACAACCGCACGCGCACGGTCGCCGACGTGCGTCATGCGTTCTCGAAGTACGGCGGCAACCTCGGCACCGACGGATCGGTCGCGTTCCTGTTCAGGCACTGCGGCCAGATCATGTTCGCGCCGGGGACCGACGAGAACAAGGTGATCGAGGGGGCGATCGACGCCGGCGCCGAGGACGTCGTAACCCACGACGACGGCAGCATCGAGGTCACCACCGGTCCGTACGATTTCATCGCGGTGCGCGACGCGCTCGCGAGATCGGGCCTGCGACCCGAGCTCGCCGAGGTCGTGATGAAGCCGCAGAACGAGGTCGAGCTCGCCGGCGAAGACGGCGAGCGGATGCAGAAGCTCCTCGATGCGCTCGAGGCGATCGACGACGTGCAGAACGTCTATACGTCGGCGGTGATCGTCACGCCGTGACCGGGGCATCGCGCCGGATCCTCGGCATCGATCCGGGGTTGCGCATCACCGGCTTCGGCGTCCTCGACGCTTGCGGCGGCACCCTCGCCTACGTGACGAGCGGCTGCATCCGCGCCACCGGTACGAGCCTCCCGATCCGGCTCGGCGTCATCGTCCGTGACCTCAGCCAGGTGATCGCCGAGCAGAACCCGACCGAAGTCGCGATCGAGCGCGTGTTCGTCAACGTTAACCCGAACACGACGCTCCTGCTGGGCCAGGCGCGCGGCGCCGCGATCGCGGCCGCCGTCGTCGCCGGCCTGCCGGTCAACGAGTACACGGCGGGCCAGGTCAAGCAGGCGGTGGCGGGCGTCGGACGCGCGCCGAAATCGCAGGTGCAGGAGATGGTGCGAAGGCTCCTCATGCTGCGCGGACGGCCCGCTGTCGATGCCGCCGACGCGCTCGCCGCCGCGATCTGCCATGCCCATGCATCGACCGGCCTCGGCAGCCTCGCCACGCGCGGCGTTCGCGGCGGGCGCGTGCGCCCGGTAACGTGAGCGGCGCCGGCACGCGACGGGTCAGCGCGCTTTCGCGCGTGCGCGCGGCGGTGTTCGACATGGACGGGTTGCTCCTAGACAGCGAGCGCATCGCTGCGCGCGCCTGGTCCGAAGCGGCGCGACGGCTCGGCGTGGCGTTCGACGCCGATCTCGCGCTCGCGCTGATCGGCCGCAACGCCGACGACTCGCGTCGCATCCTGCGCGCGCACCTTCCGCGCGACTATCCGCTCGATGCGCTGTTCGCCGCCTGCCGCGTCGCCTGGGACGAGATCGCCGCCCGCGAGGGCGTGCCGGTCAAGGCCGGCGTTCACGCGCTCCTCGACTGGATCGAGCTCCGGCGCTGGCCTCGCGCCGTTGCGACGTCGACGCGGCGCGAACGCGCGCACGCTGCGCTCGCGCGCGCCGAGCTCATTGCGCGCTTCGACGCCCTCGTCGGCGGCGACGAAGTTGCGCGCGGCAAGCCCGCGCCGGACATCTACCGCGAGGCGGCGCGGCGGCTCGGCGTCGCGGCGGAGGACTGCGTCGCGTTCGAGGATTCGGAGCCCGGCGTGCGCGCCGCGGTCGCGGCCGGCATGCAGGTCTTCATGGTGCCCGATCTCGCACCGGCGCCGCGCGCCGTCGCAGCGCTTCCGATCGCGATCGTCGCGAGTCTCGACGCGGCCCGCCTGCGGCTCGAGGCCCTGCACGGGTACAATCCGCCACCATGATCGGCCGTCTTTCCGGCGTCCTGCTCGAAAAGAACCCGCCGCAATTGCTGCTCGACGTTCAGGGTGTCGCCTACGAAGTCGACGTGCCGATGAGCACCTGGTACAACCTGCCGGCGAGCGGCGAGAGGATCACGCTGTTCACCCATCTCGTCGTGCGCGAGGACGCGCA
>DASVWR010000028.1:0-5313 GCA_036393115.1 Casimicrobiaceae bacterium
GCTGCGCACGACGACATAGCGCGCCGTCACCTGCGACACGATGCCGGTGCGCCCGTCGACGGTGACGAGGTCGCCGAGACGAACCGATTTGTCGAGGAGGATCGTGAAGCCGGCGATGTAGTTCGCGGCGAGGTTCTGCAAACCGAGTCCGACGCCGACTGCGAGCGCGCCGCCGAACACGGCGAGGAGCGTGAGGTCGAAGCCGACCACTTCGAGCGCGATCATGACGCCGATCACCACCAGTGCGACGCGCACGATGTTGGCGAACACGACGCGCAGGTTGGGGTCGATCTGGCTCGCACCGGCGAGCCGCCGCTCGACGAGGCCGGAGACCCACAGCGCGACGATCAGTGCGACGATCACCACGACGATGCCTTCGACGATCGTCAGCATCGACACCTGACCCTTGCCGATCGGGATGACGATCTCGGCAAGCGCCGCGCCGAGCTCGCCCAGGATGCCGAGGAAGTAGAGCGCCGCGAGCGACCATGCCGCGGCGACGATCGCGAGCTCGGAGGCGCGTTGCCATCCTTCGCCGGGGAACAGTCTCCGCAATGCGTACACGAGCATGCGAATGCCGGCGAGCGTGACGAGAAGCGGTGCTGCGATCGCGAGAAAGAACGGCGCGCCGACGTGGCGCCTCCAGATCGACGCTGCGACGTAGACGAGCACGAGACCGATCAACGGGAACGCGAGGCGCAGCGCGACGCCGCGCAAGCGCCGCGGCCCCGGAGCGAGGGGCTCGCGCTGCTCGAGCGCCGCGGCGAGCTGCGCACGATCGGCGCGCTCGAAGTACCGCTCGATGCTCCAGGCGATCGCAACGCAGAGGAGCGTGATCGCGAGCTCGATCCACTCGCGCGGCGACCCGAGCGCGGACTGCAGACGGCTGAAGTCGATCGGCGTGATCATCGGCGGGGCCTCATCGTTCGCGTAAACGTGGTACGTCCCGGGTTTCAGGCCGCGCGTTCGAAAACGGCGGCGAAGAAGGCGTCGCAGCCGTGCCGGTGCGGCCACGTGCGAAGCCGCATTCCGGTATCGAGCGCGATGCCGGCCTTCGCGAGGATCGTGCTCGCGTTTGCCGCGCGAAACCCGGGATGCGCGGCGAGGAACGCGTCGGCGACGGCGTCGTTCTCCTCCGGTAGCACGCTGCAGGTCGCGTAGACGAGACGCCCTCCGCGCTTCACGAGCGTCGCCGCGGCATCGAGGATGCGCCGCTGCTTGTCGGCGAGCTCGGCGAGGTCGCCGACACTCCGGCGCCACTTGAGGTCGGGATTGCGGCGCAGCGTCCCGAAGCCGGTACACGGCGCGTCGACCAGCACGCGGTCGATCTTGCCGGCGAGCCTGCCGATCTTCGCGTCGCGCTCGTGCGCGATGCGCTGCGGATGGACGTTGGAGAGCCCCGAGCGCGCGAGGCGCGGCGTGAGGCGCGCGAGGCGCGCGGCCGACGTGTCGAACGCGTAGACGCGGCCCTGCGAGCGCATCAATGTCCCCAGGAGCAGCGTCTTGCCGCCGGCGCCGGCGCAGAAGTCGACCACCATGTCGGTCCGCTTCGGCGCAACGAGCGCCCCGATGAGCTGGCTGCCCTCGTCCTGCACTTCGAGGCGTCCGTCGGTGAGCCACGGGTGCCGCGCGAGGGACGGGCGTCCCGCGATGCGCAGGCCCCACGGCGACCACGGCGTCGGCGTCACGCGAAGGCCCTCGGCCTGCAGCGCCGTGAGCGCCTCGTCGCGCTTCGCCTTCAGGACGTTGACGCGAAGATCGAGCGGCGCCGGCGCCTGCCACGCGCGGGCGAGCGCTCTCCGGTCTTCATCGATCGTGCCGAGGCGCTCCCACAGCCAGTCGGGGACGTCCGCGGCGACGGCTTCCGGAAGCTCGTCGTGCAGCCGCGACTTGAACGCGGCGAGCCAGTCGCGCTCGGTCGCGCTCGTCGCCGCTTCGAGGTCACGCACCGAATGCGTGAGCTCGCGCACGAGCACGGCGAGCGCGAGAAGACGCGGGGTATCCGTGCCGGCGAGCGCTTCGAGCGAGCGCTTCCGGCGCAGCCAGGCGAACACCGCGTCGGCGACGAGGCTGCGATCGTGCGCGCCGAGCTCGCGGTGCTCGCGGAAGAAGGCGGTCAGCGTGGAGTCCGCGGGGGCATCGAGCCGTCGCACGCGCGTGATCGCCTGCGCGAGCGCCGTCACCTGCGCCCGGTGCAGCGTCACGGAGTCATGTCCCGGAACGGGCTCACCCGCTGCTCGACCGGTTCGGAAGGTGGCACCGGGCCGGCCGGATCGGAAGCGAAGCCCGCGTACTGCGCGTCGACGCGGATCGATGCGAGCTTCGCTTCGAGGGTGCCGCGTGCGGTGCGCGTCGCGCGCATCTGGATCGGGATGAAATGCAGCGATGGCGCGAGCCAGAACCACGCCTCGGTCTTGCCGTCGTCGCTCACCCGGTACCAGCGCTCGGTCTCGATCGTGCCCTGGTGCCACGCGAGGCGCTCGTCTCCTTCGCGCTTCAGCGTGTAACGCGCGACCTTGCGCGTCGTCGCCAGGCTGAACGTGAGCTCGGTGGCGCCGGTCGGCGGCGAGAAATAGGGCTGCCAGAGGATCGTCAGCGGATCGAACGCGGGCGCTTCGAGCTCCGCCGTGCGGCCGTCGTTCAGCGACACGGCGTCGCCGGCCCAGTCGAAGAACGCGATCTCGCGCTTGTCGGGGCTGCCGCGCTCGATCGCGAACTCGAGCGGTTTCAGGCCCGTCGGCGTGATGAGGCCGCGGCTCTCGACCTTGCCGGTGCCGTGAATGAAGAGCGCCGCGAGTCCGCGTGCTTCACCGACCGTCGAGATCCGGTAACGATCGCCGTCGTGCTCGAAGCGATAGGTCGCGTCCCCGATCATGAAGCCGCGCGTGCCGAGGAACACCTGGTAGGCGAGGTCGACGCGCGGCGGCAGCTCGGCCGCAACGGTCCCGTCTCCGACGCCCGCCCCGGCGGCGCTTGCATCGGGAGTGCTGGAAGCGCGGCCCGTGCCGGATCCTCCGCTGGTGGCCGCACCCGGGCCGGCGCCTGCACCGGTTCCGCTCGCCGCGGGCAGCAATTGGGACGAAGGTGACGCGATGCCGGAGGGTGACCGCTGCGCCGCGAGCTCCTTCGGCGCGCGCCGCTCGGCAACGCGCCGCGATACATGCGCTCGCGCGGCGTGCGGCGGCGTCACCGCTTTCGGTGCGGGATTCGCAGATGCGGTGGGCGGCGGCGGCAGCGTTTCGAGCGTCGCCGTCAGCGCCGGCTCTGCGGGTCCGGACGGCACCGGCGCCGGCCACAGCGACGACAGTACATGCACGGCGATCGACGCGGCGAGTGCCAGCCAGAACACGCCGCGAACGCGTCGCCGCGCACTGCTCGGCGAAGCGCTCGCCGGAGCGCGCGGGAGCGCGATCGGCGCGGTGATCGGGACGCCGTCGAACTGCGCACGGCCGTCGGACAGGGTGAGCCTCCCCGCACAGAACCAGCGCACCACTTCCGGCAGCAGCCGATGCTCCTGTTCGAGCACGCGCGCAGCGAGTCGCGCGGCGTCGTCACCGGGCTGCACCGCCACTTCGGCCTGCGCGACGACCGGACCGCCATCGACCTCCGCGCTCACGAAATGCACGCTGCAGCCATGGCGCGAGACGCCCGCGTCGAGCGCGCGCTGGTGCGTGTCGAGGCCCGGAAACGCCGGCAGCAGCGAAGGATGGATGTTGAGCATCCGGCCTTCGTAATGCCGCACGAACGGCGCGCCGAGAACGCGCATGAAGCCGGCGAGCACGACGAGGTTCGGCCGGTCCGCGTCGATCGCATCGCGCAGCGCCGCGTCGAACGCGTCGCGCGAAGGATAGGCGCGGTGATCGACGACCGTGGTGGCGATGCCGGCCTCGGCGGCGCGCGCAAGCCCGGCGGCCTGCGGCCGGTTGCTGATGACGCGCACGATCGCGCCGCCATCGAGCGCCCCGGCGCGCGCGGCCTCGATCAGTGCGGCGAGATTCGAGCCCCGTCCCGAGACGAGGACGGTGATGCGCGTAGGCTCCGAACCCGACACGGGAGCGGCCCGCCGAAAGATCAGACGACGATGGTCGCGACCGCCCCGGCAGGGCGCGCGGCCACCTCACCGATCTCGAATGCGCGCTCGCCGGCGGCTTCGAGCCCGGCGATCGCCGCGCTGACGTCGCCGGGCGCAACGGCGAGCACGAAGCCGATGCCGCAGTTGAACACGCGGTACATTTCGTCGTCGGCGATGCGGCCGTGCTGTTGCAGCCAGTCGAACACCTGCGGACGCGGCCAGCGCGCGCGATCGAGCCGCGCCTGCAGCGACGGCGCCAGCATGCGTGGGACATTTTCGACGAGACCGCCGCCGGTGATGTGCGCCATACCCTTGATGCGAATCTTCGCGGCGAGTGCCAGCACCGGCTTCACGTAGATGCGAGTCGGCGCGAGCAGCGCGTCGGCGAGCGGCACACCCTCCAGCGCGAGACGGGCAGCTGGCACGCCGGCGCGCGGCGCATCTGTGTGCAGCGTGAGAACGACACCGGATTCCTCGAGCACGCGGCGGATCAGCGAGTAGCCGTTCGAATGCGGCCCGCTCGAAGCGAGCCCGACGAGCCGATCACCCGGCGCGATGTCGCGCCCGTCGACCACCGCCGACTTCTCGACGACGCCGACGGCGAATCCGGCGAGGTCGTATTCGCCGCGGGGAAAGGTTCCGGGGTGCTCGGCGGTCTCGCCGCCGATCAGCGCGCATCCCGCGATCTCGCAGCCCTTCGCGATGCCCTCGATCACCTGCGCGGCGACGTCGACGTCGAGCTTCTCGCACACGTAGTAGTCGAGGAAGAACAGCGGCTCCGCGCCCTGCACGAGAATGTCGTTGACGCTCATCGCGACGAGGTCGATGCCGATCGTGTGGTGGCGGCCGAGGCGCTGCGCGAGGTTGAGCTTGGTGCCGACGCCGTCGGTGCCGGCCACCAATACCGGCTCGCGATAGCGCCTGCCGATCTCGACGAGCGCGCCGAAGCCGCCGATGCCGGCCAGCACTTCGGGGCGCATCGTGCGTTTCGCGAACGGCTTGATGCGCTCGACGAGCGCATCACCGGCGTCGATGTCGACTCCGGCATCGCGGTACGAGAGGGGCTTCGCTGCCGGCGCGGACGTGGGCATGGGCGGAGACACCGGCCGGCCGCGGCCGCGGGGCCGGTTCACGGCGATAGGGTAAAGTGCAGCACTTTGCGCCGCGATTCTACTCTCCGATGAGCGAAGATCCGCTGCTGCGCGACGATTCGCCCCCGCGCGACGACCCCTCTCCGCGCG
>DASVWR010000029.1:0-14021 GCA_036393115.1 Casimicrobiaceae bacterium
TGGTGCACAACGGGCTCGCCCCCGGCAACGGCCCGGTTGCGGTGACCGGCGCAACCGGCGGCGTCGGCTCGGTGGCGACCGAGATTCTCGCCAGGGAGGGCTACGAAGTCGTCGCCATCACCGGCAAAGGCGAGGAAGCGCCGTACCTGCGCGGCATCGGCGCCTCCGACGTAATGCTGCGCTCGGCAATCGACCTCACGAGGACGCGCCCGCTCGAGAAGGCGACGTGGGCGGGTGCGGTCGACAATCTCGGCGGCGACATGCTCGCCTGGCTCCTCGCCTCGGCGAAGATCGCCGGAACGGTCGCCGCGGTCGGCCTCGCGATGGGGATGAAGCTCTCGACCACCGTCGCGCCGTTCATCCTGCGCGGCGTGCACCTGCTTGGCACCGACAGCGCCAACACGCCGATGCCGCTGCGCCAGCGGATCTGGAACAAGCTCGCCGCCGAGTGGCGTCCCGACCGCGTCCACGACCAGGTGCGGACGATCGATTTCGACGAACTGCCGACACATTTCGATGCCTACCTCAAGGGAATGGTGCGCGGACGCACGGTCGTGCGCATTGCGACGGACAGCCACCCGTAAGGAGGCGAGGGTCGAGGATCGAGGAGCGAAGGGCGAGGTACGAGGAAAGAGGAGCTTGCCATGGGCATGAACGAAACTGCGCCGACCGGCGCAGCGCACGCGGCGTATGTGGCGTTCCATCGCCGTTCGATCGCCGATCGCGAAGGGTTCTGGGGCGACGAGGCGAAGATCATCGACTGGCACACGCCATTCGAGCGCGTGCTCGACTACTCGCCGCCGCCGTTCGCGCGCTGGTTCGTCGGCGGCACGACGAACCTCTGTCACAACGCGGTCGACCGCCACCTCGCCACGCGCGGCGACGGGGCCGCGCTCGTCTACATCTCCACCGAGACCGGCCAGTCGAAGCGCTACAGCTTCCGCGAGCTTCACGACGAGGTGAACCGCTGCGCGTCGATGCTAAAGGCGCTCGGCGTGGGGCGCGGCGACCGCGTGCTGATCTACATGCCGATGATCGCCGAGGCGGCGTTCGCGATGCTCGCCTGCGCGCGCATCGGGGCGATCCACTCGGTGGTCTTTGGCGGCTTCGCATCGGCGAGCCTCGCCACGCGCATCGACGACGCGAAGCCGGTGCTGCTCGTCACCGCCGACGCCGGCATGCGCGGCGGCAAGGTGCTGCCGTACAAGCCGCTGGTCGACGAGGCGCTGTCGATCGCGAGGCATCCGCCGCGACACGTGCTGCTGTTCGACCGCGGGCTCGATCGCGAGCACGCGATGAAGCCTCCGCGTGACGTCGACTGGGTGGCACTCGCCACCGGCCATCGCGGTGCGCGCGTCGACTGCGAATGGCTCGAAGCGTCGGAGCCGTCGTACATCCTCTATACGTCGGGGACGACCGGGCAGCCCAAAGGGGTGCAGCGCGACACCGGCGGCCACGCGGTGGCGCTGGTCTCGTCGATGCGGCGCATCTTCTCGGTCGCGCCGGGCGAGGCGATGTTCACGACGAGCGACATCGGCTGGGTGGTCGGGCATTCGTACATCGTCTACGGACCGCTCTTGAACGGGTCGACGACGATCATGTACGAGGGGCTGCCGATCCGGCCGGATCCCGGCATCTGGTGGAAGATCGTCGAAGACGAGCGCCCGCGCACGATGTTCACGTCGCCGACGGCGATCCGCGTGCTGAAGAAGCAGGACCCGTCGTACATGAAGCGCCACGACCTCTCGTCACTGCGCTACCTGTTTCTCGCCGGCGAGCCGCTCGACGAGCCGACCGCGCGCTGGGCGGCCGACGCGCTCGGCGTCGCCGTCGTCGACAACTACTGGCAGACCGAGACCGGCTGGCCGATCCTGTCGGCGCAACCGGGTGTCGCGGACACGCCGCGCAAGTTCGGCTCGCCGTCGTTCCCGGTGTACGGTTACGACGTGCGCCTGATCGACGGTGCCACCGGCGCCGATTCGGCGACCGGAGAGAAGGGCGTGCTCGCGATCGCGCCGCCGCTGCCGCCGGGCTGCATGACCACCGTCTGGGGCGACGACGCGCGCTTCGTGAAGACCTATTTCGAGACCGTTCCGGGACGTGATGTGTATTCGACGTTCGACTGGGCGAGGCGCGACGACGACGGGTATTACTTCGTCCTCGGGCGCACCGACGACGTCATCAACGTCGCCGGGCACCGGATCGGCACGCGCGAGATCGAAGAGGCCGTGCAGGCGCATGCCGGCATCGCCGAGGTCGCCGTGGTCGGCGTCCAGGATCCGGTGAAGGGCCAGGTTCCGGTCGCTTTCGCGGTGGTGAAGGACCCGGCTCGGCTCGGTCGTGCCGACGGCGCCAGCGTGCTGCAGAACGAGGTGATGCAGACGGTCGACCACGAGCTCGGCGCGATTGCGCGCCCGGCCCGCGTCCACTTCGTGACGCTGCTGCCGAAGACCCGCTCGGGGAAGCTGCTGCGGCGCTCGATCCAGGCGCTCGCCGAGGGACGCGATCCGGGTGATCTCACGACGATCGAGGACCCTTCGGCGCTCGAGCAGATTCGCGCGGCGCTCGCGAGCTCGCCGCCGCCTTCCTGAGCACGACGCGCGATCGGCGATAATGGCGGCGTGCCCGCTGCGACCGCCATGACCGCCACCGATGCCGACGCCGGGCGCGCGCCGGGGCCGGCGCACGTCCCGCTCGCCGAGGCGACGCGCGGGGGCATCGTCGAGAGCATCCACCTCGGTTCGGTCGCCGTCGTCGATCGCGACGGGACGCTCGTCGCAGCGGCTGGCGATCCCGAATTCGTCACCTTCACGCGCAGCGCGCTGAAGCCGCTGCAGGCGCTCCCGTTCGTCGCGGCAGGCGGGGTCGAGCGCTTCGGCTTCTCGCAGGCTGAGGTCGCGCTGATGTGTGCGAGCCATTCGGGCGAGCCGCGCCACGTCGAAGGCGTGGCCGACATGCTCGCGCGCGCGGGCAACCGCCCGGAGGACCTGCAGTGCGGCACCCAGGTCCCGGGCTTCTACGATGCGACGTCGCAGTTCCCGCCGCCGCCGCCCTATTCGCCGCTCGCGCACAATTGCTCGGGCAAGCATGCCGGGATGCTCGCCTACTGCGCGCAGTGCGGCTGGGATCGCACACGCTACCTCGATCTCGATCACCCGCTGCAGCAGGCGATCCGGCGCGCCGTGGCCGCGCTTACCGGCGTTCCCGAAGCGAAGCTGCAGGCGGGGATCGACGGCTGCTCGGCGCCCAACTATGCGGTGCCGCTGTCGCGGCTGGCAGTCGCGTTCGCGCGGCTCGCCTCCGACCGCGGCGATGGCGACTATGGCAACGCCCCGCGCACGATCGCCGACGCGATGGCGGCCCATCCCGAGATGGTGTCGGGCGCCGCGCGGAGCGACCTCGCGCTGATGCGGGCGGGCCGCGGGGACTGGGTGAGCAAGATCGGCGCCGAGGGGGTGCAGGCGCTGGGCGTGCGCAGCCTCGGCATCGGCATCGCGGTCAAGGTCATCGATGGCCAGAAGCGCGGGCTCTATCCCGCGGTCGTGGCCGTGCTCGATGCGCTCGGCCTCGTGGATGCCGCGGCGCGCGCCGGGCTCGCCCCCTGGGCGCGGCGCGATCTCACCAACTATCGGGGAACGGTGACGGGGGAGCTGCGGCCGGCGCTCGCCCTTCGGATGCCGGGTTCCCGCGTCCACGCGTCGGGCGCTGACGGCAGGCGATGAACTTGGCGCATCCGGCACGGTCTCTTCGTGCAAGCGCGCGCGGTGTCGACGCGCGCGGCGCCTTCCACCCGGTGCCGGGTGGCTCTCCGGCGCCGCTTCCGCCGTCCGGCGGGCATAACAACGACGCGAATCAGGGACTGCCCGCTTGATGGGTGATCGCGAGGTCGATCAGCAGCTCGTGCTGCGGGCGCAGCGTGGCGACAAGCACGCATTCGAGCTGCTGGTGGCGAAGTATCAGCGCAAGCTGGGCCGGCTGCTTTCGCGCCTCGTACGCGATCCCGCCGAAGTCGAGGATGTGACGCAGGAGGCTTTCATCAAGGCGTACCGGGCACTGCCGAGCTTTCGCGGGGACAGCGCGTTCTATACGTGGCTCTACCGGATCGCGATCAACACGGCGAAGAACTACCTGGTCGCGATGGGGCGACGCGCGCCGACGTCGACCGGCTTCGACCACGAGGACGCCGAGTCCTTCGAGGACGCCGAGCAGCTGCGCGACACCGCAACGCCCGAGGCCGAGCTGCTCGGCAAGCAGATCGCGACGACGGTCAATCGAGCGATGGAGCAGCTGCCCGACGATCTGCGCACGGCGATCACGCTGCGCGAGATCGAGGGCTTGTCGTACGAGGAAATCGCGACGGTGATGAACTGTCCGATCGGAACCGTGCGGTCGCGGATCTTCCGCGCCCGCGAGTCGATCGCCGCCGAGCTGCGGCCGCTGCTCGATGTCGACGGAAACCGGAGATGGTGATGAGCGAGGATATCTCACGTTTGATGGACGGCGAGGTCGAGGGTGCCGAGATGCACGCAATGTGGCAGGGGTTGCGGCATCCTCACGCGATCGTCACCTGGACCTGCTACCACGCGATCGGCGACGCGCTGCGCGGCGAGCTCGGCCTGACGCGCGATCTGCGCAACGACGTCGCCAGGCGCCTCGCCGACGAGCCCACCGTGCTCGCGCCGCGCGCACCGGCACCGTCGCGGCCGGCCGCCTGGGCGTGGGCGGTCGCGGCGACCCTCGCCGCCGTCGCAGTCGTGGGATGGACGGCGTGGTCGCTCGTCGATGCGACGCCGGCAGGGCTGTCCAACGCGGTCGTCGCGGGGAGTATGCGCGGCGGCGAGATCAGCCCCGCGACGGTCTCTACCGAT
This sequence comes from Casimicrobiaceae bacterium, assembly GCA_036393115.1. Taxonomy (GTDB): domain Bacteria; phylum Pseudomonadota; class Gammaproteobacteria; order Burkholderiales; family Casimicrobiaceae; genus VBCG01. The sequence goes on from DASVWR010000029.1 coordinate 4,869, forward strand.
TACCTGCTCGCGCATCAGGAATACGCGCCGTCGGCGCTGCTGCAGGGCGTCGGCCCGTACCTGCGCGACGTCGCCGTGACGAGCGAAGTCAAGCCTTGATACGCGGCGTCCGCCCCGGCTACGTCCGCAGCGCGGCGGCGTGGCTCGCGCCCGTCGCGCTCGCCATCGCGCTTGCCGCACCGGCCGCGCACGCCGAGGACGCGCTTGCCGCACCGGCCGCGCACGCCGAGGACGCGCTGCAGTGGCTGACGCGCGCGGCGAACGCTGCCCGCAATACGAACTACGTCGGGACCATCGTCTATCAGATCGGCCCGCACGTCGAATCGTCGCGGATCGCGCACATCATCGACGGCGGCAGGCAGTTCGAGAAGCTGACCAATCTCGACGGGCCGGCGCGCGAGCTGATCCGCAGCCGCGGCGAGGTCCGCTGCTACTACCCCGACGCGAAGCTGGTGCGCGTCGAGCCGCGCACGTTCCGCAACGCGTTCCCGTCGCTCTCCGGCGAGCAGCGCCGCACGCTGTCGCAGTACTACGACTTTCGCGTCGTCGGCGACGACCGCGTCAGCGGGCGCGCGGCCGAGGTCGTCGTGTTCCACCCGCGCGACGGATTGCGCTACGGTCACCGCTTCTGGTCCGACAGCGCGACCGGCCTCCTGCTGAAAGCGCGGCTCGTCAACGAAGCCGGCGAGGGCGTCGAGCAGTTCGCGTTCACCGACATCACGCTCGACGTACCGGCCGACCGCGCGCTCGTGGCGCCGTCATGGCCGGCGACGCCCCCCGACTGGAAGGTGATCGAGGGCACCGCCGGCGACCTCGCCGTCGAGGACACCGGCTGGGTCGTCACGCGCGTTCCGGCCGGCTTCTCCAAGATCATGGAGGGCTACCGCAAGCTTCATGGGCGGGCCGACCCGGTCGCCCACCTCGTGTACAGCGACGGGCTGGTGTCCGTCTCGGTGTTCGTCGAGCGCATTTCGGCCGCGCACGGGTCCGCCGGCTTCGTTCATCAGGGCGGACTCAATGTCTACAGCGTACGCCGCGGCGATCACCTGGTGACGGTGATGGGCGAGACCCCCGGTGCGACGGTGCGCCAGATCGCCAATTCGGTCGAACATCGATAGCGCCCGGTCGCCGGGCCGCATCGCAAAGGGAGAACCATGATGCCTGCGCAATCCTGCGCAACGCGCAGCCTGCCGGCGCTCGCGCTGGCCGCCTTCGTCGCGCTCGCCGCCTCCGGCGCCGCCTCGGGCCAGGCCCGCGGCACCGCGCCGCCCGATTTCACCGAGCTCTATGCCCATCAGAGCGCGGCGGTGGTGTCGATCGACGTGACGCAAAATCCGCGGCGTGCCCGCGGGTCGGGGCTGTCCGACGACGATCCATTCTCGCAGTTCTTCCGGCGCTTCGGCCAGGCACCCGGACGCGATCAGGGTGGCCGCGATCCCGGCGGGCGCGACCGCGAGTTCGAGGCGCAGTCGACCGGCTCCGGATTCATCATCTCGTCCGACGGCTACGTCGTCACCAACGCCCACGTCGTCGACGACGCCAGCGAGGTCACCGTCCACCTCTCCGACAAGCGCGATTTCACGGCGCGCGTCGTCGGCACCGATGCGCGCACCGACGTCGCGCTCCTCAAGATCGACGCGAAGAGCCTGCCGCGGGTCACGATCGGCGACCCGTCGCGGCTCAAGGTCGGCGAGTGGGTGGTGGCGATCGGCAAGCCGTTCGGCCTCGACAACACGATGACGGCAGGGATCGTCAGCGCGAAAGGGCGCGACCTGCCGCAGGAGAACCTGGTCCCGTTCATTCAGACCGACGTCGCGATCAATCCGGGCAACTCGGGCGGTCCGCTCTTCAACATGCGCGGCGAGGTCATCGGCATCAATTCGCTGATCTACTCGCGCACCGGCGGTTACATGGGGCTCGCCTTCGCGGTACCGATCGACGTCGCGATGAACGCTATCGATCAACTGCGCGCGCGCGGCCACGTGACGCGCGGACGCATCGGTGTGCAGATTCAGAATCTTTCCTCCGACGCGGCGACTGCGTTCGGGCTGAAGGAGGCCGCCGGGGCGCTCGTCAACGCGGTCGATGCCGACGGCCCGGCAGCGAAGGCGGGGGTGCGCGCCGGCGACATCATCACGCGCGTCGATCACCGCAGCGTCGCGTCGTCGGCGGACCTGCCGCGCATCATCGCGGCGATCCGGCCGGGAACGAAGATCGATCTAAGGCTGTGGCGCGACGGCGCGCCGTCCGACGTGAGCCTCGTCGTCGCCGAGCTGAAGGATCGCGCTCCCGCAGCGTCCGGGCGCGAATCGCCGGCTTCGAAGCCGCGACCGAAGGCCAACCGGATGGGGCTCGCCCTCGCGGATCTTTCCGACGACCAGCGGCGCGAGCTCGACCTCCAGTCGGGCGGGGCGCTGGTCGAGGACGTCGTCGGCGTCGTACGCGGGAACGTGCAGCCGGGCGACGTGATCCTCGCCATCGTCCGCGACGGCCAGCTCCGCGCCGCGAAATCGGCGGCCCAGGTCAACGAAGCGCTCGCCGCGATCGATCCCGCGTCGGCGGTGACGCTGCAGGTGAGGCGCGGCGATAACCAGTTCTTCGCGACGATCAAGCCGGCGCCGCCGGTGACGCAGTAGCTGCGTGAGCGGATCGGGCCGATGGCGGCGCTGCGGCTGACGCTCCTCTCGCGCGCCTACTGCCACCTCTGCGACGACATGCGCGAGGGGCTGCGCTGTCTCGCGGCGGGGCGCGAGGTCGTCGTGGACGAGCTCGACGTCGATGCGGTCCCCGCGCTCGAGGCGCGCTTCGGCGAGCGGGTGCCGGTGCTCTTCGCGGGCCCGGTCGAAGAGGGGCGCGAGCTCTGCCACTACTTCCTCGACGAGGCGCGCGTGCTGGCGCTCCTCACCGGCAGCGGGGCCGGGTGAGCCCGCGGCATCGGCTAGAATAGCGCGCTTTGCCGATGCAGAACGTCCGCAACTTCTCGATCATCGCGCACATCGACCACGGCAAGTCGACGCTGGCGGACCGCTTCATCCAGCGCTGCGGCGGCCTCACCGACCGCGAGATGAGCGAGCAGGTCCTCGACTCGATGGACCTCGAGCGCGAGCGTGGCATCACGATCAAGGCGCAGACCGCTGCGCTCTCCTACGTGGCGCGCGATGGCGCGCGCTACGAGCTCCACCTGATCGATACTCCCGGGCACGTCGACTTCGCTTATGAAGTGTCGCGCTCGCTCGCCGCCTGCGAGGGCGCCCTGCTGGTCGTCGATGCGTCGCAGGGCGTCGAGGCGCAGACGGTGGCGAACTGCTACACGGCGATCGAGCAGGGGGTCGAGGTGATCCCGGTGCTGAACAAGATCGACCTGCCCTCGGCCGATCCGGCGCGCGTGATCGGCGAAATCGAGGACATCATCGGCATCGACGCGACCGACGCCGTTCGCGCGAGCGCGAAGACCGGCGAGGGGATCGACGACATCCTCGAAGCGGTCATCGCGCACATTCCGCCGCCGAAAGGCGATCCTGCGGCGCCACTGGCCGCGCTCGTCATCGACTCGTGGTTCGACAACTACGTCGGCGTCGTGATGCTGGTGCGCGTGTTCGACGGCACGTTGAAGCCACGCGACCGGATCCAGTTGATGGCGACCGGCGCCACCTACGCGTGCGAGCAGGTCGGCGTCTTCACCCCGCGGTCGGCGCCGCGCGAGGCGCTCGCTGCCGGCGACGTCGGCTTCGTCGTCGCCGGCATCAAGGAGCTGAAGGCGGCAAAGGTCGGCGACACCGTCACCCTCGTGTCGCGGCCCGCCGCTGCGGCACTGCCGGGATTCAAGGAGGTGAAGCCGCAGGTGTTCGCCGGCCTCTACCCGGTCGAATCGAACCAGTACGAGGCGCTGCGCGACGCGCTCGAAAAGCTGAAGCTGAACGATGCGTCGCTGCGCTACGAGCCCGAGGTGTCGCAGGCGCTCGGCTTCGGCTTTCGCTGCGGCTTCCTCGGGCTTCTCCACCTCGACATCGTCCAGGAGCGGCTCGAGCGCGAGTACGACATGGACCTCATCACGACCGCGCCGACGGTCGTCTACGAGGTGCTGCTGCGCGACGGCACCGTGCAGGAGATCGAGAACCCGTCGAAGCTTCCCGATCCGTCGCGTGTCGAGGAGATTCGCGAGCCGGTGATCACCGCGACGATCCTGGTGCCGCAGGAGTACGTCGGGCCGGTGATCACGCTCGCCACCGAGAAGCGCGGCGTGCAGAAGAACATGCAGTACGTCGGCCGCCAGGTCGTGCTGACCTACGAGCTTCCGATGGCCGAGGTGGTAATGGACTTCTTCGACAAGCTGAAGTCGGTCTCGCGCGGCTACGCGTCGCTCGACTACGAGTTCCGCGAGTTCCGTGCGGCGGACGTCGTCAAGCTCGACATCCTGATCAACGGCGAGCGCGTCGATGCGCTGTCGGTGATGGTGCACCGGTCGGTCGCGACGTACCGGGGGCGCGAGGTCGCGGCGAAGCTGCGTTCGCTGATCCCCCGCCAGATGTTCGACGTCGCCGTGCAGGCGGCGATCGGCTCGCAGATCATTGCGCGCGAGACGATCAAGGCGTTGAGGAAGAACGTGCTCGCCAAGTGCTACGGCGGTGACGTCACCCGCAAGAAGAAGCTGCTCGAGAAGCAGAAGGCCGGCAAGAAGCGGATGAAGGCCGTCGGCAGCGTCGAGATCCCGCAGGAGGCATTCCTGGCCGTGCTGCAGGCGGGCGGCAAGTGAGCCCGGCGCTGCGTGAGACAATGGCGCGCCCGCCGCGCGACCGGAAGCCCGCCGTGCGGGAAATCCATCCGAATACGACCCGATTGCGATGAACTTTGCCCTGCTCCTCTTCGTGCTCACCGTGATTTCGGGCGTGGCGTGGCTCGTCGACCGCCTGTTCCTCGCCGCGAAGCGCGCCCCAGGCGCGCGCGAGCCGGTCTGGGTCGAGTACGCGAAGTCGTTCTTCCCGGTGCTGCTCGCCGTGTTCCTGCTGCGGTCTTTCGTCGTCGAGCCGTTCCAGATCCCGTCGTCGTCGATGCGGCCGACGCTCGCCGTCGGCGATTTCATCCTGGTGAACAAGTTCACCTACGGGATCCGGCTGCCGATCATCGACCGCAAGGTGATCCCGATCTCCGATCCCCGGCGCGGCGACGTCGTCGTGTTCAAGTATCCGCTCAATCCGTCGCAGGACTTCATCAAGCGCGTGATCGGCGTGGGCGGCGACGTGGTCGAGTATCGCGACAAGAAGCTCACCGTGAACGGCGTGCCGTGGCCACAGCAGCCCGACGACAGCTACAGCTACCTCGAAGGGCTGCGCTTCGAGACGCTGCAGCGGCTGATCGAGCGCACCGACGGCGACGCGACGAAGAGCCATACGATCGCGGTCAACACCCAGGCGCTGCCGGTCTACCCCGGCAACGTGCGGCCGTTCCCGGGACGCGAGAACTGCGACTACAATGAGCACGGCTTCAAATGCCGGGTTCCCGCAGGCCACTACTTCATGATGGGCGACAACCGCGACAACAGCGACGACAGCCGCTATTGGGGCTTCGTCCCCGACGCCGACATCCGCGGCAAGGCCTTCTTCATCTGGTTCAACTGGGACGACATCGCGTCGTTCGAGTTCAAGCGTGTCGGTACGGCAATCCACTGAGCACGGCTCACCGCTCACCCCGGAGGGAGGACGCATGACTGCAGTCAACGAGCGCGGCCTGTCGATGATCGGCTTTCTGTTCACGACCGCCGTGGTGATCGTCATCGCGCTGATCGCCTTTCGCGTCGGGCCGTCTTACATCGAATACTTCACCGTCCAGAAGGCGCTCGACCAGACGATGCAGGAGGTGCAGGATCCGACGCCCGAGGCGATCCGCCGCTCGATGGACCGCCGGCTCTCGGCCGAATACGTCGACTCGGTGCGCGCGTCGGACGTGCTCGTCGGGCGCGAGGGCAACGCGATCGTCGCGTCGCTGACCTGGCAGAAGATCCTGCCGATGATCGGCAACGCCAGCATCCTTCTCGACTTCGAGGCGCGCTCGACCCGTTAGCGCGCACCGCGTGCCTTTCGCGATCGACCACGCGTTCCGCGACCCGGAACTGCTGCGCCAGGCGCTCACCCACCGCAGTTTCGGCACCCCGCACAACGAGCGCCTCGAGTTCGTCGGCGACGCGGTGCTGAACTGCGTGATCGCGTTGCGACTCTACGATCGCTTCCCGGCACTCGCCGAAGGAGAGCTGTCGCGCATCCGCGCCCATCTCGTCAACCGCGATACGCTGGCGCGCCTCGCGCGCGGCCTCGGTCTCGGCGCGGCGCTTCGGCTCGGCGAGGGTGAGGCGAAGAGCGGCGGCGCCGACCGCTCCTCGACGCTCGCCGACGCGCTCGAGGCGGTGTTCGGCGCGGTCGCCGAGGACGGCGGTTTTGCCGCGGCCGAGCGCGTCGTCGACGCGGTGTTCGCCGATCTCCTGCGCGACGCCGACCCGGCGGTGCTCGGCAAGGATCCGAAGACGCGCCTGCAGGAGCTCGTGCAGGCGCGGCACATCGCGGTGCCCGAGTACGCGATCGTCGCGACACGGGGCGACGCACACGCGCAGAGCTTCGTCGTGGAGTGCCGGATCGGCGCCCTGGCGCTCACGGCGACCGGCGAGGGGCCGAGCCGGCGCAGCGCCGAGCAGGACGCTGCCGCGCACGCGCTCGCGGCGCTGCGGGCGTCGGGCCATGCCTGACACGCGGACCGGCGCGGACACCCGGACCGGCCCACACCGCTGTGGGTTTATCGCGATCGTCGGTCGCCCGTCGGTCGGCAAGTCGACGTTGCTGAACGCGCTCGTCGGCAATCGCATCAGCATCACGTCGAAGAAGCCGCAAACCACGCGCCACCGGATCACCGGCATCGTCACCGAACCTGGCGTGCAGTTCCTGTTCGTCGACACACCGGGATTCCAGACGCGCCATCGCTCGCCGCTCAACGATCGCCTCAATCGCGCGGTCACCGACGGGCTTGCGTCCGCCGACGCGATCGTGTTCGTCGCCGAGGGGGCGCGTCTCACCGCCGCCGATCGCGAGGTGCTGGCGCTCTTGCCGCCGCGCGTGCCGGTCGTCGCCGCGCTCAGCAAGATCGACACGCTGGACGATCGCGACGTGTTGCTGCCGGCGATCGCCGCGCTGTCGACGCTGCGCGAGTTCGCCGCGATCGTTCCGGTGTCGGCCGAGCGCGGCATCGGACTCGACCGCCTGAAGGAGGCGCTCGCCGGGCTGCTGCCGGCATCGCAGGCCCTCTACCCGGACGACCAGCTCACCGACCGCGACGAGCGCTTCCTCGCCGCCGAGTACATCCGCGAAAAGCTGTTTCGCCAGCTCGGCGACGAGGTGCCGTACGCGACCGCGGTGGTCATCGAAAGCTTCGAGCACACGGGGGCTCTGCGCCGCATCCGCGCGACGATCCTCGTCGACAAGCCGGGTCAGCGCGCGATCCTCGTCGGTGACGGCGGCGCGCGGATGAAATCGATCGCCTCGGCCGCGCGCGCCGACATGGAGCGCGTGTTCGGCGGCCGCGTGTACCTCGAAGTGTGGGTGCGGGTGAAAGCCGGCTGGGCGCGCAACGACGCGCTATTGACGCGTCTCGGGTACTGACGTGCGGCCGGCACGCGCGCAGCACGATAACGAGCCGGCGTGGGTGCTGCACGCGCGCGCATACCGCGAGACCAGCCTGATCGTCGAGGCGTTCGGGCGCACCGCCGGGCGGATCGCGCTCGTCGCACGCGGCGCGAAGCGGCCGCGCTCGGAGTTGCGCGGGCTGCTGCAGGCGTTCCAGCCGCTCGTGCTGTCGTGGACCGGCGCGGGCGAGCTGAAGACCCTCGTCAAGGCCGAGTGGAGCGGCGGCGCCGCGCTGCCGTCGGGGGCGGCGCTGCTGTCGGCGTTCTACCTGAACGAGCTCGTGCTGAAGCTGCTGCCGCGCGAGGATCCGCATCCCGGGCTATGGGATGCCTATGCCGACTCGATCCGCGCGCTCGGCGAGCGTCGCGATCGCGCCGTGCAGGCGGGTGTGCTGCGCAGCTTCGAGCTCAGGCTGCTGGCCGAGCTCGGCTACGCGATGACGCTGACCTCGGAAGGCGGCTCCGGCGCGCCGATCGATCCGCGACGAAGCTACCATTACGCGATCGACCGCGGTCCGCTGCCCCATGCGGCGGAGCCGGCCGACGCCTGGCCGGCGGTGCGCGGGAGCACGCTGATCGCGCTCGCGAGCGGCAGCTATCCGGATGCGGAGACGGCCGGGGAGGCGAAACGGCTGATGCGCAGGGTGCTCGATCATTATCTCGAGCATCGCCGCGTGTTCAGCCGGCGGATCGTGCAGGACCTCGCCGCGCTCGACGACGGCGACGCGGCTTGAAGCGGAGGGGGAGAAGGTGATCGAGCTCGGCGTCAACATCGACCATGTCGCAACGCTGCGCCAGGCGCGCAGGACCTACGAGCCCGACCCGGTCTGGGCGGCGGTGGAGGCGCACCTCGGCGGCGCCGACGGTATCACCGTCCACCTGCGCGAGGATCGCCGGCACATCCAGGATGCCGACGTGCGCCGCCTGCGCGATCTCGTCCACATCAAGCTCAATCTCGAGATGGCGGCGACCGACGAAATGATCGGCATCGCCTGCGCACTGAAGCCCGAGATGGCGATGCTGGTGCCGGAGGGACGCGAGGAGGTCACGACCGAGGGCGGGCTCGACATCGTCGGAGAGGAGGCGAGGCTCGCGGACGCCGTCGCGCGGCTCGCTGGCGCCGGGATCGTCACGTCGGTGTTCATCGACGCCGAGCTCGCCCAGGTCGAGGCGGCGGCGCGGGTCGGCGCACGCGTCTGCGAGCTCCATACGGGGCCGTATGCGCACGCCTTTCACGCGCGCGGCCGCGATGCCGAGAGTCCGGCGGTCACCGCCGAGCTCGCGAAGCTGCGCAGTGCGGGCGAAGCGGTGCGCCGTCACGGGATGCGGTTCAACGCCGGGCATGCGCTCAACTACTTCAACGTGCAGCCGGTCGCGGCGCTGCCGGGGCTGCGCGAGCTGCACATCGGTCACGCGATCGTCGCGCGCAGCGTGTTCGTGGGGCTGCGAGAGGCGGTGCGCGAGATGAAGGCGCTGATCCGCGAGGCCGC
>DASVWR010000030.1:0-37380 GCA_036393115.1 Casimicrobiaceae bacterium
CCCGCGTACGCCGAGAAGGGACGCCGCGTCGCCGCGCTCGCGCGCGATCCCGCCGAGCTCGTGCGCGATGCGTGGCCGGCACTGCGTTCGCGAAAGATCGATGCGTCGACGGTCGCCTTCCATTCGCCGTGCACGCTGCAGCACGGTCTCAAAATCCGCGGTGTCGTCGAGCAGCTCCTCGGCGAGTGCGGCTATCGCCTCGCACCGGTTGCCGACGGGCACCTCTGCTGCGGCTCGGCAGGGACCTACTCGCTGCTGCAGCCGGAGCTTGCGCGCAGACTGAAGGAGAACAAGTTGCGCGCGCTCGAGGCCGGTAAGCCCGAGCTCATCGCGACCGCCAACATCGGCTGCCTCACGCATCTGCACTCGGGAACGCGGCTTCCCGTGCAGCACTGGATCGAGCTCGTCGATCGGGCGCTCGCATGAACGATCGCCTCGCGCCGGCGTTCCGGCGAGCGTATCCGTATTTCGTCGCCATCCCGACGCGCTGGATGGACAACGATACCTACGGGCACGTCAACAACGTCGTCTATTACTCGTACTTCGATACCGCGGTGAACCGGCAGCTGATCGAAGCCGGCCACCTCGACATTCGCTCCGGCCCGTGCATCGGGCTCGTCGTCGAGACCGCGTGCCGGTTCCACAAGGCGCTGTCGTTTCCCGAGGTGATCGATGCGGGGCTTCGCGTCGCGCATCTCGGCCGCTCGTCGGTCGCCTACGAAATCGGGCTGTTCCGAAGCGGCGACGACGACGCGGCGGCGACCGGGCGCTTCGTCCACGTCTGGGTCGACCGCGCGACGCGCAGGCCGGTGGCCATCCCAGAGCTGATCCGTGCGGCGCTCGCACCGCTCGCCGTCGGCGGGCAGTTGGCGCGCTGACCCCGCGCATGGCAAGCACCGCCGAAGCGGTCGTCTGCCGGTGAGCGACGCGGAGGCAGTCGTCTGCTCGGTGATGACCGGCGCCACGCGCGCCGCGGCGCAGCGCGTCCTCGGCACGTTCCTCGCCGGCGACGCGCATTACCGTGCGTCGGCAGTCGCCTACGGGGACGGCGGAATGCAGGCGCTCGGCCGCGCACTCGACCTCTTCCTCGCGCGGCCCGAGCTCGGGTTCGTCTGGATCGCGCGAGTGGCGGCCGACGCGGTCGGAGCCTGTGTCGTCTGTTACGCGATCTCGACGGCGCGCGGGTCGCTCGTCGCGAAGCTCGACGACGTGGCCATCGCTTCGGGCTGGCAGGGGCGCGGCGTCGGGTCTGCGATGCTCGGGACGCTCGCTGCGCATCTGCGCAGCCGCGGCGTGACACGCATCGACTCGTCGTGCCATCGCGGCAACGAAGCCGCGCTGCGCTTCTACGAGCGGCTCGGCTTCCGCAAGCTCGACGAGGAGCGCATCGCGCTGATCCTCTAGAATCGATCCGGTAAGTGGCGCCGACGGCGCCGCGGCCTCGCAGCGGAGCTCCCCCGATGACGATCCCGATGCGCGATTTCTTCCGGCTTCCGGACCGCGCGCACTACCGCATTTCGCCCGACGGCGCGACGCTCGCGTTCATGCAGCCGTGGGAGCGGCGGATGAACATCTACGTGCAGCCGGCGTCCGGAGGGGACGCGGTGCGGATCAGCGCCGAGCGCGATCGCGACATCCCCGACTACGCGTGGAAAGGGCCCGATCGGCTCGTCTACACGCGCGACGTCGGCGGCGACGAGAACGATCACATCGTCGTCGTCGACCGCCACGGCGGCGACGCGCGCGACGTGACTCCGTTCCCCGGCGTCAAGGCGATCATCGTCGATGCGCTGGACGAATTCGACGATCGCCTGCTGATCGGCCTCAACCGGCGCGTGCCCGAGATCTTCGACGTCTACGATCTCGATCTTGCAACCGGAACGTTGACGCTCGTCGCGGAAAACCCGGGCGGCATCACCTCGTGGGGCGCCGATCACGCGGGCCGCATCCGCTATGCGATCGCGACCAACGGCGTCGACAATACCTACCTCTACCGCGACGAGGGCAGCGGCGCCTTCCGCGAGGTGCTGACGACGAGCTTTCGCGATACATTCGCGCCGCAGTGCTTCACCGCCGACAACCGGAGGCTCTACGCGGCATCGAACCTCGGCCGCGACAAGCTCGCGATCGTCCTCGTCGACCCGGCGACCGCGCGCGAGGAGGAGCTCGTCTATGTGCGCGACGACGTCGACGTAGCCGGGATCGCGTGGTCGAAGGTGAGGAAGCGCGCGTCTTTCGTCGCCTATCAAACGGCGAAGGCCGAGCGCCACTATCTCGATCCCGATGCGTGCAGTCTCTACGAGACGCTCGAAGCGAAGCTCCCGGGCTACGAAATCGCGATCCAGTCGGCGACCGACGACGAGACGAAGATGATCGTCGCCGCATTCAACGATCGCACGCAGGGAGTGCGCTACGTCTACGACCGTACAGCGGAGCGGCTGACACCGCTAGGCGCGGTGGCACCGTGGCTGCCCGAAGCGGACATGGCCGCGGTGCGCCCGATCAGCTATCGCGCGCGCGACGGGCTCGTCATCCACGGCTACCTGACGCTCCCGAACGGCGCCCCGCCGAAGGGCCTGCCCGTCGTCGTCAATCCGCACGGCGGACCGTGGTATCGCGATGGCTGGGGCTTCAATCCCGAGCTGCAGTTCCTCGCCAATCGCGGCTACGCGGTGCTGCAGATGAATTTCCGCGGATCGACCGGCTACGGGCGCAGCTTCTGGGAGGCGTCGTTCAAGGAGTGGGGCGGCACGATGCAGGACGACATCACCGACGGCGTGCGGTGGCTGATCGACGAGGGCATCGCCGATCCGCGACGCATCGCCATCTACGGCGGAAGCTACGGCGGTTACGCGGTGCTCGCGGGGCTCGCGAAGACTCCCGAGCTCTACGCCTGCGGCATCGACTACGTCGGGGTGTCCAACCTGTTCACGTTCCTGCAGACGATTCCCCCGTACTGGAAGCCGTACCTCGCGATGATGCAGGAGATGGTCGGCGACCCCGAGCGCGATCGCGCGCTCCTCACCGAGCGCTCGCCGGCGCTCAACGCCGAGCGGATCCGCGCGCCGCTCCTGATCGCGCAAGGGGCGCGCGACCCGCGCGTCAACAAGGACGAGTCCGATCAGATGGTCGCGGCTCTGAAAGCGCGCGGCATCGAAGTTCCGTACATCGTGAAGGACAACGAGGGGCACGGCTTTCACAACGAAGAGAACCGCTTCGAGTTCTACGAGGCGATGGAATCCTTCCTCGCGCGGCATCTCGGCGCTCGCCCGCTGCAGTGATGGGAATCGGGCGCAGCGCACGGACGCGGACCTGGATCGTCGTTCCCGCAGCCGGAAGCGGTACCCGCTTCGCTGCCGGCATTCCCAAGCAGTACGCCGACCTCGGCGGCAAACCGGTGCTCGCACGCACGCTCGAGCGGCTCTCGACGCTCGGCGCGGAGGAAACGCTCGTCGTGCTGGCACCCGACGACTCGCAGTACGATACGATGATCGGCAACCGGCCGGGCGTCGTCGCGCTGCGCTGCGGCGGTGCGACACGGGGGGCAACGGTGCGCAACGCGGTCGCGACGCTCGCTTCGCGCTGTACAGACGACGACTGGATCCTGGTCCACGATGCCGCGCGTCCGTGCGTCCCGTACGAGGCGCTGTCGCGGCTCGTCGTCGATCTCGCCGACGATCCGGTCGGCGGCCTCCTTGCGTTACCACTCGCCGACACGCTGAAGCGCGCCGAGGGCGCCGCGGAGCTTCGCGTGCTGCGTACCGAGGCGCGCGAAGGCCTGTGGCTCGCGCAGACGCCGCAGATGTTCCGCTGTCGCGTGCTCGTCGCGGCGTGCCGCCGTGATGGCGCGGCCGACTGCACCGACGAGGCGCAGGCGGTCGAAGAACTCGCCGCAGCCGGAGGCTGCGCGAAGCCGAGGCTCGTTCGCGGCAGCTCCGACAATCTCAAGATCACCCGACCGGCCGACCTCGCCCTTGCGCTGGCGATCCTGAAGCTGCAGGAAGCGGCGTGAACCTTCGCATCGGCAACGGCTTCGACGCGCACGCGTTTGCCGCGGGACGGCCGTTGGTGCTCGGCGGCGTCACGATTCCGTTCGACCGCGGCCTCGCCGGACACTCGGACGCCGACGTGCTGCTGCACGCGATCGCCGACGCGGTGCTCGGAGCGCTCGCACTCGGCGATCTCGGTGCGCACTTCCCCGAGAGCGACCCCGCCTGGAAGGGCGCCGACAGCCGCCGCATCCTGCGCCACGCGGTCGCGCTCGCGACGAACGCCGGGTACCGGATCGGCAACGTCGACGCGACGGTGATCGCGCAGGCCCCGCGGCTCGCGCCGTACGTTGGCGCGATGCGCGCGAACATCGCAGCGGACCTCGGCTGCGAGCTCGGCGCCGTCAGCGTCAAGGCGACGACGACCGACCATCTCGGCTTCACCGGCCGCGGCGAGGGGATCGCGGCTTCGGCGATCGCGCTTTGCGCCGCGTTCGCTCGGCCGGAAGGGGCCTGAATTCGATCGTTCCACGGGGTTTGACGTCACTTTGCGCCAGGCGTGACCGCGAACACTTCCGAGCAGGACATCCGCTTCTGCACGTCAGCCGATGGCGTACGGCTCGCGTACGCGAAGCTCGGCCGCGGGCCGCCGGTGCTGAAGGTCGGATCGTGGCTGACGCACCTGGAATTCGATGTCCTCAGCCACGTCTGGGCTCCGTGGCTCGCCGAGCTGTCGCGGGCGAATACGCTGTACAGGTACGATCCGCGCGGTTGCGGCCTGTCGGATCGCGACGTCCGGCATTTCGGACTCGACGCATGGGTACGCGACCTGGAGGCCGTCGTCGAAGCAGCAGGGCTGGCGCGATTTGCCCTGCTCGGCATGTCGCAGGGAGCCGCGATCGCGATCGCCTATGCCTCACGGCATCCGGAACGCGTCGAGCGGCTCCTGCTGTACGGCGGTTATGTACGCGGCATTCTGCACCGCGGCCGGGGTTCGCACGAACGTGACGAGCTCAACGCGATGACCAGGCTGATCGAGCTGGGATGGGGACGCGAGAATCCGGCGTTTCGGCAGATGTTCACCTTGCTGTTCGTCCCCGATGGAGCGCCCGACGAGATCGAATCGTTCAATCGGCTGCAACAGATGTCAGCGTCCCCGCAAGGTGCGAGCCGGATGGCCCGGGCGTTCGCGGACATCGACGTACAGGGGCTCGCGGCGCAGGTCTGCTGCCCGACGCTGGTCATGCATTGCCACGGCGATGCACGAGTTCCCTTCGACGAGGGCAAGCTGATCGCGAGCCTGATCGGCGGCGCCCGTTTCGTGCCGCTGCAATCGCGCAACCACGTCCTGCTCGCGCATGAGCCGGCGTGGGAGACCTTCGTCGTCGAGTTGCGAGGATTCCTGAATCCGCCGTCGCCGCGAGGGGCGTCGCTTCCGTCTGCCCATCTGACGCCGCGCGAGCGCGAGCTGCTCGAGCTGATTGCCGAAGGACGCGACAACGACGATATTGCGAGCCGGCTCCACGTCAGCAACAAGACGGTGCGCAACCACATCACGCGCATCTTCTCGAAAATGTGCGTGACGACCCGTGCCCAGGCGATCGTCCGCGCTCGCGAAGCAGGTTTCGGCACCGGCGCCGCCCCGTAGGCGCATGGGGCGAGAGTCCCGTCCGCCCGGTCTCCGCGCCGCCGGCGCCGCCGGTGCGGTGTGACGGCACGGGACTGCCGCCTCACGACACGCTCTCGCTGTTCCGCAATCATCGGCACGGCAACGAACGAGCGGGAGGCATCATGGCCGTGAACATGGACAAGCTGAACGAGTTCATTGGAAGGTTCGTCGGGGATCTCGGCGCGACCGTGCACGCAGGCATGGTCGTACTCGGAGACCGGCTGGGTCTGTACAAGGCGCTGGCTGGGCGCCCGATGACTCCCGCCGAGCTTGCAAAGGCGACCGCGACCGACGAACGCTACGTGCGCGAATGGCTGTCGTCGCAGGCGGCCGGAGGATACGTCAATTACGATGCGGCGAGCCGGCGCTTCAGTCTCGACGAGGAGCAGGCGATGGCTCTCGCCGTCGAAGACAGTCCGGCCTACATTCCGGGCGCATTCGAGCTTGCGTTGGGGTCGCTCAAAGCTGTTCCGCGCATGGCCGAAGCGTTCCGATCGGGCAATGGAATGGGCTGGCACGAGCACGACGCCGACGTATTTCACGGTTGCGAGCGATTCTTCCGCCCCGGCTACGCCGCCAACCTCGTGAGCGCGTGGATCCCCGCACTCGACGGGGTTGCAAAGAGGCTCGAGTCCGGTGCGCGGGTCGCCGATGTCGGATGCGGACTGGGTGCATCGACGATCCTGATGGCGAAGGCGTACCCACGTTCGGAGTTCGTCGGATTCGATTACCACGACGCCTCGATCGCAGCCGCGCGCCGGGCGGCGGAGCGTGCAGGCGTCGCGGACCGCGCGCGGTTCGATGTGGCCAGGGCGAAGGATTTCCCCGGCAGCCAGTACGATTTCGTCGCGGTGTTCGACTGCCTGCACGACATGGGGGATCCGATCGGCGCCGCGACGCACGTGCGCAGGGCGCTGTCGCCGGACGGCACGTGGATGATCGTCGAGCCGTTCGCGAACGACCGGCTCGAGGACAACCTGAATCCGGTCGGCCGCGTCTACTACTCGTTCTCGACGCTTCTCTGCACGCCGTGCTCGCGCTCGCAGGAGGTCGGTCTTTGTCTCGGCGCACAGGCCGGCGAACGGCGGCTGCGCGAGGTCGTGACGGCGGGCGGGTTCAGCCGCTTCCGTCGCGCGACGCAGACCCCGTTCAACCTGGTGTTCGAGGCGCGCCCGTGAATGCGTCCCCTGCGCGCGCAATCGTCACGCGCGCGATGGTTCCGCCGCCGGCGCGCGGCACGAGATCGAGGCGCCCGCCGTGCAGCCGCGCGATCCGCTCGACGATCGCGAGCCCGAGGCCGGCCCCCGCCGCGCCGTCCTCGCGGCTGCGCGCAGCGCCCGCGCGGGTGAACGGCTGCTTCAGCCGCTCGACGTCGGCGTCGGCGATGCCTTCCCCGCGGTCGGCGACCTCGATCACGACCTCTGCGCCGTCGTCGCGGGTGCTGACCTCGACCGGAGGGGCGCCGTAGGCGAGCGCGTTGTCGACGAGATTGCCGACGAGCCGCGACACCGATGCGGGCTGGATGCGAGCGAGCGCCGGCGCTGCCGACACGTGGCTGACGTCGCGTCCGGCGTTGCGGTAACGGTCGACTGCCGCGGCGACCGCGGCCGCGACGTCGATCGGCTCGCCGGCCCCGGCGGGAACGTCGCGCGCGAAGTCGAGGAACTGGCCGATGATGCGGTCCATCTCCTCGATGTCGGCGACCATCCCGGCGCGGGTCGCCGCGTCGTCGTCGTCGAGCTCGATGCCGAGTCGCAGCCGTGCGAGCGGCGTGCGCAGGTCGTGCGACACGCCGGCGAGAAGGAGCGCACGGTCACGCTCGCTCTGCCGGAGGCTCGCGAGCATCGCGTTGAAGCCGCGATTGACCGCAGCGATCTCCGAGGTCCCCGACTCGGGCAGCGCGGCCGGTGTCGCGCCGCGTCCGACCTGGTCGACGGCGAGCTTCAGCTCGCGCAGCGGGCGCGCGAGGTAGCGCGCGAAGGCGAATGCGGCAGCGAGGAGGAGTACCGCGATGGCGAGCGCCCAGGTGAGCGCGCGCGTCGGAACGCTCTCGCGCGGGGGCGGAGGCAGCCGGAACCCGATCCAGTAACCCTGGCCGCGCGCGACCACGTGAACGAAGAGCGCATGGCCTCCGGGCGTGATACGGACCTCGGTCGGCTCGCCGAGGCCTTCGCGCAGGCGCTCCTCGAGCTCGCGCATCGCCGAGCCGTGCACGGCGACCCCGATGTGCGGCCGCTCGTCTTCGGGAACGATGTGCACGCCGTACTCGCGGTCGAGCCGCGCCAGCCCTCCGCGCCCGACCGCCGGATCGATCGCCTCGAGCGCGCTCTTCAGCGCCCGTACCTCGACGAGCTTGGTGTCGTTGAACTGCCGCGCGATCAGCGCGGCACGGTCCCGGCCGAACAGTAATGCGGTGGTGACGACCACCAATGCGACGACGGCGACCAGGAGCAGCATCAGGCGCCCGAACAGCGAGCGGGGCCAGAGCGTCACCGGGGTGATTCGTCGCCTGCGGGTGCCGCGGCGACCGCCGCATCGGTGCCGTCGCCGTCCGGTACGTACACGTAGCCGAAGCCCCACACCGTCTGGATGTAGCGCGGCGACGCGGGATCGCGCTCGACCAGCTTGCGCAGCCGCGAGACCTGAACGTCGATCGCGCGGTCGAATACCTCGTGATCGCGTCCGCGGGCGAGCAGCATCAGCTTCTCGCGCGCGAGCGGCTGCCGCGGGTGCCGCGCGAATACGTTGATGAGCGAGAATTCCCCGGTGGTCAGCGGCTCGACGACGCCGTCGCGCTCGAGCGTGCGCGCCGCGAGATCGAGCGTGTGGCGGCCGAATGGCACGCGCTTCGCGTCGCCAGGCGCTCCGGGAGCGACGTACTCGCCGTGACGGCGCAGGACCGCGTGGATGCGCGCAACGAGCTCGCGAGGGTTGAACGGCTTCGGCAGGTAATCGTCGGCGCCCATCTCGAGGCCGACGATGCGGTCGATGTCGTCGCCTTTCGCCGTCAGCATGATGATCGGCACCGATTCGCCGGCCGCGCGCAGCCTCCGGCACACCGAAAGCCCGTCCTCGCCCGGGAGCATCAGGTCGAGCACCAGGAGGCGCGGCGGATCGCGCTGCAGCCGGCGATCGAGCAGTGTCGCGTCGGGGAGCGCGCTCACCTGGAAGCCCTGCTCGGTGAGGTAGCGTGTGAGCAGGTCGCGCAGCCGCACGTCGTCGTCGACGACGAGGATTCTGGTGCCGGGTGTGCGGGCGCTCATGGCAGCCGATTAGATCGGTTGGCAGCACGCGCGTCTGCGCGAAGCTGTAACGGATTGTATCGCGCGCCACGCAGTGCAACGAGCGGTTGCAATGCGGGCGCCGCCGCGGCGAACGGCGGACAACAATGCCGGCCGAAGCGACAGGCGCGACGATTCGACGCGCTCCTCCCCTGACCGCCGCGCGCTGTGCCGGCGATCCGAAACGAAAGGAAGGATACGCATGAAAGAGACCACCACCCGCCGTCTCGCGGCCACGCTGAAAACCGCTGTCGTGGCGATGCTCGTTGGCGCAGGCATTGCCGCGGCTGCCGCGCAGCCGATGCGACACGCCCGCGATGCCGGCGGCGACGTCGTGTCGGCCATCGCCCGCATGAAAGGCGAGCTCAAGCTCGACACGTCGCAGCAGGCGATGTGGGACAGCGCCGTTTCGGCGTCGAAAGCGGCGCGCACGACGATCAGGAGCACCCGCGAGAACGTCCGCACCGTGCTGAACGCCGAGCTCGCCAAGCCCGAGCCCGATCTCGCTGCGGTGGCCGCGGCAGCCGACAACGCGCAGACACAGGCGATCGCGCTTCGTCACCAGGCGCGCGCTGCGTGGCTCAACCTCTACGGCACGTTCACGCCGGAGCAGAAGGCGGTGGTCAGGACGGGCATCCAGAACCGGCTCGCACGACTCGATCAGTGGCGCGCGAAGATGCTGGAGAGGCACGGCGCGACGCAGTGAGACCGGTCGCGGCGGGCCGGCCGGCGAGCGTCGACACGGCAGCGGTTTCGAGTGTCGCCGCGACCACCGGCTTGCGCAGCAGCATGAGTCCCGCCGCACGCGCCTCACGGTCGGCGCGCGTACCGGTATCGCCCGACACGATGATCGCGGGCACCGGGTAGCCGAGCTCGTCGCGCAGGCTCCTGACGGCGCGGATGCCCGAGTCGCCGCCGGCGAGGCGCAGGTCGGCGACGACGAGATCGGGATAGCGCTCGAGCGTGCCGAGATTCGCGATCAGCGCATCGAGCGTACCCGCGCCGACGACGCGCGCACCCCAGGTCTCGAACAGCGTCGTCATCGCATCGACCGCCGCCGGATCGTCGTCGACGACCGCAACGACGTTTCCGGCAAGCGTGCCGCCGTGTGACGGATCGTGGCCGAGCGAATCGATCGCGACCGGTCGCAGCGGGCGGCGGGGAACGCGCAGGCGCGGCGCGAGCACGCGAAAGCGCGACCCGCGGCCCGGGCGCGAATCGAGGTCGATCTCGTGGTCGAGGAGGTTTGCGAATCGGCGCACGATCGCGAGGCCGAGCCCCATGCCGCGGTGCGTCGCCGACGACGCCTCGCCGGCGCCGATCCGGTAGAACTCCTCGAAGATGCGCTCGCGCTGATCGGGCGCGATCCCGACACCGGTGTCGATCACGTCGATCGCGACCCTGGCCCCGCGGCGCCGCGCGCCGACGAGGACGCCACCCTGTCGGGTGTAGCGGATCGCGTTCGAAACGAGGTTTCCGACGACGCGCTCGAGAAGTAATTCGTCGCTCTCGACGGCGAGGGTCGTCGCCGCGGCGCGCAGTGCGAGGCCTCGCTCGTCCGCCTGCGGGGCGAATTCAGTGACGATCCGGCCGAACAGCGGCGCGAGCGCCACCGCGCCGCGCTCGGGGATCAGCGCCCCGGCGTCGAGGCGCGACAGGTCGATCAACTGCCCGAACTGAAGCTCGAGCACGTTCGCTGCCGACTGGACGTTGGCGACGAGCCCGCGCCAGTCGGCGTGCCGCGCACGCGCGGCGAGCGCCGCGACGTAGAGTCCGAGCGCATGGAGCGGCTGGCGCAGGTCGTGGCTCGCCGCCGCGAGGAGCTGGCTCTTGGCGCGATTCGCCGATTCGGCGGCCTCGCGCGCGTCGAGAGCGGCACGATTGCGCTCCTTCAGCTCGGCAATGAGGTCGACGTTCTCGTAGCGGATCACCAGCGAGCGCGTCAGGACGTCGTTCAGCCGGTGGCCGAAGCCCACCACGAAAACCAGCACGATCGCGAGCACGACGCCGATGAAGACGTGAACCTGGTCGCCGACGACCGCAACGCGGACGATCAGCGGCACCAGCGCGGGAAGCAGGAAGCCATACAGCGACGGCTTGTAGACGCCGGTGAGGTAGAGGCCCCCCATCGCGACACCGAAGATGCAGACGATGAGAAGCGCCTGCCACGCGGTCGACTGCGGAAACGTCGCGATCGACGCCGCGCCCCACAGCGAGCCGGTGACGACCGAGCCCGCCGCCCAGTACGCCCCCCAGCGCGGCGCGGCGGCGATTCCCGGACGCATCCGCGTCCAGGCGCGCGCAAGCACCGTGCGCCAGACCTGATTCGCTGCGATCAGCGTCCACCATAGTGCGGCGAGCGCGGGCGTGCTCTCGCCCCACATCGCGACGGTGAAGATCAATGCGCCGAGCCCCATCGACAGCGACGTGTAGTGGGCGTGCGCATACAGCGTTGCCACCTGGTCCGCGCGCGCACGCGCGAGAAGCGCCGGGTTCGGCGAGCACGGCGGATACATGGCGTTTACGGGTCCTGAGAATGCCGGCGGTCCCCGCCGGGCGCTCGGATGCTGTCGGTCAGTGGGTGCGCGACGGCGCCAAGCCGCCCGGAAGAATGCCGCGGCGCGACAGCTCGACGATCACTTCCGCGCGCGTGCGAACGTTGAGCGCTTTCAGGATCGCGCTCACATGCACCTTGACGGTTCCCTCGGACAGCGCGAGGTCGCGACAGATCAGCTTGTTGGGCTTGCCCTCGATCAGGAGACGCAGCACGTCGGCCTGGCGCTGGGTGAGGCCGTAGACCGCGACTGGCAGGTCGGCGATCGCGGTGCGCGGGCGCTCGTAGTCGGAAGTGACGCTGCGCCGGCCGCCCAGCACGGTGCGGATCGCGTCGAGGAGCTCGCCGGGCGTCGAGGTCTTCGCGATGTACCCGCGCGCACCCGCGGCGAGTGCGCTCGCCACCGTTGCGCGGTCGTGCGTCGCCGACAGCACGACGACCGGGACGCGCCGGTAGTCGCGGACGAGCTCGGCGAGGAGGTCGAAGCCGTGCGCTCCGGGAAGCGCAAGATCGAGCAGCACGAGGTCGCAGTCCGGATGGCGCGCGAGCGCCGCGTGCGTGCCGTCGCGGTCGAGCGCGGCGAGGACGTCGATCCCACCATCGAGCTGCGGCAGCGCGGCGGCGAGCGCCTGCTGGATCAACGGATGGTCGTCGACGACGAGAATCTTCACCTGTCCTCCGCCGCGCCATACGCCACGCACGGCGCATGGCGGAATCGCTGACGGAGGCACTCTAAGCCGGCTGCGCCACCTGCGCAGCTGGCAAAAACCGCAGGGGTTCAGCCGGAGCGGCCGAAGGCGGGCTTCGTCTGTTCCGCGGCCTCGCGCTTGTATTCGCGCAGCCGCGAATCGACCATCGAAGCCTGGTAGAAGTCACCGTCGCGATCCTTCGCGGCGATCTGCAACTGGTCGATTGCGCCTTTCAGGTTGCCCTGCCACGCGTAGTACTCGGCCTGGTGCATGTGGGAGAGCATTTCCTTGCCCAGCGCCGCGTACGTCCTGGCCGCGATGAGCTGCAACGAGCCGTCATTCGGGAAGCGGTCGATCTGGCGGTCGACGAACTTTGCCGCTTCGGCGCTGCGCCCGGCCTTCAGCAGCGCGTCCGGGTAGTCGTAGATCATCTGCATCTTGTTCGGGTAGCGCTCGACCCCCTTTCGGAAGCGCTCGATCGCGGCGGTGAGGTTACCGGTCTCCTCGAGCACGTGCCCGGCCATCGCATCGATCATCGGGTGCGGTGGCGCGATCTTCTCGAGCTCGTCCAGCGCTTTCGTCATGCGCGCCTTGTCGTGCGTGCGCAGCAGCGCGGCGACAAGCCCGTAGTGCGTCGCGACGGCGTTGTTGTAGCGGTGCTGGGCGATCGCGTCGTCGAAATACTTGACGGCTTCGTGGGGGCTCCCCTGGTAGCTGCGCAGCAGCGCGCGCACGAGGTCGTAATCGAGCGAATCGGGCACCTGGCGGTACGGCACGTTCGCCGCGCGCGCCTTCGCCTCGGCGATCCGCTCGTAGGTCACCGGGTGATCCTGGAGGTAGGCCGGGACATCGGCCTCGGCGAAGTGCGTTGCCCGCTGCAGCCGCTCGAGCATCGTCGCCATCGAGGTAGGGTCGAAGCCGGCCGCGACGAGACGCTGGAAGCCGATGCGGTCGGCTTCGGCCTCCTGGGTGCGGGTGAAGTTGATCTGATGCTGGATCGCGAGCGCCTGCGAGCCCGCGATGGCCGCGGACGCCGCATCGCCCGAGCTCGCGCCACCGCGTGCGGCCAGCACCGCGAGTGCAAGCCCGGCGAGCGACAGCAGCATCGAATCCTTCTGCGCCGCGATCGAACGCGACATGTGGTGCTGGGTCACGTGCGTGATCTCGTGCGCGATCACGCTCGCGAGCTCGGATTCGTTCTGCGTCATGAGGATCAGCCCGACGTTGACGCCGACGAACCCGCCGGGCAGCGCGAACGCATTGATCTCGGGGCTGTTGACGGCGAAGAAGGTGAAGTCGGTGTGCACGTCGGTCGACGCCGCGATCAGCCGATGGCCGAGCATGTTGAGGTAGTCGTTCACCTCGGGGTCGTCGAGGTACGCGCCCGACGCGCGCAACTGACGCATCACCTCCACGCCGAGCTTCTTCTCTTGCATCGGCGACAGGCTGACCTGCGACACGTCGCCGAGATCCGGGAGAAGCTGCGCGGCGGCAGCCTGCACCGGCGCCGGGAGCCACGTTCCGGCCGGACCCAGCGGCATGACCGCAAGCGCGGCCACGAGGCATGCGGAGACACGCCGCAGGCGCCGCGGGGAGGGAGATGCGCGATGGGCCACCGGCCGCGTCATGAGAAGTGATGATGCTAAGATGCAGCGCGCGCCGCCGAGTTCATGGCGGCTCCGATGCGGAGGGAACCTCCGCTCACATGGAGCACGTGCTGGTCGCCGGCGCAGCGTCACCGATCATGCCACGCTCTCCCCGTCCGGCTCCGGCCGCGAATCCCGCCCGCCGCAGCGCTCTCCGCAGCAGCGGGTCAAACGCCCATTTTACCCACTTCGACGCGAGCGGACAGGCGCGCATGGTCGACGTCGGCGGCAAGCCGGTGACGCGCCGCGTGGCGCGCGCCGGCGGGCGCATCACGATGAAGCCGGACACGCTCGTGCTCGTGAAGAGCGGCACCGCGAAGAAGGGCGACGTCCTCGGCGTCGCGCGGATCGCAGCGATCCAGGCCGCGAAGCGTACGTCGGAGCTGATCCCGCTCGCCCATCCGCTGATGCTGACGCGCATTGCCGTCGACTTCGCCTTTCCCGCGGAAGAGGGCGCGCTCGCGATCGAGGTCACGGTCGAGACGCGCGAGCGCACCGGAGTCGAGATGGAGGCGCTTACCGCGGTCGCCGCGGGTCTGCTCACCGTCTACGACATGTGCAAGGCGGTCGATCGTGGCATGCGAATCGGAGATGTGCGTCTGCTGGAGAAGCTCGGTGGTCGATCGGGGCGTTATGTTGCCGAGCGAGGATAGAGGAGCGAGGGGCGAGGGGCGAGCATCGAGGGTGGGGAACGAGGATCGAGGGACGAGTCAGCGGGAGGACAGCATGGCGGCTGCAACGGGTTGGGTGGGACGCATCGTCGGCATCGCCGGTCTCGTGCTGTGCGCGCTCGCGGTCCTCGCGCGACTGACCGGCCACTACACGCTCGGCGGATTCCAGGTCGGTACGATCCTCGTCGCCGGGATCGCGGCGCTCGCCGCAGCGTGCTTTCTGATGCTGTGGAGCGCTGGCGGCGCCCGATCATCGTGACGCGGCACGTCGCCGCTCACCAGTTCCACATCGTCCCGTCCTCGAGCCGATTCACCGGCAGCGCGCTCGCCTTGTACGGATAGCGCGCGGCGAGCTTCTCGTCGATCGCGACGCCGTGCCCGGGCGCATCGCCCGGGTGCAGGAACCCCGCGTCGAAGCGCCATGCGTGCGGGAACACGGCGTCGGTCTCGGGGGTGTGGCGCATGTACTCCTGGATGCCGAAGTTCGGCACCCAGAGGTCGAAATGCAGCGCGGCACCCATGCACACCGGCGACAGGTCGGTGGCCCCGTGCGATCCGGTGCGCACCTGCCACAGCTCGGCGAGGTGGGCGATCCGGCGCAGGTGCGTGATGCCGCCTGCATGGACGACGGTCGTGCGGATGTAGTCGATGAGCTGCTCGGCGATCAGCGCCTGGCAGTCGTGGATCGTGTTGAATACCTCGCCGACCGCGAGCGGCGTCACCGTGTGGCTGCGGATCAGCCGGAACGCTTCCTGATTCTCCGCGGGCGTCGGATCTTCCAGCCAGAACAGGCGGTACGGTTCCAGGCTGCGTCCGAGGCGTGCGGCCTCGATCGGAGTCAGCCGATGATGGACATCGTGCAGCAAATGCGGCTCGAAGCCGAAGCGCGCACGTAGCGCGTCGAAGAGCTTCGGCACGTGGTCGAGGTAGCGCGTCGTCGACCAGCGGTTCTCGGTGGCGATCGCGGCATCCGCGGGCTCGTAGAACATCTTGTCCTGCGCGACGCCGTAGGTCGACGCGAGTCCGGGGATGCCGCACTGCGCGCGCACCGCGCGGTAGCCGAGGTCGAGGTAGCGCGCGACCTCGTCGACGGTCTCCGCGATGTCGCCGCCGTTCGCATGTCCGTACACCATGACGGCGTCGCGGCTCGCCCCGCCGAGGAGCTGGTAGAGCGGCATCTGCGCCGCCTTCGCCTTGATGTCCCACAGCGCGGTGTCGACGGCGGCGATCGCGCACATCGTCACCGGCCCGCGTCGCCAGTACGCGCCGCGGTAGAGGTACTGCCAGGTGTCCTCGATCTTCGCTGCGTCGCGCCCGATCAGTGCGGGAATCACGTGCTCGTCGAGGTAGGCGGCAACGGCAAGCTCGCGCCCGTTCAGTGTCGCGTCGCCGATGCCCGCGATGCCGTCGTCGGTCTCGATCTTCAGCGTGACGAAATTGCGTCCGGGCGAGCAGACGATGACGCGCGCGGCAGTGATCTTCATCTCGTTTTCGTCGGTGGCTCGGGGGCTGGGTGGTCGGACCACTTGACCACAGTATAGCGGGATCGCTATGATGCCGCGACGCGCCGGCGGCCGGTTGGCGCTAGGCGCGGGCGACCGGTCGGGCACTCCGGCGCGGCGGCCGTGACCGGCTGGCCGACGATGCCGGCGCGCGGCGCCTCCAGGAGGATTCGGGTTGCCACTCACGGCCGTCGAACCGCGGCGCCTCTACCGGCAGATCGCCGATCAGCTCGCGCAGCTGATTGCCAGCGGCGAGTACGCCGCTGGATCGCGGCTACCCGCCGAACGCGAGCTCGCAGCGCAGTTGCGCGTCAGTCGCACGTCGGTCCGCGAGGCGATCATTTCGCTCGAAATGAGCGGGCTCGTCGAGGTCCGGGTCGGAACCGGAATCTTCGTCGCGAGCCCGACCGCCGCCATCGCGCGCGCAGGCAGCGACGGCGGGCCGGGGCCTTTCGAGCTCCTCGCGGCGCGCAGTCTCGTCGAAGGCGAGATCGCCGCGCTCGCCGCAACGAAGGCGGATGCCGCGGACGCCGCAGCCCTCGACGAAAGTGTCGCGCGGATGGAAGTGGCGCTCGACGATTTCCAGGCACGCGAAGCGGAGGATCGCGACTTCCATATGCGCGTCGCCGGCAGCACCGGCAACGGCTCGCTCGAACTCGTCGTCGAGGGACTGTGGAACCAGCGTGCCGAGCTGTGGGGGCGCTTGCAGCAGCATTTCCATACGCGCGAGCTCGCCGTGCAGACGGTCCGTGATCATGCGGCGATCGCGCGGGCGATCGCCGCGCATGACGCCGACGGTGCGCGCGCAGCGATGCACCGCCATCTCGCGCGGGTCGTGCGCCAGTTCCAGCGCACCGTCGATGCCGAGCGCACGCCGCGCCGCCGCGCCGCGCGCTCCTGAGCTCGCTCCCCGCTTTTCGATCCTCGCTCCTCAATCGTCCATCCGCGATCCTCAATCCTCGACCCTCGACCCTCCAAGGAGACGCAAGATGTCCAAGCCCCATCCCACGTTCAACCATCCCCGCCGCCAGGCCATGCGCCTTGCTGC
Organism: Casimicrobiaceae bacterium; assembly: GCA_036393115.1. Taxonomy (GTDB): domain Bacteria; phylum Pseudomonadota; class Gammaproteobacteria; order Burkholderiales; family Casimicrobiaceae; genus VBCG01. The sequence goes on from DASVWR010000030.1 coordinate 17,050, forward strand.
CGGAAGCGCGGCCGCGCTGCTGCTTCCCGTCGCTCGCACTGCCTCCGCGCAGGTGCCGCCGATGCCGAAGAGCGCGGTGACGATCAACGTCGTCGACGTCGCCGGCAACCTCGCGCTCACGCAGGATGCGATCGAGGCGTATCAGAAGGCGCATTTGCAGTGGGTGTCCAAGTTCAACTTCACCAAGATGCCGGCGCCCGAGCTTCCAGGGAAGCTGAAGGCGATGCAGGCGGCCGGGCGCACCGACATCGACATGGTGCTGACCGGCACCGACTTCCTCGCCGCGGGGATCGAGCAGGGTGAGCTCACGCAGCTCACGCCGGCATTCGCGTCGAAGTTTCCGAACCTGATGGCGAACTATCAGCCGGCGGCCGCGAAGATGCAGGAGCTCGCCGGCGACTACGGTATCGAGGTGACGTTCATGCCGGCGGGGCCGCTCCTCGAGTACAACCCAGACAAGGTGAAGGACGTTCCGACGACGCCGCAGGATCTGCTCGCGTGGTGCAAGGCGCATCCGAATCGCTTCATCTACGCGCGCCCGGCGAATTCGGGTCCCGGCCGCACGTTCCTGATGGGGCTTCCGTATCTGCTCGGCGACAAGGATCCGAAGGACCCGGTCCACGGCTGGGACAAGACCTGGGCGTATCTGAAGGAGCTCGGCGCCTATGTCGAGTACTACCCGACGGGGACCGGCGCGGTGATGAAGGAGCTCGGCGAAGGCTCGCGCGACATGACGCCGACGGTGACCGGCTGGGACTTGAATCCTCGTGCGCTCGGCATCGTGCCGAAGAGCTTCAAGGTGGCTCCGTTCCAGCACATGACCTGGGTCAACGACGCACACTACATGGTGATCCCCAAAGGCGTCGCGCCGGAGAAGGTGGCAGTCGTCCTCGATCTGATGGCCTACCTGCTGACGCCGCACGCGCAGGCCTACACCTACGACCAGGGCTACTTCTACCCGGGCCCCGCGGTGAAGGGGGTCACGCTCGCGATGGCCCCGGCGAAGAGCCAGGAGTCGGTCAAGGAGTACGGTCGTCCCGAGTACGACAAGTGGCTCGGCGAGTTTCCGCACACCCAGTCGCTGCCGCCGAAGAGCCAGGTCGAGGCATTCCGGATCTGGGACCAGCAGGTCGGCGCGCAGAAGACGAAGTGACCGGTGCGTCACGATTTCCGCGAACTGCATCTCGAGCGGGTGACGCGGCGCTTCGCCGCAGCGGGTGGCCGCGCGTTCAATGCGCTCGACGAGCTGACGATGACCGTCCGGCGCGGCGAGTTCGTCGCGCTGCTCGGGCCGTCGGGCTGCGGTAAGTCGACCGCGCTCAACTGCATCGCCGGGCTGCTGGCACTCTCGGGTGGAGCGATCCGCCTCGACGAGCTGCGCATCGATGCGCTGCCTCCGGAGAAGCGCGGCTTCGGCATGGTGTTCCAGAACTACGCGCTGTTCCCGCACATGAGCGTCGAGCGCAACGTCGGCTTCGGGCTCCGGATGCAGGGCGTCCCCGCGGCCGAGATCGCGCCGCGGGTCACGCGTGCGCTGGCACTCGTCCAGCTCACCGGTCAGGCAGGAAAGCTTCCCGGACAGCTCTCCGGCGGGCAGCAGCAGCGCGTCGCGATCGCCCGCGCGATCGTCATCGAGCCACCGCTCGTGCTGATGGACGAGCCGCTGTCCAATCTCGACGCGAAGCTCAGGATCGAGACGCGCGCCGAGATCCGGCGCATACACGGCGAGCTCGGCCGCGCGACGATCTATGTCACGCACGACCAGGACGAGGCATTGTCGCTCGCCGATCGCATCGTGGTGATGAAGGACGGCGTCGTGCAGCAGATCGATGCGCCGCAGCGGATCTACGCGCAACCGGCCAATCTCCACGTCGCGCGCTTCATGGGTTATCGGAACGTGCTGGAGCTCGACGTCGTCGTGGTGACCGGTGACCGCGTCGAGCTGCGTGGCGGTGCACTGCGCATCGAGGGCACCGTGCGCGCGCCGCTCAACGGCAACCGCGCGATCGTCGCGATCCGTCCGGAAGAGGTCGGCGTCGGCGCGACCGGCGATGGGGCGAACTGCGTTCGTGGCCGCATCAGTGGCGTCGAGTACGGCGGGCGCGACTCGCTGATCGAGGTGATGCTCGACGGCGGCGTGCAGCTTCTCGTGCGCAGCGACACGCGAGCGGCGCCTGGCGACGCGATCGATCTGCACATTCCGCCCGAGCGGGCGCTCGTCTACCCGGCGTGAGCAGCGCGGCGCTTTCCGGCGCGGGCACCGCAGCGACGGTCGCGCAGCGGGCATCGTTCGACCGCGCACTGCTGCTCGCCGCCCCGGCGACGCTGTTCATGGTGCTCTTGTTCGTCTACCCGTTTCTCTACGGCCTGTGGCTCTCGTTCGCGCCGGCGAAGGGTGGCGTGCTCGCGAATTACCGCACGTTCTTCACCACTCCCGACCTGTGGCCGACGATCGGTACCACGCTCAAGCTTGCGCTGCCGGCGACTTTGATCAACGTCGGCGTCGCGCTGCCGATCGCCTTTCGCATGCGCGCGAGGGGGCGCTGGCAGCGCGTGGCGACGACGCTCCTCGTCGTGCCGATCACGCTCGGCACCGTGCTGATCGCCGAGGGCATGCTGAACTACTTCGGCCCCAAGGGGTGGCTTTCCCACGTGCTCCAGCTTCTTCACCTCTACGACGGGCCGATCCGCCTCACGCACAACTACTGGGGCGTGCTGATCTCGCTCGTGATCTCGGGCTTTCCGTTCGCGTTCCTGCTGATCCTGTCGTACGTGACCGGGATCGATCCGGTGCTCGCGCGCGCCGCTGCGACGCTCGGCGCAGGGCCGTTCGCGCAATTCCGCCACATCTATCTGCCGCTCCTGGCACCCGGGCTCGCGATGTGCTTCTGCCTCGCGTTCGTCCAGGCATTCTCGGTGTTTCCGTCGGCGGTGCTGGTCGGCGCTCCGGCCGGGTCGACACGGGTGATCTCGATCGCCGCCTACCAGGCCGCGTTTGAGCAATACGACTATTCGCTCGCCTCGGCGATCGCGATGATCATGGGCTTCGTGCAGCTCGTCATCGTCGCGGCGGTGCTCGGCCTGCGCGGCTTCTTCTACCGGGGACCCGTCGCCGGAGGCAAGGGGTGACGAAGGACGCAACCGGGAAGCTCGTCGACCGCGCGTGGCGCGGCCTTCTCGCCGGCGTCATGGTGCTGTTCGTCGTCAACGTCGTGCTGCTGATCGCCGCGGTCGCCGTCGACTCCGTCGCGACGAGGTGGCTCGGCACCTGGCTGCCGCTCGGCTGGACCGCCTCGTGGTACGTGCAGGCGTGGCGCGATTTCCAGCTCGCCGGCATCCTCTGGGTGACCTTCGAGGTCGTGTTCGCGGTCGTCGCGCTGTCGCTGCTGATCGGCGTGCCGGCGGCCTACACGCTCGCGCGCCGCGATTTCCCGGGCAAGCGCGCGCTCCTGCTGCTGTTCCTGCTGCCACTGATGGTGCCGCCGATGACCTACGGCATCCCGCTCGCGACGGTGCTCTACCAGGCGCACCTCGCCGGAACGATCTGGGGCGTGATCCTCGCCAACCTGATCCCGGCGGCACCGTTCGTGATCCTCGTGATGACGCCGTTCATCGAGCAGATCGATCCCAACCTCGAAGCGGCGGCGCGGGTTTTCGGGGCGGGCACCGCGCGCATGTTCGTGCACGTGCTGGTGCCGCTCCTGGCACCTGGCATTCTCGCCGCGTCACTGCTCGTCCTCGTGCGCACGATCGCGCTCTTCGAGCTCACCTTCCTCACCGCGGGTCCGGATTCGCAGACGCTGGTGGTCGCGCTCTACTATGCGGTGTTCGCCGCCGGCGTGCGCGCGCCACAGTCGATCGACGCGATGGCGATGATCTACATGCTGGTGACGCTCGTCTGGCTCCTGATCGCGCTGCGCTTCGTCAACCCGACGCAGCTCGTGAGCCGGGTCAGGGAGCACGCCGCCGCGGCCGGCTGAGCCGTTCCGGGGCGCTGCACAGGGGCACGGCGCGGGGATACCGCACAGGGACACTGCAGATGGCGCGGCTCAACCTCGCGACACTCGATAGCCTGCCCGCCGCGATCGGGCGACCGCGCTACCGTCCGCAGGCGGTGCCGATCGGCATCGTCCACCTCGGCATCGGCGCGTTCCATCGCGCGCACCAGGCGATCGTCACCGACGACGTGCTCGCGTCCGAGGGCGGAGGCTGGGGCATCTGCGGCGTGAGCCTGCGCTCGCCCGATGTGCGCGATCGGCTGGCGCCGCAGGAGGGCCTCTACACGGCGGTCGAGCGCTCGGCGGCCGGCGTTCGGCGCCGTGTCGTCGGCAGCGTGCGCGAGGTGCTGTGCCTCGCCGACGAGCGCGCGACGGTGCTGCGGCGTCTCGCCGCGCCCGAAGTCGCGATCGCGACGCTGACGGTGACCGAGAAGGGCTATTGTCATCGGCCGGCGACCGGGAGGCTCGATTTCGCGCATCCCGCGATCGTCCACGATCTCGCGCATCCGGATGCACCGGTCAGCGCGCCCGGCGTCCTCGTACACGCGCTCGTGACGAGGCGCTCCTCGCACGGCAGGCCGATCAGCATCGTCTGCTGCGACAATCTGCCGGGCAATGGCCCGCTCGTCGGCGCGCTCGTCCGCGAGCTCGCGGCGGCACGCGATCCACAGCTGGCCGCGTGGATCGAGCGCGAGATCGCCTTTCCGTCGACGATGGTCGATCGCATCGTCCCGGCGGCGACGCCGGTCGATGTCGCCGAGAACGATGCGGCGCTCGGCTGCGAGGACCGCGCGCCGGTCGTCCACGAGCCGTTTCTGCAGTGGGTGATCGAGGATCGGTTCGCGGGCAGGCGCCCGCCGTGGGAGCGCGCCGGAGCGACGCTGACCGCCGACGTCGCGCCGTGGGAAACGATGAAGCTGCGCATGCTGAATGGCACCCACTCGGCGCTCGCCTACCTCGGCTACCTCGCCGGTCACCAGTACGTACACGAGGTCGTCGCGCAGCCGGACTTCGCCGCGTGGGCGCATCGCTTCATGTCGAGCGAGGTCGCGCCGATGCTCGTCGTTCCGCCGGGTGCCGACGTCGACGCGTATCGCGACTCGCTGCTCGCACGCTTCGCGAACCCCGCGCTCGCGCACCGGACGTGGCAGATCGCGATGGACGGCTCGCAGAAGCTTCCGCAGCGGATCCTCGCCACCGTCCGCGCGAACCTCGCGGCGGGAGGCGAAGTCGCCGACGCGGGGCTCGCCGTCGCCGGCTGGATGCGCTATGTGCGCGGCGACGACGAGGCGGGGAGGGCGATCGAAGTGTCGGACCCGCTCGCACCGCGCTTCGCCGCGATCGCTTCGCGCAGTGGCAGCGACCCCGAAGCCTACGCGCGGGCACTGCTCGCACTCACCGAGGTTTTCGGCGATGATCTGCCGGTGGAGCCGCGCTTCGTGTCCGCCGTGTCCGGCTCGCTCGCCACACTTTGCCGCGACGGCGCCGCAAGCGCGGTCGCGCACGCCCTGCGCCGATGATCGTGCTTGCCCTCGATTCCGATCGCCGATGATCCCGCTCACCCTGGATCCCGATCGCCTGTTTCCGCCGGAGCCCGCCACCCGCCGCGTCGCGCGTGCGCTCTACGACACCGTGCGCGACCTGCCGATCGTGAGCCCGCACGGGCATACCGACCCCCGCTGGTTCGCCGACAATGCCCCGTTCCCCGATCCCGCGGCGCTCTTCATCGTTCCCGACCACTACGTATTCCGGATGTTCTACAGCCAGGGCGTTCCGCTCGAAGAGCTCGGCGTCCCCGCGCGCGACGGCGGCACCGCGCCGTACGACGCGCGGTCGATCTGGCGCGCGTTCGCGTCGCGCTACTACCTCTTCCGCGGCACGCCGACGCGCCTGTGGCTCGACCACGCGTTCCACGACGTGTTCGGGATCGACGAGCGGCTGACGGCGGAGAGCGCCGACCGCTGCTTCGATCGCATCGAGGCGTGCCTCGGCGAGGACGCGTTCCGGCCGCGCGCGCTCTTCGAGCGCTTCGATATCGAGGTGATCGCGACCACCGAATCGCCGCTCGACCCGCTCGCGCACCACCGCGCGATCCGGGCGAGCGGCTGGCGAGGGCGCGTGGTGACGGCGTATCGCCCCGATCCGGTCGTCGATCCGACCTTCGAAGGCTTCGCCGACAACGTCGCAAGGCTCGGCGCACTCGCCGGCGAGGACACGTCCCGCTGGTCGGGTTACCTCGCCGCGCATCGGGAGCGGCGCGCGTTCTTCAAGGCGATGGGGGCGACGTCGACCGATCACGGCCACCCGACGGCGAACACCTTCGATCTCGATTCGGCGCACTGCCAGCGCCTCCTCGATCGCGCGCTCGCCGGAGACATCACCGATGCCGACGCCGAGCTCTTCCGCGGCCAGATGCTGACCGAGATGGCCGCGATGAGCCAAGACGACGGGCTCGTGATGCAGATTCACCCCGGCAGCCATCGCAACCACAACCCGTCGGTGCATCGGCGCTTCGGGCGCGACAAGGGGGCCGACATCCCGATGCGAACGAGCTACGTCGACGCGCTGAAGCCGCTCCTCGACCGGTTCGGCAACGAGCGCGATTTCACGCTGATCCTGTTCACGCTCGACGAGACGACCTATGCGCGCGAGCTAGCGCCGCTCGCCGGGCACTACCCGGCGCTTCGCCTCGGTCCACCATGGTGGTTCCACGACAGCTTCCACGGGATGCTTCGCTTTCTCGAGCAGGCGATCGAGACGGCCGGCTTCTACAACACCGTCGGCTTCAACGACGACACGCGTGCGTTCCTGTCGATTCCCGCGCGGCACGACGTGTGGCGCCGCGTCGTCTGCCGCTTTCTCGCCACGTCGGTCGTCGAGCATCGGCTCGCCGAGGACGAGGCTTTCGAGCTCGCGCCGCTCCTCGCGCACGATCTCGCCAAGGCGGCGTACCGGCTGTAGAACTCGCGCGAAGGGCCTCTGTCGAAGCTGGGCCGATGGGGAGCGACGTCATGATTCGTTACGTATTGCCGCCCGCGTTGCGGGTGCTTGCGGTGCGGGCAGCCGAAGCGCGCGCGGCCGCCGTGCTGGCAGCCGTGGTGCCGTCTCTCGCGCTACTCGCTGCGGTGATCGCGCCGCCGGCGCTCGCCGCGCTCGGCGGCACCGAGGCGAGCGTGAAAGCCGATCAGCGCCACCTGCACGCGACGCTGAGCACCGCAGCAACGTCGCGGTACACCGTCCACGAGCTCGCGACACCAGCCCGCAGTACCGTCCGCGAATACGCTGCACCCTCCGGCGTCGTGTTCGGAGTCGCCTGGGAAGGCGCGTCGTACCCCGATCTGCGGCAACTGCTCGGACCGTATTTTCAGCAGTACGCCGATGCCCTCGCGAAGCGACGCACGCGGCGATCGCCGGTCACGGTGACGTTGCCCGGACTCGTCGTTCAAGCAGGCGGCCACATGCGCGCGTTCACCGGCAAGGCATGGCTGCCGCGCGAGCTGCCCGCCGGCGTCGTTTCGGGGGACATCCGGTGAGCGGCCGGCGTGTCGTCCCGCTCGGCGCGGTCGCTGCACTCGCGCTGTCGGTCGCCCTGGCCGGGTGCGGAGGTGGTGGTGGATCGTCCGGCTCGTCGAATGTGAAGCCGCCGACGCAGAACGTTGCACCGATCACCATCGACGGCGGCCCGGCGCAGTTTCCCGATCTCGCGTTCGTCAGCGTGACGGTGTGCGTGCCGGGGTCCACCACCGCATGCCAGACGATCGATCACGTGCAGGTCGATACCGGCTCGGAGGGCCTGCGCATTCTCGCGTCGGCGCTGCCGCCGACGCTCGCCCTGCCGCAGCAGGCCGACTCCGCCGGCAACGCGGTTGCCGAGTGTGCGCAGTTCGTCGACGGATACAGCTGGGGATCATTGCGTACCGCGGACGTCAGGATCGCCGGCGAAGCCGCGCCGAGGCTCGCCGTGCAGGTGATCGGTGATGCGGCGTTTCCGAACGTGCCCGACACCTGCTCGTCGAGCGGTCCCCCGGAGAACACCGTCGCGAGCTTTGGCGCCAACGGCCTGCTCGGCGTCGGCCCGTTCGCGCAGGATTGCGGGAGCGCCTGCGCGCAGGCGGCGCTTCCAGGGATGTATTACACGTGCGCCTCGGCTGCGTGCACGCCGCTGCAGATCGCGGTCGCGCAACAGCTGCAGAATCCGGTCACGCTGTTCGCAACGGACAACAACGGCGTCGTCATCGAGCTTCCGTCGGTTGCCGCAGGCGGAGCCGCAACGGCGAGTGGCTCGCTCATCTTCGGGATCGGCACGCAGGCGGATAACGCGCTCGGCAACGCAACGGTGCTCACGACGAATCCGACGACCGGAAACATCGTCACGACGTACAACGGACACGCTTACACGAACAGCTACCTCGACGCCGGGACGAACTTCGTCGCGTTCGGCACCGCCGCCTACCCGGTGTGCACGGGGATCGCGAACGGCTTCTACTGCCCCGCGACGACGCAGACCGTGTCGACGACGCTGCAGGGCGTCAATCTCGCGACGGGCGCCGTCAATTTCAGCTTCGGCAACGCCGACGCGCTGATGGGCGCCAATCCTTCCTTCTACGCGTTCGACGACATCGCGGGTCCCGGCGGCGACGACACGACGTTCGCCTGGGGCCTGCCGTTCTACTTCGGACGCAGCGTCTACATGGCGATCGAGGGACGAAGCACGCCGGGGGGCACCGGGCCGTACGTCGCGTTCTAGACGATCACTCGCGCCGCTGCGAGTCGATCCAGATCGTCACCGGTCCATCGTTGACGAGCGCGACGCGCATGTGTGCGCCGAAGACACCGGTGGGGATCGGCCGGCCGAGCTCTGTTTCGAGCTCGCGCACGAAAGCCTCGAAACGCGGCCGCGCGACGTCGGGCGGTGCTGCCGCCGACCACGACGGCCGGTTGCCCTTGCGCACCGAGCCGTACAACGTGAACTGCGACACCGCGAGGATCGAGCCCGCCGTCTCGCGCAGCGAACGGTTCATGATCCCTGCATCGTCGTCGAAGATGCGCAGGTCGACGATCTTCTTCGCGACCCAGCCGATATCGTTCGCGGCGTCGTCGGCAGCGAATCCCGCCAGCACGACAAGCCCTCGGCCGATCGCGCCGACGACCGTCTCGTCGACGGTGACGCTCGCGTCGATGACGCGCTGGACGAGCGCTCTCACCGCGAGTGGACGACCTTGCGCTCGACCTCGATCAGCCGGCCTTCCTTGAAGGTCAGCGTCGTGATCGTCGACGGATCGTTCGGCGCCGGAAGGTAGGTCCAGCGCGACGTCTTGCGGCCGCTGCCGGACTTGAGATCCGGGCTGCCGACGCGTGTCACGACCTCGCCCTCGTAGATGCCGGGGATCAGGAACTTGCGCTCGGCGGCCTTGCTCGCCGAATCGGCACCTTTACGCGGCTTCGTCTTCGCTGAAGTGCGGGAAGAGGTTGTCGGCGCTTCCCGACGCGTCTCGTCGCCGGGTGCGATCGTGAACGGCACGACCGAGACCGTGGCCGGGTTGCGGTCGAAATCGCGCAACTCGCGCCCCGGGGGGCACGGGGTCTGCTGGTACATGATGCCGTTGTCGAGCTCGCACTTGTAGAGACCCGCCGCGGCGCTGCCGGGAAGGGCGACGAGCACCAGGGCAAGTACCGGGGCAAGTATCAGGTTGGCGGTGGTCACCACCGCGTTACGATAACGCCTTTCCCTCCGGCGTTCACTACCACTTTCGATGGAAGCCGACCACCCGGCCGCGGCTCGCGTGCGCGCGATCGCGCCGTTTCACGTGATGGAAGTGCAGACCGCGGCGCGCGCGCTCGAAGCGCGCGGACGCAGCGTCGTCCACATGGAGATCGGCGAGCCCGATTTCCCCACACCCGAGCCGGTGCTCGCAGCCGCCCGCGCGGCCCTCGAGCACGGCGACGTCTACTACACGTCGGCGCTGGGACTCCCCGAGCTTCGCGCGGCGATCGCGCGTCACTACGCGACAGCGCTCGGTGCGCAAGTCGACCCTGAGCGGGTGATTGTCACCGCGGGGTCGTCGGCGGCGCTCCTCCTCGTCATGGCGCTCGTCGTCGACCGCGGGCGCGAGATCCTCCTCGCCGATCCAGGCTATCCGTGCAACCGCCACTTCGTGCGCGTGTTCGAAGGCGCGCCGCGGACCATTCCGGTCGGCCCGGCATCCGCCTATCAGCTCACGGCCGAGCTCGTCGAGCACCACTGGACTCCCGCAACCTCGGGCGTGCTCGTCGCGTCGCCGTCGAATCCGACCGGGACGATGGTGCCGCGGGACGAGATGGCGCGGATCGCGGCAAGCGTGCGCGCGCGGGGCGGGCAGTTCATCGTCGACGAGATCTACCTCGGGCTTACCTACGGCGAGCGGCCCGCGAGCGTGCTCGCTTCGATCGACGACGCGTTTGTCGTGTCGAGCTTCTCGAAGTACTTCAACATGACCGGCTGGCGGCTCGGCTGGATCGTCGCCCCTCCGGAGTATGTGCGCGACCTCGAAAAGCTCGCTCAGAACCTCTATATCTCGCCGCCGACGCTCTCGCAGCGTGCGGCGCTCGCGTGCTTCGAGCCGGCGACCCTCGAGCTCGTCGAATCGAGGCGGCGCGCATTCGAGGCGCGACGAGACCTCCTCGTGCCGGCATTGCGCTCGCTGGGCTTCGGCATCCCGGTGCTGCCCAACGGCGGCTTCTTCGTCTACGCCGACTGCGCGCGCTTCGCCGACGACAGCGAGCGCTTCTGCCGCGACGTGCTCGAATCCGTCGGCGTCGCAATGACCCCCGGGATCGACTTCGGCACGCACCGCGCGCGCGAGCACGTCCGCTTCGCCTACACGATCGACGAGCAGAAGCTCGACGACGGCGTGGCGCGACTCGCCCGGTTCCTCTCGCGCTGACGTGATCGGGAACTGACGTGTTCGGGAAGTCTTCGGGGCCCCGTTTCGGGCGTGCGCTCGTCGTTGCGGCGACAGGCGCGGCGCTGACACTCGCCGGATGCAGCAGTCTCGACGGCATCGGCTACTACTGGCAGGGTGCGGTCGGGCAGTGGGGCATCCTCGCTCACAGCGAGCCGATCCCGGAAGTGATCGACCGGGCGGACCCGATGCTCGCCGCCCGGCTGCGCGAGATTCGTGCGATCCGCGCGTATGCGAGCCGCGAGCTCGCGCTCCCCGACAACGGGAGCTACACGCGCTACACCGACCTGCATCGCCCGTTCGTCACGTGGAGCGTATTCGCCGCACCCCGCTTCTCGCTCGCGCCGCGGCAATGGTGCTTCCCGGTCGCGGGCTGCGTCGACTACCGCGGCTATTTCGACGAGCAGGCAGCAAAGCGCGAGGCGGCGCAGCTGCGCGCCGACGGCGACGACGTCTACGTCGGCGGCGTTCCCGCCTACTCGACGCTGGGCTGGTTCGACGACCCGGTACTCTCGACGTTCGTGCGCTGGCCGCTGACCGAGATCGCGCGCCTCATCTTCCACGAGCTCGCCCATCAGGTGCTCTACGTGCGCGACGACTCGGTGTTCAACGAGTCGTTCGCGACGATGGTTTCCGATGTCGGGCTCGAGCGCTGGCTCGCGGCACGCCACGAGCAGGCCCTCGACGCCGAGGCGGCGCGCGACCGGAAGCTGCGCGATACGTTCCACACGCTCGTGCTGTCGACACGAGCACGCCTCGGCGAGGTCTATGCGAGCGACGAGACCGAGGCCGCCAAGCTTCGCGACAAGCGCGCCACCTTCGCGGCGATGGAAGCGGCGTACGACGCGGCCAAGGCGGGACAGCCGGGGCTTGCCGGGTACGACCGCTGGTTCGCCCACGGCCCGAACAACGCGAGCCTCGCGGCGGTGGCGATCTATACCGAGCGCGTCCCGGCGTTCAGGGAGATCCTGCGCGAGGAGGGCGGCAGCCTCCCGCGCTTCTTCGCCCGCGTGCGGCAGATCGCGAGCGAGGCGAGGCCGGACCGCGACCAGATTCTCGACGCCGCGGCGGCGAAAGCTGCTACAATTCCCGGTTCCCTTGCCTCACCCGCCTCATGAGTCGCATCGCCGCGGGGAGGCCGTGGAGCACGGCGCGAATCGATGCTCGCGCCGTGCCTTCGACGACCGAAAGGAGATTGCAACGATGCGTCACTATGAAATCGTGTTCATCGTGCATCCCGACCAGAGCGAGCAGGTGCCCGCGATGGTCGAGCGCTATCGCACGATGGTGACCGGCCCGGGCGGCAGGATCCACCGGCTGGAAGACTGGGGCAGGCGTCAGCTCGCCTATCCGATCCAGAAGCTGCACAAGGCGCACTACGTGCTCATGAATATCGAGTGCGGGCGCGAAACGCTGACCGAGCTCGAGCATGCGTTCAAGTTCAACGACGCGGTGCTGCGCCACCTGGTCGTCGCGAAGAGCGAGGCCGTCGTCACGCCATCTCCGATGATGAAGGAGGAGAAGTCGCGCTCGCTGACCACGCGCGACGGCGAGCGCGGCGAGCGGTCCGATCGCGGCGACAAGCCGGCCGAGAAGGCTGGCGCCGACACGGCGGAGCCCACTCCGGTGCAGGCGGTGTCGGCCCAGGCGGCCGCGACCGCCGAGGCGGCGACGCCCCGTTCCTGAGCGGGCCGCCAGCGTGACGCCGGACAACCGGCTCGCGATCGCCGCAACGCTGGCCGAACGGGGTGCGCTGAGGCACACGCCGGCGGGCATTCCGGCCATCGAGCTGACGCTGCGGCATCGTTCGCGACAGGCCGAAGCCGGAGGCGAGCGTGACGTCGAATGCGAACTCCATGCCGTTGCGTTCGGCGACGTCGCGAGCGCGATCGCTGCGGTCGCTCCCGGCGCGGCGCTCCGCTGCCACGGGTTCGTCGCACGCCGCTATCGCACCGGAACGAGCCTCGCGCTGCATCTGACACGATTCGAATCGACGGACATCTGACAAGAGGACACTGACATGCCACGACCGATGGGTAGGGGCAAGGGCAAGGGCAAGAAGGACGGCAAGCGCCGCGAGCGCGGCAATAACCTGTTCAAGCGCCGCAAGTTCTGCCGCTTCACCGCCGAGAAGGTGAAGGAGATCGATTACAAGGACATCGACGTGCTGAAGGACTTCGTGCAGGAGAACGGCAAGATCATGCCGGCACGGATCACCGGGACCAAGGCGCGCTATCAGCGCCAGCTCGGCACGGCGATCAAGCGAGCGCGCTTCCTCGCGCTCCTGTCGTACACCGACCTGCACTGACGGAGCGAGCGCCATGCAAGTCATTCTGCTGGAGAAGATCGCCAACGTCGGCGATCTCGGAGAGGTGGTCAAGGTCAGGGAGGGCTATGCCCGGAATTTCCTGATCCCGCAGGGCAAGGCGAAGCGCGCGACGCCCGACAACCTCAAGGCGATCGAAGCGCAGCGTGCCGAACTCGAGAAGCAGGCCGCGGCGAGGCTCGAGGCGGCCCAGGCGCTCGCCGAAAAGCTCGAAGGCGCGGTGCTGAAGATCGCGCAGAAGGCCGGCGTCGACGGACGCCTGTTCGGCTCGGTGACCAACGTCGACGTCGTCGATGCGCTGAAGGCGCAGGCGATCGCAATCGAGAAGGCGATGGTGCGGATGCCGGCGGGGCCGCTGAAGCAGATCGGCGAGCATCCGGTCAGCGTCGTGCTGCACACCGACGTCGCCGCGCACATCGTCGTGCAGGTGGTGCCGGAAGCCGCCTCCTGAGCGACGGCGACGATCGTTTCCGGCGGCTCACACAAGCCGCCGTTCGACCGATGGGCGCAACGCGGCGCGGCGGGTAGAATCGCCGCGTCCATCTGAACGACACCGCGGATGCCCGACGATCCCGCAGTCGCGTCGCTGCGCCTGCCCCCGCACTCGCTTGAAGCCGAGCAGTCGGTGCTGGGCGGGCTCATGCTCGATAACGAGGCCGCGGATCGGATCGGCGACCTCGTCGCGGCGGCGGACTTCTACAGCGACGCGCACCGCGTCATCTACCAGCAGATCATCACGCTGATCGCCGACGGCAAGCCGGCCGACGTCGTGACTGTGTCGGAGGCGCTCGCGTCGGCGCAGAAGCTCGATTACGTCGGCGGCCTCGCCTATCTCGGCGCGCTCGCCCAGAACGTCCCCACCGCCGCCAACATCCGCCACTACGCGAACATCGTCCGCGAGCGGTCGATCCTGCGCCAGCTCGCGGCCACGGCGACCGAGATCGCCGATTCCGCGTATCGCCCGCTCGGGCGCGAGGCGAAGGCGGTGCTCGACGAGGCCGAGGCGAAGGTGCTGCACATCGCCGAGCAGGGCGCGCGCGGTGCGCAGAACTTCCAGGAGATCGGCAAGCTCCTCGCGACGGTCGTCGATCGCATCGAGACACTCTACAACCGCGACGATCCGTCGGACGTCACCGGCATCGCGACCGGGTACGCCGACCTCGACCGGATGACGTCGGGGCTGCAGCCCGGCGATCTCGTCGTGATCGCCGGAAGACCGAGCATGGGTAAAACAGCCTTGGCGCTCAACATCGGCGAGCACGTAGCACTCGGCGCCAAGCTCCCCGTCGCGGTGTTCTCGATGGAGATGGGTGCGGTGCAGCTCGCGCAGCGGATGATCGGATCGGTCGGCAGGCTCGATCAGCACAAGCTGCGCACCGGGCGCATCTCGCACGAGGACTGGGACAAGCTCTCGGAAGCGCTCGGCCGGCTCAACGAGGCACCGATCCTGATCGACGAGACGCCTGCACTGAATGCGATCGAGGTCCGCTCGCGCGCGCGGCGCCTCGCGAAGCAGCATGGGAAGCTCGGGCTCGTCATCGTCGACTACCTGCAGTTGATGCAGTCGACGACGCAGGGTGAGAACCGCGCGACCGAGATCTCCGAGATCTCGCGCTCGATGAAGTCGCTCGCGAAAGAGCTCTCCGTGCCGGTGGTCGCGCTGTCGCAGCTCAATCGCTCGCTCGAGCAGCGGCCGAATAAGCGGCCGGTGATGTCGGATCTGAGGGAATCGGGGGCAATTGAACAGGACGCAGACGTCATCCTGTTCATCTACCGCGACGAGGTCTACAACCCTGAGTCGCAGGACAAGGGAATCGCCGAGATCATCATCGGCAAGCAGCGCAACGGTCCGATCGGAACGGTGCGGCTCACCTTCCTCGGCGAATTCACGCGCTTCGAGAACGCGATGCAGTCGGATCGCTATTAGTCCGTCCGATGCAAATCTCCGCAGTCGTCACCAGTTCATCCTCTGGCTACGATGCCACGGTCGCCACTGGCGGTACTTCTCAAAGTCTGGCCATTCCAGCCAAGCCCTTGGGCCCGGGGTCAGCGGTCAGTGGTGGCGAGTTCCTGATGCTGGCGCTAGCCACTTGCTACTGCAATGACCTGTACCGAGAGGCCCGGCGGCTAGGCATCTCTCTGCAGGGCGCCCAGGTCGAAGCAAGTGCTGAGTTTGATGGCGTTGGTCTCGCGGCTAGGAACATTCAATACAAGGCTAGCGTGCAGTCAACCGCATCTCCGCGGGACATTGCGAGGCTTCTTCGGGAGACCGATGCCGTGGCTGAAGTTCACAATACCGTTCGAGCGGGCGCGCCGGTGCAGTTGCTTCTGGCATAGGTATGCGGTCTCTTATCACCATGCCAGATCTCACCGCAATTCAAGCGCTGCTTGACCCCGTCCTCCCCGGCCTCCTGGGAATCCGTTTGCTCGAAGTGGCCCCCGAACGCGTTGTGGCCGAGCTACCGGTCGTCCCCGCACTTTGCACCACCGGAAGCGTCCTGCACGGCGGCGCCTACATGGCATTTGCAGACACTCTTGGCTTCGTTGGTACGTTCGTCAACCTGCCGACCGGCAGCGGAACAACCACAACGGACTCGAGTACGAAGTTCATCGCCGGCGCGAAGGTCGGCACGGTCATCAAGGGCGAGTGCCTGGCTCTCCACCGCGGTCGTACGACCATGGTGTGGGAGACGAGAGTCACCAATGCAGACGGCAGGCTTTGCGCAGTGGTCACGCAAACACAACTCGTGCTGAGTCCGAAAGCCTAGGCGTCTCAGCTCGACGAACCGCGTACTGAACTATTGACAGAGTTCAGCTCAACACCGCATTGCGCCAAGCGTCGACGAGCGCGTGCGCGAGTGCGGGCCACGGCAGCGTGCCCCCCGAGCGCCACGACAGCGCGAGGAACACGCCAATCGGCACGTGCACGGCGATGAGTCGCAGCGCGACGAGCGCGTGCCAGGGATCGGGCATGAGCGGCCAGTGCCACAAGCCCCACAGCGCAGCAACGACGATCGCCGTACCGATCGCGGCAGCTCCCTTGATCGCAGTACCACCCACGAAGCTGTCGAACGCGCCGCGAAATGCCACTTCCTCGATCACGAACGTGACCGGGAGATAGAGCAGGAGATCGCGCACGAAGCTCATGAGGCACGCTGGCGCAATCCATGGTGAACGCCCGCTCATCATTGCCGCAACTGTGATCACGAGAATGCCGCAGGCGAGCGCGAGCGCGGCGTAGGCGATTCCGGGGCGAAGGAGATCCCGGCGCAGGTTCACGAGCGCATAGGCGACGCCGGCTGCCCCGGCCAGCGCGCAGAGGTCCCAGCCGATGACGGTCACGTTCGCCCGGGAAGCGACGGAGCGCGCGAGGTCGACGACAGGCATGATCGCGAAGGCCGCAGCGATCACCCAACCTCGCGGTCCGAGCACCATCGGCGGTGCGGCGCGTACCCACAGCGCGCGCAACGGGCGCCGCGCCACGAAGCGCTGGAACAGGATGACGATCGGCGCGCCGAGGAGGAGGTACGCATCGACATCGAGCGCGGCCGCCCACCCTACCAGCACCCATGCGGCGACGACCGCGACAACGATCGTCATCCGCACTGCGCACTGACGAGGACCCTCAGGCTCGTCCGGTGAGGACAGCAGCATTTCAGGGCGTGGCGCCTACCGATCGCGCAACCGATTCGCGACGTTGAGCCAGATGAAGCTCAACGGGTCGGACCCCCAGTAGAAGAGACCGTCGTAGAAGGCGCCGTGACGGATCTCGCCGCCCTCGACCTCGGGATTGCCGCGGTTCAGCACGTTCGAGAAACGCTGTTCGACCGTTCCGGGCGGCGGGTGCGTGCGCTCGCGGTGCGCTTCGACGTCGATGCGCAGGACCGGATAGCGCGCTTCCAGGGCCTTCTCGGCCGCCTCGTCCTTGCGCAGCGGCGCGTCTTCGAGCGGCGTCGGCTGGCCCTGCGCGATCGGCTTCTCGATGTGCCAGCGCGGCGTGGCCGAGGCTGGTGTGGCCGCCGACACAGCGAGGACGACACCGAGCGCCATCGCGCGCGCTGCCCATCCGACCCGACCCTGCATGGGCTCGACCCGCATGCCCGGTGATTCTACGCGCGGACGCCGCGACAACGCCCGCGCGGCGCGACTCTGCTACAGCGCCTCCGCGGCATGGTCGGCAAGGCGCGAGCGCTCGCCGCGTGTCAGCGTGACGTGTCCGGAGTGCTCCCAGCCCTTCATCCGGTCGACGACATAGGTGAGCCCGGAGCTCCCCTCGGTGAGGTAAGGCGTGTCGATCTGCGCGATGTTGCCGAGGCAGATCACCTTGGTACCGGGCCCGGCGCGGGTGATCAGCGTCTTCATCTGCTTCGGCGTGAGGTTCTGCGCTTCGTCGATGATCAGGTACTTGTTGATGAACGTGCGCCCGCGCATGAAGTTGAGGCTCTTCACCTTGATCCGCGAGCGGATCAGGTCGCGCGTCGCGGCGCGGCCCCAGTCGCCGCTCTCGTCGTCGGTCTTGTTCAGCACGTCGAGGTTGTCTTCGAGCGCGCCCATCCACGGATTCATCTTCTCTTCCTCGGTGCCCGGCAGGAAGCCGATGTCCTCGCCGACCGGCACGGTGACGCGCGTCATGATGATCTCGGTGTAGACCTTCGATTCGAGCGTCAGCATGAGGCCCGCCGCGAGGGTGAGGAGGGTCTTGCCGGTTCCCGCCTGGCCGAGCAGCGTGACGAAATCGATCTCCGGATTCATCAGGAGGTTGAGCGCGAAGTTCTGCTCGCGGTTGCGCGCGACGACGCCCCAGACGTTGTTCTTCTGGTGCGAGTAGTCCTTCAGCGTCGCGAGCACGGCGCTCTTGCCCTGAATCTCGCGGACGATCGCGTGAAACGGCGCCTCGCCGTCCTTTTCTAGATAGACGAACTCGTTGACGTGCAGCGACGGCACGAGGGGGCCGGCGACGCGGTACCAGGTGTGTCCCCCCTGTTGCCACGATTCCATCCCCTTGCCGTGGCGGTCCCAGAAGTCCGCCGGGAGCTCGCGCACGCCGGCGTAGAGGAGATCGGTGTCCTCGAGCACCTTGTCGTTGAAATAGTCCTCGGCGGCGATGCCGAGCGCGCGCGCCTTGATGCGCAGGTTGATGTCCTTCGTCACCAGGATCACGCTGCGTCGCGGATGCTGGTGCGAGAGCTGCATGACGACCGCGATGATCTGGTTGTCCGCCTTGCCGTTGGCGAGCGAGGGCGGCAGCGCGGTGGTGATCGCCTCGGTCTGCAGGAACAGCTTGCCGGTGGCGGCGCGGCCGGACTTCTCGGTGAGCGGAATGCCGCGCGCAATCTCGGCGCCTCCGCCCCCGGGCCCGGCGAACGCGGTGACGAGCTCGTCCAGGAAGCGCGATGCCTGACGGGCGTTCCTCGCGACCTCGGTCATGCCCTTCTTGTGCGCGTCGAGCTCCTCCAGCGTCAGCATCGGCAGATAGATGTCGTGCTCCTCGAACCGGAACAGGCTCGTCGGATCGTGCATCAGCACGTTGGTGTCGAGAACGAAAAGCTTCGAGGACTGCGGGGGCCCGATGCGGGCCGGCTTGCGGGAGGGCAGGAGATGGAGCTTCGACGGAACGGGACGCAGCTTGCGTTCGACCATGGGCCTCCTGGAGGAGTCGCGGCGGGCCTTGACCCCGCCAAGAGCTAATGTAGGCGCGAAGCCGCGCGCATACAAGGTGTCGTGTCGGGAGCCGGCTTCATTTCAACCCGTTGTGGTGGAAAGCCGACAGGCCTCAAATAGCTCGCACCGCGTCCAGCACCTCCTGCGCGTGCCGGGGAACCTTCACGCCCCGCCATTCGCGCGCGAGCTTCCCGGCGCCGTCGATGAGGAAAGTGCTGCGCTCGATGCCGCGCACCTTCTTCCCGTACATGTTCTTCATCCTGATGACGCCGAACTGCGCGCAGAGCCTCTCGTCGGAGTCGGAGATGAGCGGAAACGGAAAGCCCATCTTCGCGGCGAAATTCGCGTGCGATTTCAGCGAGTCGCGCGAGACGCCGGCGACGATGGCGCCGAGCTTCGCGAACTCGGCATGAAGGTCGCGAAACTGCAGCCCTTCGGTCGTGCAGCCGGGCGTGTTGTCCTTCGGGTAGAAGTACAGGACGACCGGATGCCCGCGGTGGGCGGCAAGATGGAACTCTCCTTCGGTCGACTCCGCCCGGAAGTCTGCCACCTTGCTGCCCGGCGCCGGTTCACCCGCCATCGTTTGCTCCCCTCCGCAATCGGATCGTCAAGCCACATTCAAGCCGCATTCTGCAGCGGAAGCCCGGCGAGGAATTCGTCGCCCTGCACGAGCAGCGTGCCCGAGCGTCCGGGAACCTCTCCCGGTCCGACCTCGCAGCGGGGGAGCGCCATCGGCTCGATCGCGTCGCGTAGGGCGCTGACCGGCCCGAGCGACCATCCCTGCGCCTTCCAGCCCGTGAGGAGCTGCTCGAAGACGCCGGCAAGCTTGCCGCCCTCGAGCTCGGCGTGCAGCGTGAACACGTGCCCCGACGCGAGCGGCTCGCGAGTGCGCTCGAGGAGGTGGGCGGCGACGTTGTCCTCGGTGACGCCGTCGACGCCGATCATCTCGTCGAGTGTCGGCAGCGTGGTCGGAAACTGCGCGCAGCGGACGAGCTCGCCGTGCCACACCGGCAGATGCGGGAAGCGCCCGCGGCCGTCGGAGCAGTACTCGAAGCCGAGATCCTGTGTCAGCCGCAGCGCGTGCACGTTCATCTGCCATCCGGCCGCGCCGTGGACCGTCGGCGCCTCGCCGAAGATCTCGACATAGTGCTCGCGCGCCTTCGTCATCTCGCGCCGCGTCCAATCGGCACCGGCCTCGGCGACGCCGTCCTGCCAGCGCACGTGGTCCCAGCAGTGGATGCCGGTCTCGTGCCCTTCGGCGCGGACGCGGAGCATGATGTCGCGTGTGCGCCTGCCGATGTCGGGACCGGGCAGCAGCGTACCGTACAGCAGCGTGCGCAGGCCGTAGTGGCGCAGCACCGACGTACGGCGCACCTTGCCGAAAAAGCCGCGGCGGAAGATCCGC
>DASVWR010000031.1:0-9724 GCA_036393115.1 Casimicrobiaceae bacterium
TCGCCGCCGTCGCAGCCGCGCTTGGTCCCGGTGAGGCGCGCCTCGTCACGCAGATAGTCGAGCAAGAGCGTGTGATCGGCGACTGCGTCCTCGCGGGCGTGGCCGTTCAGCGTGAGCGAGATGAGGCGCTTGCCCATGATGTCACCCCTTCGGACGCAAGTCGCGCACGCGCACCGCCTTGCCTTGCGATCGCGCGACGCTGCCCGGGGGCTTCACGATGACCCGGGTGGTGATGCCGACGAGCGACTTGATGTAGTGCGCTGCGTCGTGGGCGGCGATCTCGTACTCGTCCGGCGCGACTTCGGCCGCCGCTTCGACCTCGACGGTGACATCGTCGAGGCTCCCGCGTCGCTCGACGACGAGCTGGTAGTGCGGAGCGAGCCGCGGTCGCCCGACGAGGACGGCCTCGATCTGCGACGGATAGACGTTGACGCCGCGGATGATCAGCATGTCGTCGTTGCGCCCGGTGATGCGCAGGATGCGAAGATGCGTGCGGCCGCACGCGCACGGCGCGGTGGTGACCCGCGTGATGTCGCGCGTGCGGTAGCGCAGCATCGGCAGCGCCTCCTTGGTGAGCGTGGTGATCACGAGCTCGCCCGCCTCGCCTTCGGGGACCGCGCGCCCGGTCTCGGGGTCGATCACCTCGAACAGGAAGTGGTCCTCCCAGCCGTGCAGCCCCGATTGCGCCGCGCATTCGCATGCAACACCCGGCCCCATGATCTCGGACAGGCCGTAGAGGTCGATCGCGACGAGGCCGAGCCGCTCCTCGATCTCGCGCCGCATCGCCTCGCTCCAGGGCTCGGCGCCGAAGAGCCCGATTTCGAGCGAGCTCGCGCGCAGATCGACGCCCTGCTGCGCGGCGACCTCGGCGATCGCGAGCGCATACGACGGTGTCGCGCACAGCACGCGCGGCCGGAAATCGGTGATCAGCGCCACCTGTCGCTCGGTCGAGCCGCCCGACATCGGGACGACGACGCCACCGAGCCGCTCGGCACCGTAGTGCGCACCGAGCCCGCCGGTGAAGAGCCCGTAGCCGTAGGCGTTGTGCACGACGTCGCCGCGCCGCGCTCCCGCCGTCGCGAGCGAGCGCGCCATGAGCCCCGACCAGACGTCGAGGTCGTGCAGCGTGTACCCGACGACGGTCGGCTTGCCGCTCGTGCCCGACGACGCATGCAGGCGCGCGAGCGAGGCGATCGGGCGCGCGAAGAGACCGAACGGGTAGTGCTCGCGCAGGTCCGCCTTCGTCGTGAACGGCAGCGCGGCGACGTCGTCGGCGCTGCGGATGTCGGCCGCGCCGACCCCCGCGGCGTCGAGGCGCGCGCGGTAGAGCGGCACGTTCTCGTACGCGTTGGCGACGGTCGCGCGCAGGCGGCCGGCCTGCAGCTCGGCGAGGCGCTCGCGGGGCATCGTCTCGTGCTCCGCGTCGAAGAGCGGTGCCGCGGGGCGCAACCCCACTTCGATCGACGTGACGGCTCCCATCTCGCTCCGCTCTCGCGCGTCAGCGCGCGGCGCCGCGCACCGGCCAGTGCGGCAGCGTGAACCCCTGGTGGAATGCGGCGCGCCGCACCAGCACCCATTTCAACCACAGCCCCGCTGCGGCCGCGAGCACGCCGGCAAGCGCCGCCGCGACGGCTGCCGTCACGCCGGTCGCAGCACGCGCCGCGAGCGCCACGACGAGCAGCAGCGGCGCCAGCGTGCCCGCGTAGCGCAGATGCACACCCGCGCGATCGAGCGCCGCGAGCGCCGCCGGTGCTGCGCTGCGCGTCAGGCGACGCCGGTAGAAGTGCCACGCTGCGTAGCGAACGAGCACGAGACCGCCGAGCGCCAGCGCAGGCGCGTGCGAGCCTTCGCCGAGCCGCGGCGCGGCGACGAGGAACAGCCCGGCGCCTTCGGCGAGGCCCGTCGCGACGATCAGCGGGACGACGAGCGGCTCGCGCCACGTGGGAATCGCGCGCGCGCGCTGCACGATGCGGCTCTGGCAGTACAGGAACGCCGCTGCCAACACGATCGCCAGCACGATCGCCGGCACGCGCGCGGCACCGACGCCGAACGCCCCGGCGAGCGTGACCGGGAACAGCGCGACCGCAACCATCGCCTCGCGGCTCATCCACGACCGCCGCGGATTGAGGAACACGTGGAGGAAGCGCCGCGGCCGCCCGATCTCGAGCCACACGCAGAGGAGACCGGTTCCGACGAGCGCCAGTCCGACGACGACGAGCACCCCGGCCGTCACACGCTGCGACGGCGCGAGCAGCGTGAGCGTGAGCAGCGCGTATGCGACGAGTCCGCTGCCCGCGCCGCCCAGCATGAAATTGCACGCCGCCCGCCAGTCCCAGCTCTGCTGCAGCCGCGGGGCGGGTCCGATCGGCGCAGCCGCTTTCCTGGCGATGCGTCGCACGACTCTCACCGCCTCTCCTTGTCCCACAGATAGTAGAAGCCCGGCCCGGTGCCGAGGTCCTCGTTGATCCGGAAGTGCTGGTTCTCGGCGAGGAGCTGCGACACGTTGCTGTTCGGATCGTCGAGGTCGCCGAACGCGAGCGCCTGCGCGATGCACGAATTGACGCACGCGGGCGTCGCCTCCGGATCGACGCCGGGCTTGCGACCCTCGGCGAGGCCCGCGTCGATGCGGTCGACGCAGAACGTGCACTTGGTGGCGACAGCGACGCGCGCGTCGTCCTGCCGCCGGCGCTCGGGCTCGGTCGGCGTGCCGTAGGCGAAAGCCGCGCGATCGATGATCGAGCGCGCCTGGTAAGGACAGGCGACCGTGCAATACGCGCACCCGATGCAGAGGTCGTAGTCGATCGTCACGATGCCGTCGGCGCGCTTCTTCGTCGCCGTCGTCGGGCAGACGTCGAGGCACGGCGGATCGTCGCAGTGCTGGCAGCTGACCGGCACGAATGCGCGCTGGACATCGGGGTATTCGCCGACCTCCATGTCGAGCACGCGGCGCCACTGCACGCCGGGTGGCGTTGCGTTCGCGTGCTTGCACGCGGCCGTGCACGTCTGGCAGCCGACGCAACTTCGGAGGTCCGCGATCATCGCCCAGCGCGTCATCGCGCGTCCCCCGCGGCGCGCTCGAGCTTCACGCGCACGATGTCGGCGCCCGAGCCCGTCGCATCGGTGAGATCGAGCGACATCGTCGCGAGCGTGTTGAGGCTCGGCACATCGAAGTCGCGCGCGAACGGCGTCGCCCAGTGCTCGAACTGGCCGAGCAATAGCAGCGTGTCGGGACGGATGCCCTGGCGCAGCACCGCGCGCCCCTGCACGCTGCGCTGGGGTGTGGCGATCGTCACGCGGTCGCCGTCGGCAATGCCGAGCGCGCGCGCGGTGCCGGCGTTGATGATCACGCCGCGGTGACCGGCGATGTTCTCGGCCACCTCGCGGATCAACTGCATGCCGACGTTGCCGCCCCACGCGTACTGCATGCTGCGCGCGGTCAGGAGCCACAGCGGATAATCGCGCGGCGCTCCGCCCGCGACGCTGACCGCGGCTTCCCACGGCGCGGCGAAATCCTTCCACGCCGGCAGCGCCTGGTACTCGTCGAGCTGGCGGTCCCACCAGTGCATGTCGTGCTCGTGCAGCCGGCGCCCGAGCTCTGCGCCGACGCGCTTCAGCCGCTCCTGGTAGGGCATCTCGAAGCGCAGGCCGCGCGCAGCGAGCGTCGGGAACAGGTACCAGTCGGTCTGCGGGAACGAGCGCGTCGCGAAGCCGTGCTCCTTCCACCAGTCGAGGCCGTGGACCTCGCGTCCCTCGGTCACCTCGGCGCTCGCGGCGCGACAGACCGCGTCCCAGATCGCCTCGCGCGAATGCGCGTGCGCCGGATCGAGCGAGAAATCGCCGTGGCTGCTCCTGAGCGGCACGCCCGCGGCGCCCTTGTTGATCGCCGTGTTGTACTTCTCGACGAGGCCGGTGCGCCGCGCGAGCTCAGTGGCGACGTCGGTGAAATCGAGCGCCTCGCCGCGCGCCTTCACGGCGGGCTGGCGCAGCGCATACCCCTGCTGGTTCCAGAACTGCTCGACGTACTTCGAGCCGCCGATGCGGATCAACTGCAGGCTTTCGAGATCGGTCGCATCCGGGAGCAGCACGTCGGCGAAATGATTGGTCTCGTCGGCGGTGTAGGCGAACGCGACGACGAACGGGAAGCGCGCCATCTTCTCGCCCACCGCTCCGGTATCCCAGAACGAGATCGCCGGATTGGTCCGGTAGACGAACCACACGTCGGGAAGCGTCACGCGTGGCAGGCCCTGCGGTGTCTCGTCGAGGAACATCCACGAGAAATGCGTCGGTCCGAGCGCCTGGCTCCACGGGCCGTCGCCGGCAAGCGGGATCATCGTGCGGTAGGCGTTCCTGATGTTCGGCTTCGCCGACCAGCGCGCCTTGTCGGTCGGATTCATCGGATACGCCATGAAGCCGTCCGGCCCCGGCTGTACGCTCGCGAGCCGCTCGGCGAGGGGGCGGTTCAACCGCACCGTCGTACCGAGCGTTCCGCCGGGAACCTCGAGCGCGCCGACGAGCGACGCGAGCAATGTGCGCGCCCAGCAGCACTCGTAGCCGCCCCAGCCGTTGTTGACCGTCTTGCCGAGACTGATCGCCACCGGCCGGTACGGCAGGCGAAGGCCCTCGACCTCGATCGTTTCGCCGACGCGGGCGTGGTCGAGATACTCGAGCGCGACGCGCCGGATCGTCGCCGCCGGCACATCGCAGATCGCCTCGGCCCATTCGGGCGAATACGGCTGCATGTGCGCGACGAGGCGCGTGAAGGCCGTTTCGCCGGCGAGGATCCCGCACGCCAGCACGTCGTCGTCGGGTCCGATCTCGACCGCGTCGACGTCGAAGCGGCCTTCGAGCGTCTCGGCGATGCCCGGCGCGTCGAATAGAGCCGCGCACCCTTCCCGCGCGTCGACCACGAGGGGCTTTCGGCTCGCCGGATCGCGCAGGAAGTAGCCGTTCGCGCCGACGAGGTAGGCCGACGCGGTGTGACGCGCGAGGAACGGGACGTCGAGCCGCGCACGCGGCACTTCGTGCAGCAGCACGTGGACGAGCGCGAACAGGAACGCGGCGTCGGTCTTCGGCTTGATCGGCACCCACTCCGCCGAGCACGCACCGGTGACCGACAGGTGCGGCTCGACCTGCACGCGCTTCATTCCCCGCGCGCGCGCCTTCGCGTGGCGCCAGACACCGACCACGCCGCCGGACGCCTCGACGTTGGCGCCGCACGAGATCAGGTAGTCGCAGAGCGGCGTGTCGGGCGACACGGTGAACGCGCGATGCCACAGCTCGCCGTACAGGTGCTCGGAGTGATAGCACTTGACGCCCTGCCCCGAGCCGAAGCCCATGTCGACCGGCCCCCACGCGGACAGGAACGCCGGGAACGTGCCCATGTACGACTGCGGCGTGCCGCCGCCGCCGAAGCTCGCCGCAACGCGCGGATAGCCCGACTCGTCGGTGAGGCCGAGAGCGCGCACGCCGGCAAGTCGTTCCGCGATCAGGTCGAAGGCTTCGTCCCAGGAGATCGCGACGAACTCCGGCGGCTCATCGCGGCCCTTGCGCGGATTGCTGCGCTTCATCGGCGTGAGCACGCGGTTCGGGTTGTACGTCTTCTGCACGAGCCCGTAGGCCTTGACGCACACCGTGCCGCCGCCGGGATGCACGCTCGCGGCGCAGAAATTCGGCTCGACCTCGGTCGCCACGCCGTCGACGACCTTGACGGTGAGGAGATCGGGGCCGGCGACGCACTGATAGCAATACGTCGGCACCCGGCGCGTTTCGACGGCGTACGTCACACGATGCCCGCCTTCGCGGCCCTGGCGGCCTTGGTGGCGAGGCGCGCTTCGGTCGTCTTCGTATCGACGACGAAGCGCACGTGCGTGCCACGGCAGATCGGGTCGACGCTGTCGCGTCCCTGCACCTCGAAGGTGACCGCACGCCCCTTCACCTCGGTCACCTTCACGCTCAATTCGACCTCCATGCCGAGCAGCGTCGCTGCGAGATGGTCGATCTCGACGCGCGTGCCGACCGAGTCCTGGCCCGGCTCGACGTGCGCGAGGAGGAGATCGCGGCAGGTCATCTCGATATCGCGCACGAGCATCGGCGTCGCGTAGACGCGCGCCGCTTCGCCCATGAAGTCGATCGTGCGCTCACGGTCGACGGTGAGCTTGCGCGTCGCCGCGAGCCCGACCGCGACCGGCGTGCGCTGCGCCGCCTGCGGCGGCGGCGCGGCCCCGCCGCGGCAGCCGCAGATTGCGATCGGTTCGGTGTCGTCGTTCATGTCAGGCTCCAAGATAGGACGCGCGCACGCGCGGATCGTCGATGAGCTCCCTGCCGCTGCCGGAGAACGCCACCCGGCCGGCCTCGAGTACGTATGCGCGATCGGCGAGCCCCAGAACGGCGCGCGCGTTCTGGTCGGCGAGGAGGATCGTGATCGCCGCCTCGCGCAGCGTGCGGATCACCGCGAAGATCGACGCGACGAGCCGGGGTGCCAACCCCATGCTCGGCTCGTCGAGCAGCAGCACGCGCGGCGCCGCCATCAACGCGCGTCCGATCGCGAGCATCTGCTGCTGGCCGCCCGACAGCGTGCCGGCGAGCGAGCGCCGCCTCTCGGCGAGCACCGGGAACAGCGTGAACACCCGCGCGAGGCCGGTAGCGACGTCCTGCGCCGGACGCAGATAGCCGCCGAGACGCAGGTTGTCCTCGACCGTCAGCGGCGCGAACACCTGCCTGCCCTCGGGGACCTGCACGATGCCGAGGCCGACGCGGCGCGACGGGCGCACTCCGGTGACGTCGGCGCCGTCGAAGCGGATCGTTCCCGCGCTCGCCGGGTGAACGCCCGAGACGACGCGCATCAGCGTCGTCTTGCCGGCGCCGTTGGCGCCGACGAGCGCGACGAGCTCACCCGCGCCGACGGCGAGGCTCACGTCGGTGAGCGCGGGAATGCGCCCGTAGCGGCAGGACAGCGCGGCGACCTCAAGCATCGGCAGGCTCCGCGGCGTCGGCAGCACCAAGATAGGCTTCGATGACCTGCGGGTCGGCGCGCACCTCCGCCGCCGTTCCTTCGCACAACGCGCGGCCGTAGTCGAGCACGAGGATGCGGTCCGACACCCCCATCACGAGCTGCATGTTGTGCTCGACCAGCACGATCGTCGTCCCCGCCGCCGCGATGCGCCTGATGAGCCGGTCGAGCTCGAGCGCTTCCGCGGGATTGAGACCCGCGGCCGGCTCGTCCAACAGCAGCACGCGAGGCTCGCCGGCGAGCGCGCGCGCGATTTCGAGGCGCTTCAGCGCCCCGTATGGGAGCGCGTCTGCCGGTGCGAGCGCGCGGTCCTCGAGACCGACGAGGCGCAGGAGCGCGAGCGAGCGCCTGCGCGTCTCGCGCTCGGTGCGGATGAGGCGCGGCGTGTGCAAGAGCGCCGCGACGAGCCCGCCGTACTCGTGCAGATGGCGCCCGGTCATCACGTTCTCGAGCACCGTCATGTTGAAGAACACCTGCAGGTTCTGGAACGTGCGTCCGACGCCGGCCGCTGCGAATTCGTGCGCGGGTGCAGCGGTGAGGTCGCGCCCGCCGACGAAGATGCGGCCGCTGTCCGGGGCGTAGATGCCGGAAAGGACGTTGAGAAGCGTCGTCTTGCCCGCGCCGTTGGGACCGATGATCGAGAAGACGGTGCCGGAATCCACGGCGAAGGACACGTCGTCGACCGCGCGCACCCCGCCGAACTCGCGGCAGACCCTCTCGACCCGCATCGGGCCGGCGCCAGCGTGGTCGGCCGGCGTGCGCGCCACACCCGCGCTCATCGCTCCCTCCGCTCGAGCCAGCGCTCGAGCGTCGGCACGATCCCGCGCGGCAGGAAGATCATCGTCAGAATCAACAGCGCGCCGAACACCACCATCTCGTATTCCTTGAGCGCGGTCAGCATCTGCGGCAGCAGCGTCAGCACGGTGGCGCCGACGATCGCGCCGAACACCGACGCCATGCCGCCGAAGACCACCATCGTCACGAGCTCGACCGAGTGGAGGAACGACGACTTCCCCGGCGTGATGAAGCCGCTGTAGTGCGCCATCAGGCCGCCCGCGAGTGCTGCAAAGACGGCGGAGAGAACGAACACGCGGACCTTCTGGCGCGCGGTGTCGACGCCGCAGACCTCGGCCGCGACCTCGGATGCGTGCAGTGCGCGCAGCGCGCGCCCCGCCGGCGACTCGATCAGGTTGAGCGCGAGCGAGGTCGCGACGAGAAGGGCGGCACCAGCGACCCAGTACCACACGCGCTCGCCCTGCAGGTTGACGCCGAACAGCGCGAGCGGCGGCACCGCCATGCCGTCGGGCCCGCCGGTGATGCGGTCTTCGGTGGCGAGGACGATCGACACGATGACGCCGAAGCCGAGTGTGGCCATCGCGAGGTAATGGCCGCGAAGCCGCAGGATCGGCCGGCCGACGAGCCACGCGATGCACGCGACGGCCGCTCCGGCCGCGAGCCACGCAGCGAGCGGCGGCCAGCCGTAGCGCGCGGTGAGGAGCGCCGACCCGTAGCCGCCGAGCGCGAAGAACGCCGCATGCCCGAGGCTGATCTGCCCGGCATAGCCGATCAGCAGATTGAGCCCGATGCAGGCGATCGCGTTCAGCGCGCACAGGATCGCGAGATCGAGGTAGTACGGCGTCCCGATGCCGAGCGGCAGCAGCGCGATCACCACCGCGAGCACGACGAGCCCGGCGCGGCGTGGCATGAGCCAGCGCGCTGCTGACCCCTCGACGCGGTCAGACGCGGTCGGCGCGAAGCTCACCGAGCAGTCCATCGGGGCGGATGACCAGAACGAGAAGAATGACGGCGAACGCGATCGCGTCCTTGTACGCGGACGAAACGAAGCCCGCACCGAAGCTTTCGAGGATGCCGAGCAGGAGGCCACCGGCGACCGCCCCGGGGAAGCTCCCGAGCCCGCCGATGATCGCCGCCGCGAAGCCTTTGAGGCCGAGCATCACGCCGACGTCGTAGGACGTGTAGGTGATCGGCGCGACCAGCACACCGGCGACGGCACCGAGCGCCGCGGCGAGGCCGAAGCTCGCCAGCACGACGCGCCGCACGTCGATCCCGCAGAGCTGCGCGGCGAGGCGGTTGTGCGACGTCGCCAGCATCGCCTTGCCGATGCGCGTGCGCAGGAAGAACGCCCGCAGCGCGACGACGATCGCGAGCGTCGCGCCGAGAATCCACAGACTCTGCGGCAGGACCGTCGCGCCGAGGATCGCGATCGGGCGATCGCCCGAGAGCGGCGGCAACGCGTGGATGCGCTTGTCCCACACGAGCTGTGCCAAGCCGCGCAGCAGAATCGATGCGCCGATCGTGATGATGATCATCGTCATCACGCTGTTCTGCGCACCGCGCGCGAGGGCGAGCCGCTCCAAGACGAGGCCGGCGAGCGCGGTCGCGAGCACCGCGACGATCAGCGCCGGCGCGAGCGGCAGCCCCATCCCGAGCAGCGAGACAGCACACATTCCGCCCAGCATCACGAACTCGCCCTGGGCGAAATTGAGCACGCGGCTCGCATTGAAGATGATCGAGAAGCCGAGCGCGACGAGCGCATAGATCGACCCCGCGGTCAGGCCCGCCGCGAGAAACTGCATCACCTGCGCGCTCACTCGACGACCCTCCGTGCCGCGCGCGCCCGGGGGCCGCGGACTAATTCACCTCGACCCAGGTACCGTTCTTCACCTCGAGCAGCCGGAACGCGCTGACGTCGAG
>DASVWR010000032.1:0-3436 GCA_036393115.1 Casimicrobiaceae bacterium
GGCTGCGATTCGAGATCCGACCACGCCGATCCCGCCGTCGGGTAGCGGCAATGCGCGATGCCGGTCGTGCCGACGAGCTCGCGCATGTTGCGCGTCCTGAACACGTCGCGAACGAGCCCCGGGCCTTTCCACGTGTGGAAGTTCGACCCTTCGCTGGTGACGATGCCCGCGGCGTCCTGCCCGCGATGCTGCAGCAGCAGCAGCCCGTCGTAGAGGAGCTGATTGACCGGCCTGGTGGCCACGGCGCCGACGATGCCGCACATGAGCTGTCCTGTAGACGGAGTCGATCCTAGATCTGCTTGTCGTGGCGCGACGGCGGCACCCGCTCGCCGCCGCGCGAATAGTCGAGCCGGTCGGCAAGCTCGCGCGGCAGGTACGGCTTCAGCGCCTCGACGCCGGCGACGATCGGTGCCGCCAGAACCGCATTCTGCCACCACGCGGTTTGCGGCAGCGGCGTCAACCCTGCGATCAGCGCGAGTGCCAGCACGACGACGACACCGCGCGTGAGGCCGAACACACCGCCGAGGAACCGATCGACGAATGCAAGGCCGAGGGCGCGGATCGCGCGCGAGATCGGCCAGGCGACGAGCGCGCCGGCGAGAAGCGCACCGATCAGGATCAGCGCGAACGCGACCAGGTAGCGGATTGCCGGATGCGCAGGAAGGTCGGGGAGCGAGACAGCAAGCATCGGCGAGAGCGTCACCGCGGCAACGAGACCGACGACCCAGGCAACGAGCGCGATCACTTCGCGCACGACCCCGCGATGGAACGCGAACAGCGTCGAGAGCCCGACAATGGCGATCACGATCCAGTCGAGCGCAGTCATCGCCCGCGGGGCGCCCGTGGCTTCCGTTCGCGCGGAATCAACCGGACGCGGCGACGATGCCGCTGTGACCTTCGCGCTTCAGGCGGTCGCGCGCCGCCGCAGCATCCTCGTGCGTCGCGTAGGGCCCGACACGCACGCGCCACAGCGTTCCCTTGCTGGTCTTGAGCGGCTCGGTGTAGGCCGCATAGCCCGCACGCTTCAGCCGGCGCGCGAGCGCATTCGCGCCCTTGTCGTCCGAGAAGGCGGCGAGCTGCACCGCCCAGTTACCGTGCGACCGCGCCTCGCTCGCTGCGGGGTGCGGCGCGGCGGCGGGAGCTGCGGACGCGGGAGGTGCCGGTGCAGGAGCCATCGCGGCACCCGGGGTCGCGCTTGTCGCGGCCGCGGGAGCCGCGGCGGATGGAGCCGTGGCCGGCGAAGCTGCGAGAGCCGGAGCTGCGGGTACCGGAGCTGCCGGGACCGGAGCTGCGGAAGGCGAAGCCGCGGAGGGCGGGACCGCTGCCGGCGCCGACGCCTCGGAAGCGTTCGGCGCGCCCGGCCCCGGCCCGCCGCTCAGCCGGTTCAGGAACTTGCCATTGTCGACGGGAGGAATCTGCACCGAGACGTCGTTGCCGAGCGGCTTCGGCTCGCGTTCGAGGAGCATTGGCACGACGACCGCGACGACGAGGGCGAGCACGACGGCGCCGACGAGGCGCCTCCGCGCGCGGCGGCGCAGCTCGTCGAGATTCTGGTCTGCGGGATCGGCCATCCGATGGCTCATGCAGCGGGGCCGGTTCGCTCCCCGATAACCGCAAGCACTGCGGCGATCGTGAGGAACGAACCGAAGGCCGCGATTCTATCAGCCTCGCCCGCGGCATCCGTCGCCGCGCGCCACGCCTGCGCGACGTCGGCGAAGATCCACACCGCATCCTGCGCGACCCCCGCCGCGACGAGACGTTCGGCGAGCTCTCCCGCCTTCGCGCCGCGCGGGCCCGGCAGCGGCGCCACGTGCCAGACGTCGATGCACGGTGCGAGTGCCGCGATGACGCCGTCGACGTCCTTGTCGGCGAGCATGCCGAACACCGCGAAGGTCCGCGGAAAGCGCCCCATCGCGTCGAGCGTCGCGGCGAGCGCGCGCGCCGCGTGCGGGTTATGCGCGACATCGAGCACCGCGGCGGGGCGCCCGGGAAGCACCTGGAAGCGGCCGGCAAGCTCGACGCCGACGAGCCCGTCGCGCAGTGCTCCTCCCTGCACCGGCAGTTTCGCATGGAGCGCGTCGAGCGCCGCGAGCACCGTCGCAGCATTGGCGAGCTGATAGCGGCCGCGCAGCGCCGGATGCGGCAATCCGTAGCGTGCACCGCGCGGTCCTTCGTAGCGCCACTGCAGACCCTCGACGCGATAGCGATACTCGTGGCCGATCCGCCACAGCGGCGCACCGATCTCGCGCGCACGCTCGACGAGTGTGCGCGGCGGATCGGGATCGCCGCAGATCGCGATGCGCCCCGACCGCATGATTCCCGCCTTCTCGCGCGCGATCGCGTCGCGCGTGCTGCCGAGGTACTCGACGTGATCGATGTCGATCGTGGTGATCACCGCCACGTCGGCGTCGACAATATTGACGGCATCGAGGCGTCCGCCGAGCCCGACCTCGAGCACCAGCACATCGAGCCCGGCCGCCGCGAAGACGCGCAGCGCGGCAAGCGTGCTGAACTCGAAGTAGGTCAGCGATACCTGGCCGGGCTCACCGCTGCGGGCCGCCTCGACCTCGGTGAGCGCGGCGGTGAGCGTCGCATCGTCGACCTCGGCGCCGGCGATCCGCACCCGCTCGTTGAAGCGGACGAGATGCGGCGACGTGTAGAGACCGGTGCGGTACCCGGCGCGGCGATAGATCGACTCCAGCATCGCGCAGGTCGACCCCTTGCCGTTGGTGCCGGCGACCGTGATCACCGGGCAATCCACCCTCACGCCGATGCGCGTGGCGACCTCGGCCACGCGCTCGAGGCCCATCGCGATCGGCTTCGGGTGCAGCGTTTCGAGGTACGCCAGCCACTCGGCCAGCGTCGACGAAAAACCGGGACGCACCAAGTTTTCTCAGGCGGGGTCAGCCCGCAGGCGCGGGCTCGCGCATCAGCAGCGCAGCGAGCCGGGCGAGCTCCTCACGAAGCCGACGACGATCGACGATCATGTCGAGCGCGCCTTTCTCGAGCAGGAACTCGGCGCGCTGGAAGCCGTCGGGAAGCTTCTCGCGCACCGTCTGCTCGATCACGCGTGGCCCTGCGAAGCCGATCAGCGCACCGGGCTCGGCGAGCACGACGTCGGCAACGAAGGCGCACGAGGCCGAGACGCCCCCCATCGTCGGGTCGGTGAGAATCGAGATGAACGGCAGCCGCGCCCGCGCAAGCTCCTGCAGCACGGCCGTCGTCTTCGCCATCTGCATAAGCGAATTGACGCCTTCCTGCATCCGCGCGCCGCCGGACGCGGAGATGCAGACGAACGGCACGCGGTTCTCGTAGGCGACGCGCACGCCCCGCACGAAGCGCTCGCCGACGACCGAGCCCATCGAGCCGCCCATGAAATCGAACTCGAAGCAGGCCGTCACGCACGGCACGCTCATCACCGAGCCGCCCATCACGA
>DASVWR010000033.1:0-19234 GCA_036393115.1 Casimicrobiaceae bacterium
CTCGAACGGCACCGTCCCGTATTCGAGTCCGATGCCGGTGAACTCGGCTCCGGGACACTCGTCGAGCGCCGCGCGCCAGGCGACGCCCGAGAGCTCGGCCGACGTCGAGCTGCCGTCGTAGAACGACGTGACGTCGGCGCCAAAGCACGCCATCGTGCGCGCGAGCATCGCCGGATCGTTCGGGCCGGAAAAGATCTTCTCACCGTGTCCCCACGGTCCGAGGCCGGTGTGAATGTCGATCCAGGCGAGCCGCCGTCGACGGCTGCCGTGCCGCGCGAGGACGTCGCGCAGCACGCGGTTACTCCACTCGGGGGCGACACCCGCGTAGAAGAGGCCGTCGGGGCGGGCAGACTGTCCGCTGCTGACGGCGGCCTGCACCGTGCGGCGCCCGCGCGCGGCGACGAGCGCTGCGAGCGCCTCGCGATTCTCCGCGGTCGGCGGCCACACGTCGGGCACCATCAGTGCGTGGATCGCGGCGTAGGCGTCGTTCCCCGTGGGGGGCGTCGCGAAGTCGAGGAAGTTGCGGTTGAGATCGACGTTGTTCTCGTTGGTCCGCCGCAGCCAAGAGAAGCCCCACGGATTGACCGCGTGGTGGAACAGCACGGCGACACCGCTTTGCGTCGCGGTCGCGAGAAACGCGTCATCGCGAAGGAGCGCGACCTGGCATCCCGAACCGCAGAATCCCTCGACGCCGTGCATGCCAGAGGTGACGACGACGAGCCCCGGCGCGTTCGCGGAACCGACGAGCGCCGTATCCGCCGCGAGCTCCTCGCCATCCGCGCCGCGACCCGCCGGGTTGACGTGATGTTCGAGGGCGAGCCCACGTTCCGCGGCTGCCGCGAGAAACTTCGTGCGTGCCGCGGCATAGCTCGCGGCGAACGCCTCGCCGATCATGCGTCTGATCCTTCGACGGGCATCCCTTCGACGGGCATCGAGCGCTCGGCGAGTGCCGCGAGGTAACCAGCGCCAAGCGCAATCACGTCGTCGTTGAAGTCGTAGCGGCTGCTGTGCAGGAAGCAGCCGCGCTCGGCG
Source organism: Casimicrobiaceae bacterium (assembly GCA_036393115.1). GTDB lineage: Bacteria > Pseudomonadota > Gammaproteobacteria > Burkholderiales > Casimicrobiaceae > VBCG01. The sequence goes on from DASVWR010000033.1 coordinate 1,033, forward strand.
CCACCCTGCCCGAGCCGGGCAAACGCGCCCGGCTTCGCCTGCAGCATGAACGCGAAATCCTCGGCGCCCATCGACGGGTCGAGGTTGCGCACGACGTTTTCGCTGCCGATCATGGCCTCGGCCACGTCGCCGGCGAAGCGCGCTTCGGCATCGTGGTTCAGCGTCGGCGGATAGACGCGCTCGTACCCCACCGTCGCGCTCGCGCCGAACGCTGCGGCGATCGATGCCACCAGCTCGCGCAGCCGGCGCTCGATCATGTCCTGCGTCGCAGGTCGAAATGTCCGCACGGTGCCGACGAGCCGCGCGTGCGCAGGGATCACGCTCATCGCCGCCGGATTGCCGGCCTGCATCGCGCACAGGCTCACGACTGCGGTGTCGAGCGGGTTCACGCTGCGGCTGACGATCGCCTGCGACGCCGTGATGATGTGGCCCGCCACCAGCACCGGATCGACGGCGAGGTGCGGGTGCGCGCCGTGGCCCCCGCGGCCGTCGATGACGATCTCGATCCTATCGGCCGCTGCCATCGCGGGGCCGGGCGTGATCCCGATCTTCCCGGCAGGGAGCGCCGGCCAGTTGTGGAGCGCGAACACGCGGTCGGCGGGAAAGCGCTCGAAGAGACCGTCGTCGATCATCGCCTTCGCGCCCGCGTAGCCTTCCTCGCCCGGCTGGAAAATCAGATGGGCGATGCCGTCGAACGCGCGGGTCTCGTTGAGATAACGCGCGGCGCCGAGCAGCATCGTCGTGTGCCCGTCGTGGCCGCAACCATGCATGCGTCCGTCGTAGCGCGACTGCCACGCTGCGCCGGTCTCCTCCTGCAACGGCAGCGCATCCATGTCGGCGCGTAGGGCGGTTCGCCGTCCGGAGCGGTCGCTCTTCCCAGGAATCACCGCGACGACTCCGGTCCGCCCGACGCCGGCGTGATGCTCGATCCCGTGCGTGGCGAGGTAATCGCAGACGAGCCTCGCAGTGCGATGTTCCTCGAAGCCGAGCTCGGGATGCGCGTGGAGGTCACGCCGGACCTGGATGAGGCTGTCGCGCCAGCGCGCGACGTGCTGGACCGGGGAAGCGCTCGTCATGAAGGCGCAAGCGTAGCACGCACGCGCGGTATCGGCCCCGTCGCGCGAAGGCGCGTCGCGCGCGTCGCATAGAGGCACACTCCGGCCGCCACCGAGACGTTGAGGCTCTGCACGGTGCCGCTCATAGGGATGCCGACGAGCCGATCGCAGGTGTCGCGCGTCAACCGGCGCAGCCCCTTCCCCTCGGCGCCGAGCACCCACGCTATCGGCCCCGTGAGGTCGGCGTCGACGATCGACTCGCCACCCTGCTCGGCGCCCACCACCCAGACCCCCGCGTCCTTCAGCTCTTGCAGCGCGCGCGCGAGATTGGTCACCGCGACGAGCGGTATCGTCTCGGCGGCGCCGCTTGCCGCGCTCGCGACCGTCGCGGTGATGCCGGCTGCACGGTCCTTCGGAACGATCACTGCCTGCGCACCGAACGCATCCGCGTTGCGCAGGCACGCGCCCAGATTGTGCGGATCGGTCACGCCGTCGAGCACGAGCAGGAGCGCCGGTTCGGCGAGGCTGGCGAGCACCTCGCCGAGGGTCGCTGGCGCTTCGTCCGCACCGACCAGCGCGACGACACCCTGGTGGAGCGCGCCGTGCGCAAGTGCGTCGATCCTTCCCGCCTCGACGCGATGCACCGGCACGCCGGCGCCGGAGGCGCGCGCGACGAGCTCGCGCATCCGCGGATCGTGCCGCGAGGCGTCGACGTAGAGCGCCTCGATACCCGCTGCGTGACGGCGCAGCCGCGCCGTCACCGCGTGGAAACCGCACAGGGATCGCGTCGAAGCCAAGGCCGGCATTGTATTCCGCGACGCTGGCCCGGCTCGTCTCCGCTCGGCAGCGCTGCGCCCGCGTCCCCAAGCTGCGCCCGCTTAGCCGCAGCTGCGGCGCGCTTCGCCTATGCCAGAATGCGCGACGCCATCCTGCCGGACAACTTCTTGACCGCCGACCTGCGCCAGTTTGTCGAAGCGCTGCTGCTAGCGATCGCGGCGCTGCTGCCGATCGTCAATCCGCTCGGCAGCGCGCCGGTCTATCTCGCGAAGACGATCGACCTCGATCCCGGCCAGTACGCGGATCTCGCCCGCCGTGTTGCGATCAATTCGTTCCTGCTCCTGCTTGCCTCGCTTCTCATCGGCGCCTACGTGCTCGATTTCTTCGGGCTATCTGTGCCGATCGTGCAGGTCGCCGGCGGCATCGTCGTGTGCTCGATGGCCTGGGCGCTCCTCAACCAGCCCGATCAGCCGCCCGCTTCGGTGCGCGACGCCGCGCACGCACTCCCGCACACCGATCTCGGCGTGCGCGCGTTCTACCCGCTGACGATGCCGCTCACCGTCGGCCCGGGCTCGATCTCGGTCGCGATCACGCTCGGCGCCAACCATGCCGCGGGCGTGCGCTCGCTCATCATCTACTCGCTCGCGCACACGGTTGGGATCATCGTCGTGTCGATCTTCGTCTTCCTTTCCTACCGCTATGCGCAGTCGATCCTTCGACGTCTGGGACCGACCGGGACCGTGGTGCTCGTGCGCATGTCCGCGTTCATCCTCCTCTGCATCGGGGTGCAGATCGCCTGGAACGGCGTGTCGGCGCTGCTGCGGGGCGTCCACGCCGCCTAGAGGCTATAATGCGCGCCGGTCCGCCGGTGTAGCTCAGTTGGTAGAGCAGCGCATTCGTAATGCGAAGGTCGAGGGTTCGACTCCTTCCACCGGCACCAATCTCCGATGCGTACCGACGGCTCGCTGATTCAGAACGGATAGTCGATCCCGCTGAATACGGCGGCCTTTTCGCCGCCAAATCCTACGTCGAGGTAGCCGACGACGAAGGGGCTTGCGAGGAGGCGAAAACCAACACCGCCGGCGACGTGCAGATGCGTGAACGGGTCGCCGGACATCGTCGCGAAGACCTTTCCCGAGTCGACGAACGGCGCGACCTCGAGCTCGAGGGTCGTGCCGAACATGTGAAAGTTGCGTACACCGATGCGTGCCTCGACGCTCGCCTCGAAGCTGTTGCGATCGACGAAGCGACCATCGCCGAACCCGCGCAGTGGCTGCGCGCCACCCGTGATGCTGCGATCCCCGCCCAGACTGGAGAGTTCCCAGAACGGCGCCTTCGCGTACGACGGCATGTAGCGCAACGCGGTATGTCCGACGAGCGTCACGGCCGGGCCGATCGGCCACAGGCCGGTGAGGTCGACGCCGAGAAACGAGTAGCCGTTGCCGCTGCCGGACCCCTGCGGCGCGAAGCCCGCGAACGCCGCCCAGCGGTCGCCGCGCCGTGGCACGACGTCGGAGTCGCGTGTGTCCCGGGTGAAGACGAGCCGCTCCTGCAACTCGCGCACGTGGCCGACACCCGGTTGTTCCGGATAGACGGTCTCGATCGCCGGCAGAAAGTCGAGCGCGCGCTGCCCGACCTCCGCATCGAGCCCATGCACGCTCCAGGCAAGCTGCAGTTCGTGGGTGAAGTTGCGCGCGGCGGTCAATTCGAACCCGTACTGGCGATCGATGAATGTCGTCTCGTCGTCGAGCGTGGAGCGATTGCCGAGTCCGTAGAAGCGGCCGGTTCCGTCGCGCTCGTAGAACGCGTGCACGGTCCACGACCAGTCGCTCGCGCGGAGCAGTCCGGCGTCGTATTCGGCGTCGAACTCGCTTTCGACGCGCTCCTTCGCGCCGGCGACGATCGACCACTTGCGGTCTTCCGACGGATAGCGGAACGTACGCCAGGTGGCACCCCAGCCGAAGTACTGGCTGTGAATGACGTCTGGCGCAAGAATGCGATCGATTTCGCCCGCGTCGTTGTCCGACAGGACGACCGGAATCAAGCCGAGCGTCACGCCGCTGTCAGGAGCCGTATCGATCTCCGGGATCGGAATGAACGGCAGCTCATTGAACAGGTCAGGCGACGCGCGCGCCGGCAGCGCCGCGCAACCGAGGATGGTGCAGCCGAGTGCGACGTGGGCGAGCTGGCGGATGTACCAGCGGATGCTTCGCCGGCGCACGACCGGAAACTCAGCCGCCGCGGCTGAATCGATAGCTGAGTTCGACGCCAACTTCGCGCGGCGGACCCGGGATCTGCCACGCCATCGCGTTCGGCGCCACCGTGCCGCCGGTGACCGCATACTGGCGGTCGGTGAGGTTGGTGCCGAACAGCGCGAGCTCCCAGCGGTCTCCGGGCACTGCATACGCGAGGCGCACGTTCAGGGTTCCGTAGGCGCCCTGCTTGTTGAAATCGTTGATCACGTTGAATTGCACGGCGTCCTGCCACGCGTAGTCGGCATGCAGCCTTAGCCTGCCTCGCGGCAGAAATGCGACGTAGCCGACACCGAGCGCGGCATTGAAGCGCGGCGCCTGATTGAATTCGTTGCCTGCGAGGTTCACCGGCGGCAGACCCGGGCCCGGCGTGAGCTCGAACTGGCGGTAGCGTGCGTCGGTCCAGCCGAACGCCGCGCGCATCGACCAGCCGCGCGCGAGGTCCATGTCGGCCTCGATCTCAGCGCCACTGACGCGCGCCTTGCCGGCGTTGATCACGTAAGTCGTCGGCGTGCCTCCGACGAGTTGCGGCAGCAGGCGCTGCATGTCGTCGTAGTTGCCGTAGAACACGTCGGCATTGATCGCGAGCCTCCCGCCGAGGAGATCGGATTTCAGCCCGAGCTCGTAATCGGTCAACTGCTCGGGCCGGAACGGTTGGTCCTGCAGCGTATTCACCGGCACGTTCCAGCCGCCCGACCGCTGCGCGCGACCCGACCGGAAATACGCGTTGACATCGTCGGTCAGCCGATAGCGCGTGGAAAGCTCCCACGACCAGTACGAGAAGCGCACGCTCTTGTCGATCGGCGGGCACGGGCCGCCGTTGTTCGCGGGCAGGCCGGTGGCCGCGTCGATGATCGTGCACGACTGCCCGAGCGGGGTCGCGGCGTACGCGTTCTCGCCGAGCTTTCGCGTGTCCTCGGTGCGCCTAATGCCTGCCGCGGCCGCCCAGCGATCGGTCAGGTGGTATTCGCCGTGCAGATAACCGGCAGTCGAAAGGTTCTCGAGCGAATTGCTCTCGATCACCGGATACGGAACGACGGGCCCGCCCGTCGCCGCGAAGAATGCCTGGTACGCGGATGACTGTGCGGGGATCTCCGACGGCGCACTGCCGTCGTCGCGGAACCAGTAGAGTCCGCCGACCCAGTCGAGCTTCCGGTCGGGCGTGGTACCGGACAACTGCAGCTCGGCGCTCTTCTGGCTGGACGAGTTCTGCAGTGCCGTGTTGGCGAACGGCAGCGACGTTGCATCGACGTCGATCGCGGTGTCGTTGTAGAGGTGACGATAGCCGAGGATCAGCTTGGCATGCGTGCTCTCGCCGACGTCCTGCGTCAGCGTGAGCTGTGTCGCGTCGAGATGCGTGCGATCATGCGCGGAAAAATCGGCGTCGGTCTGGCGGAAGTTCGACGGGAAGATCACCGGCGGAAGACCCGGAAAGAGTGGGATCGCGTCGCCGAACTGAGCGACGATCGTTCCGGCACCGGGGCCGTGCAGCGGGTGTAGCAGCGCGCCGACCTCGTCGGCCTCGAAGTGCTCGTAGCTCCAGAATGCCTCCGTGCCGGGGTTCGGACGCCACAGCGCGCTCACCCTCCCCTGATAACGGTGCTGGTTGCCGAAATGGTCCTGACCGCTCGCTAGGCTCGATCCGAACCCATCGCGCTCGTTGTCCTGGTAGGCGAAGCGCAGCGCCGCCGTATCGCCGAGCGGGACGTTGGCGATCGCCCGCCCGGCAAACAGGCTGTCGCTGCCGCCGTCGAAAGCCACCTCCGAGCTCCAGCGCCTCAGCTCGGGGCGCCGCGTCGTGAACAGGATCGAGCCGCCGGTGTTGTCGCGCCCGAACAGCGTGCCCTGCGTGCCGCGAATGATCTGCACGTTGTCGATGTCGAGCAGCGTATTCATCGCCGCCTGCCCGTTTGCGACGTAGACGCCGTCGACGTAGATGCCGACCGCCGGATCGTAGGCGATCGCCGAGCGGATTGCGCTTTGTCCGCGGATCGTCACGTCGAGCGCCGAGACCGAGGTCGGCGACTGCGTCATCCGCACGTTCGGCACCTCGCGCCCGACGTCGTCGAACAGGACCGCATTCTGGTCCTGCAGCTGCTCGCCGGTCTGCACGGTGACCGCGACCGGCGCATCCATGATCTTCTCGCCGCGCCGCCGGGCGGTGACGGTGATCGTCCCGAGGTCGACCGTCGCTCCGGTGTCATCCGCCGTTGCCGGAGCCGCCACAGGCACCAGGACGACAGCTGCGAACGCACCGGCCACGACGCCACTCGCACGTCGCCGGCCCACTTCGTGGGGAAGTGCCATGCGCGATGCTAATCCCGCCGCCCGGCGGATCGCAACCCGTGGCAGCGCGCCTGCGACCTGCGGTGGCCTACTCGATCAACGCCGGCGCCAGCGCTTCAGGCGCGGCGGCGGCTTCTGCGCAGCGCAGCGGGAGCCACACGGTGAAGCGGCTGCCGCGCCCGACGTCGCTCGCGACATCGATGCGCCCGCCGTGCTTGCGCACGATCGAGCTCGCGATCGAGAGACCGAGCCCGGCGCCCTGCCCGGCCGGCCGGGTGGTGAAGAAGGGCTCGAAGATCCGCGACAGATTGCCGGGACGAATGCCGCATCCGGTGTCCTCGATGCGCACCCAGGCTTCGGCGTCGCTGGTCCCGGTGGCGATGGTGATCGTTCCGCTGCTCTCGATCGACTGTCCGGCATTGACGAGCAGGTTGACGAACACCTGCGACAAGCGCGCCGGCAGGCACCCGATCTCGGGCACCTCGCCGTATTCGCGCTCGATCGTCGCCTTGTATCTGATGTCGCCGCGGACCGCGTCGACCGCGCGATCGAGCGCGCGATGCAGGTCGATCGACTCCCACGCGTCGTCGGTCGCGTTCGGCGAGACCTGGCGCAGGTCCTGTACGATCCGCTTGACGCGCAACAGTCCTTCGCGGGATTCGTCGAGCAGGGAATCGATGTCGTCGCGCAGGAACTCGACATCGATACCCGAGTGCAGCGACCGCGCGCGCTCGAGCGACGCGCTCGCCGGTTCCTGCAGTTCGTCGTCGACCTCCACGTACGCGACGAGCAGCGAGAAGACGCGCGCAAGATAGGATTCGAGCGACGCGAGGTTCGACTGAACGACGTCGAGCGGGCGATTGATCTCGCGCGCCACGCCTTCGGAAAGCTGGCCGATCGACGCGAGATGCTGTGATTGCAGCACCTGGGTCTGCGCGTCCTCGAGGAGCTCGTTCAGGCGCTTCATCGTCGCGTTCAACGTCGACAGCTCGACGATCCTGCTCTCGCGTTCGACGTGCATGCGGTGGTTGGCGACTACCACTGCGACGAGCCTGGTCAGCGGCTGGCCGCGATCGAGGTCCTGCACGGTATAGCGCGGCCGGTCGGTGGTGCGACTGACGGCGAGCGCGCCGATGATCCGCCCTCCCGCCGTCAACGGCCAGCACATCGCCGACTGGCGCGGTGACGCATCATCGCCGTCGCCGCGGTGCGGCAGACCGGTTTCCGCGGCGTCGCCGTTCGCGAGCACCGGCTGGCCGGTCGCGACGACGTGTCCGTAGAGCCCCGTCCCGCGCGGCAGCGGAGTGCCGAGCCAGCCCGGTGGAAGATTGGTTCCGGCGGCCAGCGCGAGCTGATCGCCGCTGCCGTCGGTGACAAGCGCGATCGAACCGTTCTGTGCATCGAGTCCGCGCACGATGTGATCGAGGATGTCGTGCAATGCCCGTTGCGGATGGGCACCGGCCGCGGTTCGCAGCCCGAGCTCGAAGAGATCGACGATCCAGTTGAAGGCGGTGTGTCGGTTGTCCATGATGTGTTGGTGGATTGAGCAAGGGTCGCATCGCCACGCGCCAGCAACGTGCCGACGACCATCCTGCGTCGGCTGCGCCGGCGCGCGGCGTGCGTTCCGGGTGTCTTCCGCTGCAACCAATCGAGCAACCCGCGTGCCAAGCGAACGGCGGATCGCCGTGCGCCGACGATCGTCACCTTGCATTGACGCTGCAGCGTGACGGGCTGTGGCCACGGGCTGTCGCACACAGATTTGCTACCATCGCGCGCACGACGAGCCACCACCCTCGATCGGCCGGCTTTCGCTCGAGTCACCCGGCTCGCCTGCCGCCCACCTGCCCCGCTGGAGACAGCATGTCCCGAACCCTTCTCCCTGTCGCGGTGCTCGCGCTCGCCGCTCTTGCCGGCGCCGGCACCGTCGCCCCGCCGATTGCCTCTGCGCAAACGATCCGACTCGGCGAGATCAACGAATACAAGCAGTTTCCGGCGTTTCTCGCGCCGTACCGCAAGGGGATGCAACTCGCTGTCGACGAGATCAATGCGAAGGGCGGCGTGCTTGGACGGCGGCTCGAGATCGTCTCGCGCGACGACAACGGCGTGCCCGGCGATGCGGTGCGCGCCGCCGAGGAGCTCACGACGCGCGAGCACGTCGCATTGCTGATGGGGACCTTCGCGTCGAACGTCGGACTCGCCGTATCGGATTTCGCGCGCCAGCGGAGGGTGCTGTTCATCGCCGCCGAGCCGCTCACCGACAAGCTCGTCTGGCAGGACGGCAACACGTACACGTGGCGCCTGCGTGCGTCGACGTACATGCAGACGGCGATGCTCATCCCCGACGCCGTGAAGACCGGAAAGAAGCGCTGGGCGATCGTCTATCCGAACTATGAATACGGCCAGGCCGCCACCGAAACCTTCAAGCAGCAGATGATCGCGCGTGCGGGCGGCGGGCTCGAGTTCATCGAGCAGCCGGTGCCGCTCGGCAAGATCGACGCCGGCGCCGTCGTGCAGGCGCTCGTCGACGATCATCCCGACGCGATCTTCTCATCGCTGTTCGGTCCCGACCTCGCCCGCTTCGTCCGCGAGGGCGAATTGCGCGGCCTCTTCAAGGGCCGACCGGTGTTCGACCTCCTCGGCGGCGAGCCCGAGTACCTCGACCCGCTGAATGACGAGGCGCCCGTCGGCTGGTACGTCACCGGCTACCCGTGGTATGCGATCGACACGCCGGCGCACCGCGCATTCCTCGACGCCTACCGTGCCAAGTTCGACGACTATCCGCGCCTCGGCTCGGTCGTCGGCTACAGCACGGTGAAGACCGCCGCCGCGGCGATCGCGCGCGCGCGCTCGACCGATACTCCGAAGCTCGTCGCGGCGATGGCGAATCTCCACGTGGCGACGCCGTTCGGCGACGTGACGTTCCGCGCGATCGACCACCAGTCGACGATGGGCGCGTTCGTCGGGCGCCTCGCGGTTCGTGACGGCAAGGGCGTGATGGTCGATTTCCATTACGCCGACGGCAAGGATTACCTGCCGCCCGACGCCGTCGTGCAGCGCCTGCGTCCGGCCGCGCGCTGATGGCCCCGAGGTGTCGCCCGCATCGCTCGCGGTCCAGCTGCTGAACGGCCTCGCGTCGGCGGCATCGCTGTTCCTCGTCGCGGCGGGCCTCACGCTGATCTTCGGCGTGACGCGGATCGTCAACTTCGCGCATGGCTCGTTCTTCATGCTCGGAGCCTACGTCGCGTGGTCCGCGGGCCACGCGCTCGCGACATTCCTTCCCGCTTCGCCCGCGACATTCTGGCTCGCGCTGATTGCGGCCGGTATCGTCGTCGCCGCGCTCGGAGCGGCGATCGAGCTGCTGATACTGAAGCGGATCTACGCCGCGCCCGAGCTCCTGCAGCTCACCGCCACGTTCGGCGTTCTCCTGATCGTCGGCGACGCAGCGTTCGCGATCTGGGGGCCGGAGGATCGCGTCGGCCCTCGGGTGCCGGGCTGGAGTGGCGTCGTTCCGGTGCTCGGATATGCCGTACCAAGCTACGAGCTCCTGCTGATCGCGATTGCGGTCGTGGTGTTCGTCGCGCTGACGCTGCTACTGCGGCGCACTCGCTTTGGCATGCTGGTGCGCGCCGCCGCGGAAGACCGTGAGCTCGCCGGGGCCCTCGGCGTCGACGAGGCGACGCTCTACACCGCGGTGTTCGCGCTCGGCTCGTTCCTCGCAGGCATCGCCGGCGCGCTGGCGCTTCCGCGCGAACCCGCCAACCTCGGCATGGACCTCGCGGTCATCGCCGACGCCTTCGTCGTCACCGTGCTGGGCGGGCTGGGCTCGATCCCCGGTGCGTTCGTCGCGGCGCTCGCGATCGGCGTCACCAAGGCACTGTGCATCGCCGTCGGAACGGTCGAGATCGGGAGCGTCACGCTCGCGCTGCCGCGCCTCACTCGGGTGATCGAGTTCGTCGTGATGGCGCTGGTGCTTATGGTGCGCCCCACCGGACTGTTCGGCGTCGCGAGCGCCGCCACGCCGGCGTCCTCGCACGAGCAGCGCAGGCTCGCGCCGATCGGCCGCGTGCACATGTGGACGGCGATCGTCGTCGCGCTCGCCGCAGCCCTGCTGCCGGTCGTCGCCGGCACGTATGCTGCGGTCCTCGCGACCGACATCCTGATCGCAGCGCTCTTCACCGCGAGCCTCCAGTTGTTGACCGGCAGCGGCGGCATGGCTTCGTTCGGCCACGCTGCGTGGTTCGGCATCGGAGCGTACGCGGCGGCGAGGGTCGCCCTCGCGGGCTATCCGTTCGGTGCCGCGATCGTCGCGGCGCCGGTTGCAGCCGGCCTCGTCGCAGCCGCCTTCGCCGCGGTTTCCTCGCGCGTCTCGGGCATCCACTTCGCGATGCTGACGCTGGCCTTCGCGCAGATCCTGTGGTCGGCTGCGATCGACTGGGAGCCGGTGACCGGGGGATCGAACGGATTGATCGGCGTATGGCCGCCGTCCGCGCTCGCTTCACCGATCCACTACTACGCGCTGGTCCTTGCGCTCTGCGCCGCTGCGCTCACCGCGCTCGTCGCGATCGCATTCACGCCGTTCGGCTACGCGCTGCGCGCATCGCGCGACGCGCCGTTGCGCGCGCGCGCCTGCGGCATCGCGGTCGGGGAGCGCCGCCGCGAAGCGATCTGGCTGTCGGCCGCGTTCGCCGGCCTCGCCGGCGCGCTGTACGCATTCTCGAAAGGCGGCGTCGGCCCCGATTCGCTCGCGATCCCGCGCTCGGTCGACGCACTGGTGATGCTGCTGCTCGGCGGCCTCTCCGCGGTGTTCGGACCGCTCGCCGGCGCCGCCGCATTGACGTGGCTGCAGGACACGCTCGCGCGCTCGACCGAGTACTGGCACGCGGCGACCGGTGTCGCGATCCTCGTTCTCGTGCTCGCCTTCCCGGACGGCATCGCGACGCTCGGGCGCCTCGCGCGTCTCGTACGCGCGCACCACCGGCCCGAGGCATCTGGCACGTCGACGTGAGCCGAATCCTCGAAGTTCGCGGAGTCACGCGCCGCTTCGGCGGCGTGACGGCGTTGCGCGCGGTCAGCTTCGCCGTCGGCGAGGGCGAGGTCGTCGCGATGATCGGCCCGAACGGCGCCGGCAAGACTACCTGCTTCAACGTGATCGACGGCACGCTGCGACCGGATTCCGGCGAGGTCCGCTTCGCCGGCGAGCGCATCACCGGCCTTCTCCCGGAAGTGATCGCGCGGCGCGGGATCGGCAGGACGTTCCAGGTCGCGTCGACGTTCGGCTCGCTCACCGTTCGCGAGAGCCTTGCGGTCGCACTCGCCGCCCGCGAGGGCCGTGACCGGCGCTTCGTCGCACGGCCGCTCGCGACGCGCTCGGCGGCGATCGACGCACTCATCACGCGCGCCGGCATCGCGCAACTCGCCGATCAGGTCTGCGCAACGCTCGCCTGGGGGGATGCGAAGCGGGTCGAGCTGGCACTCGCGCACGCGATCTCGCCACGGCTCATGCTGATGGACGAGCCCACGGCGGGGCTCGACCCGGACGCGCGCCGCGCGCTGATGCGCGAGGCGAGCGCGCTCGCGCGCCGCGACGGCGTCGCCGTGCTGTTCACCGAGCACGACATGGATGTCGTGTTCGGCTTTGCCGAGCGCATCATCGTGCTGAATCGCGGCGGCGTCGTTGCGGACGGCCCGCCGGCGGAAATTCGCGCCAGTGCCGAAGTCGCCGAGGCGTACCTCGGCACCCCGGCAACCCGGCACCCCGGTTGACAGCCTGCGGATGGCGCCTAGTATGGAGCCTCTGCCGCACCGCTGAACTCGATTGCGCAGTGCCTCCCCGTTTCGACTACGAGCCCCTCACGCCGACCGCGTTTCTCGAACGCGCGGGCACGGTCTTCGCCGATCGTGTCGCGGTCGTCGAAGGCGCGACCCGATTCACCTGGGGCGAGTTTCGCGAATACTGCCTGAAGTTCGCCGACGCGCTCCATCGCGCCGGAATCGCTCCCGGCGATCGGGTGGCCGTGCTCGCGCCGAATACGCGGACGCTCCTCGCCGCGCACTACGCGGTGCCGTGGGCCGGCGCGGTACTGGTGGCGCTCAATTCGCGGATCACCGCCAACGACGTTGCGTGGATCCTCGATCACAGCGGTGCGCGACTCCTCGTTCACGATGCGACGTTCGCGGCCACTGCCGCCGAAGCCGTCGCGAAGGCCCGCGCGAAGGTCGAAACGTGGCAGGCGGGTGGCGATGCCGACTCGATCGAGGGGAGAATCGCCACTGCGTCCGCGTTTCGCCATCCGGTCGAGGACGAGCGCTCGATGCTCGCGATCGATTACACGAGCGGCACCACGGGCCCGCCGAAAGGCGTGATGTACCACCACCGCGGAGCGTATCTGCAGGCGCTCGCGATGGCGCTCCAGATGCGCCTCGACAGCGATTCGGTCTACCTGTGGACGCTGCCGATGTTCCATTGCAACGGCTGGTGCTTCCCGTGGGCGGTCACTGCCGCGGGAGCGCGGCACGTCTGCCTGCCGCGCGTCGACGCAGCATCGATCTGGCGCCATCTGGATCAATCGGGCGTCACGCATTTCTGCGCTGCGCCGACGCTGCTCACGATGGCGGTATGGGATCCGGACGCGCATGCGCTCGGGCGACCGGTGAAGATCGCGACCGGCGGCGCGCCGCCGACACCCGCCCTCCTCGAACGGCTCGCGACGCTCGGCATGGAAATCACCCATCTCTACGGCCTCACCGAGACCTACGGGCCGAGCGTGATCTGCGACTGGAACAGCGAGTGGAACGCCCTGCCGCTTCCCGAGCAGGCGAAGATCAAGGCGCGCCAGGGCGTTGCCAATGTGATCGGCGAGCCGCTGCGCGTCGTCGATCCCGACGGCCGCGACGTTCCGGCGGACGGGAGCACGATGGGCGAGATCGCGATCCGCGGCAACAACGTAATGCTCGGCTACTACCGGAATCCGGAAGCGACGCAGGCGGCCTGCCCCGACGGCTGGTTTCGCACCGGCGACCTCGGCGTCATGCATCCCGACCACTACATCGAGCTGCGCGACCGCGCCAAGGACATCATCATCTCGGGCGGCGAGAACATCGCGTCGGTCGAGGTCGAGCAGGCGATCACCAGTCACCCCGCGGTGCTCGAAGTCGGCGTCGTCGCGGGGCCGGACGAGAAATGGGGCGAGATTCCGGTCGCGTGGGTCGCGCTGAAGGACGGCGCCGCCGTCACCGAGCGCGAGCTGATCGACCACGTCCGTGCGCGGATCGCGCACTTCAAGGCGCCGCGGCGGGTGATCTTCGGCCCGCTGCCGAAGACCTCGACCGGCAAGATCCAGAAGAACGTGCTGCGCGACCGCCTCCGTAAGCCGGCGCCATGATCTCCTTCGAACCCTCACCCGACCACGCCGAGCTCGCGCGTCGAGTGCGGCAGTTCATCGCCGAGACGGTGATTCCGCTCGAAGGCGATGCGCGGCGCGGCCCGCACGGCCCGACCGAGGAACTGCGGCGCGAGCTGCAGGCGCGCGCGCGCGAGGCGGGTCTCCTCGCTCCACAGGTCGCGCGCGAGTACGGCGGGCTCGCGCTCACCCATATCGGCCGCGCGATCGTATTCGAGGAGGCGGGATATTCGCTGCTCGGTCCGCTCGCCCTAAACATCGCCGCACCCGACGAAGGGAACATGCATCTCCTGGAGGCGATCGCCGGTGCGGCGCACCGCGAGCGCTGGCTGGCGCCGCTCGCGGCCGGCGCGATCCGCTCGTGCTTCTGCATGACCGAGCCGCCTCCTGGCGCCGGCTCCGACCCGTCGATGCTCGCGACGCGCGCGGTGCGCGACGGCGACGGCTACCGCATCGACGGGCGCAAGTGGTTCATCACCGGCGCCGACGGTTCCGCATTCGCGATCATCATGGCCGACCTCGAAGGCGCGGGCCCGACGATGTTCATCGCCGACATGACGAGCCCGGGCATCGCCGTCGAGCGGCGGATGTGGAGCCTCGATACGTGCTTCCCCGGCGGTCACGGCGTGCTGCGCTTCGAGCGCCTGTTCGTCCCCGCCGACGGCCTCCTCGGAGCGGAAGGCGAAGGCTATCGCTACGCGCAGGTGAGGCTCTCGCCGGCGCGCCTCACCCATTGCATGCGCTGGCTCGGCGCCGCGCGGCGTGCCCACGACATCGCGACCGATTACGCGCGCCAGCGCAAGGCGTTCGGGCGCACGCTCGGCCAGCACGAGGCCGTGGGCTTCATGCTCGCCGACAACGACATCGATCTCCATGTCGCGCGGCTCGCGATCTGGCACTGCGCGTCGGTGCTAGACGGCGGCAGTCTCGGGCTCGCCGAGTCGAGCCGGGCCAAGGTCATCGCGTCCGAGGCAGTCGGACGCATCGCCGATCGGGCCGTGCAGGTGCTCGGCGGCCAGGGCGTGACCGGCGAGACCGAGGTTGCCCGCATCTACGCCGACCTGCGCGCATTCCGAATCTACGACGGGCCGTCCGAAGTGCATCGCTACAGCCTCGCGAAGCGCGTGCTGCGCCCGGCGTCGCCCATACATTCGTCGTGACGCCGGCGGCGACGGGTTGCGTCGTGGCGCCGCCGGCAAGCAATCAGGCGGCCGTAGCCAGGTGGCTCGCGCGCAGGATGGGCGCGGACGACGTTCACATCAGCGCCTGGTCGCAGCTCTCGGGCGGAGCGATCCAGAGCAACATCGCGCTCGACATCGAGGTTGCCGGCAGCGGCTATTCGGGCTCGCATCGGCTCGTCCTGCGCACCGATGCGGCGACCGCGGTCGCGGCGAGCCTCGATCGCGCGCGCGAGTTCACTGTTCTGCGCGCCGCGTGGGAAGCCGGCGTGCGGGTGCCCGAGCCGCTCTTCCTGTGCGAGGACGAATCGATCCTCGGGACGAAGTTCTTCGTCATGCGACGCCTGCCCGGCGTCGCCGCGGGACGGCGCGTCGTCCGCGACGCGGCAGTCGTTCCCGACCGCGACGCCCTCGCCTTCGAGCTCGGAGAGAGCCTCGCGCGAATCCACGCGATCAGGCCACCGCAGGCCGGGCTCGGCGCGATCGACGCGCCGGCCGGCGATCACGCGCGGGCAGCGATCGCCGAGTACCGACACTTCCTCGACGAGATGGACGACGCCCACCCGGCGATCGAATGGGGTCTTCGCTGGTGCGAGCTGCATGCTCCCGCACCAGGGAGGACGACGCTGATCCATCGCGACTACCGGACCGGCAACTACCTCGTCGATCGCGGCCACCTCACCGGCATCCTCGACTGGGAATTCGCCGGCTGGGGCGATCCGCGCGAGGACATCGGCTGGTTCAGCGCGCGCTGCTGGCGCTTCGGCGCGTTCGACCGCGAGGCGGGCGGCCTCGCGTCGATCGAATCGTTCCTGCGCGGCTACGAGGCCGGCGGCGGGGCGGCGCCTTCGCGCGACGAACTCGCCTGGTGGCAGGTGATGGCGCATCTGCGCTGGGCGGTGATCGCGCTGCAGCAGTCGCGGCGTCATCTCGCCGGTGGCGAGCGCTCGCTGGAGCTAGCGCTCACGGGACGCATCGTCCACGAGCTCGAGTACGAAGTCGTTCACGTGACTGCATTGCCGATGCGGGGATCGATGGCCGACGCCGCGCCGACGATGGGCGTCGGTCGAGCGACGGACATCGCCGATGCCGCCGAGCTGCTCGCGAGCGCCGGCGAGACGCTCGAGCGCGACGTCCTCCCCGCCGCTCCGTCCGAGCTTCGCTACCCTTTGTTGATGGTGGCGCGTGCCACCGCGATCGCACTGCGCGAGCAGCGTCTCGGGCCGGCCGTGCGCGAAGGGTACGACGCGCGCCGCGCGCTCGCGCAGGCGATCCGCGCCGGTTCCTGCGACAGCGGGCCGCGTCGCGACGCGCTCGTCGCGCACCTCGCGGAGACCGTGCGGCAGGACGTGGCGATCTCGAACCCGGCGGTCCTCGGCGAGGCGCAATGAGCGAGCTTCTGACTCTCGGCGGGCGGGCGGCGCTCGTCACCGGCGCGAACGGCGGGCTCGGCGGCCACTTCGCGCGCACGCTCGCGCGTGCAGGTGCGGCGGTCGCGCTCGCTGCGCGGCGCCGGGAGTCACTGTCGGCCCTCGCGCGCGAGATCGAAACGAGCGGCGGACGGGCAATCGCCGTCGCTCTGGACGTCGCGAAGCCCGACGACGCGCAGCGAGCGATCGACGAGGCTTCCGCGGCGCTCGGTCCGGTCACCGTCGTCGTCAACAACGCGGGTGTGGCGATCACGAAGCCGCTCCTCGACCACACCGACGACGACTGGCGGCAGGTGATCGGCGTGAATCTCGATGGCGCGTGGCGCGTCGCGCAGGCGGCGGCGCGCCATATGGTCGCGCACGGCCGCGGCGGCAGCATCGTCAACATCGCGTCGGTGCTAGGGCTGCGCGTCACCGCGCAGGTACCGAGCTACGCCGCATCGAAAGCCGGACTGATCCATCTGTCGCGCGCGATGGCAGTCGAGCTCGCACGCCACGGGATTCGCGTCAATGCGCTCGCCCCCGGGTACATCGAGACGGCGATCAACCGCGGCTACTTCGCGTCCGAGGCGGGACAGGCGATGGTGAAGCGCATTCCGCAGCGGCGACTCGGGAAACCCGAGGATCTCGACGGCGCGCTACTCCTGCTCGCCTCCGACGCCGGCGCGTACATCACGGGCAGCGTGCTCTCGGTCGACGGCGGCCATCACGCAAGCAGCCTCTGAAAGCCGTCGGCGAGGTCGGCGATCAGGTCGTCGGGATCTTCGAGGCCGATATGCAGGCGCACGCAGGGTCCGGCGGTCGACCAGCGGGTCGCGCTGCGCGTGCGCTCGGGCCACGTGGGGATGATGAGGCTCTCGAAACCACCCCAGCTCCAGCCGAGACCAAACAGGCGCATGCCGTCGAGCATCGCAGCGAGGCGCTCGTGCGCGACGGGCTTCAGGATCACGCCGAAGAGCCCGCACGCCAGCGCATAGTCGCGCTTCCACAGCGCGTGTCCACGCGCGCCGGGAAGTGCCGGATAGAGCACCTCGTCGACTTCGGGGCGCTCGGCGAGCCAGGCGGCGACGTGCAGCGCGCTCGCCTGGTGCCTCTCGAGTCTCACGGCGAGCGTGCGCAATCCGCGCAGCGCGAGAAAGCAGTCATCGGGTGAAGGCGTGATGCCGAGGTCGGTCCACATGGTCTTCAGCGCCGGCAGCGTGCGCGCGTTGGCGATAACCGCTCCGAGCAGCACGTCGGAGTGCCCGCCGATGTACTTGGTCGCCGCGTGCACCGACACGTCGACGCCGAGATCGAAGCTCTTGAGGCCGAGCGGGGTCGCCCAGGTGTTATCGAGAATCACCACGGCGCCTCTCGCATGCGCGGCTGCGGCGATCGCAGGCAGGTCCTGCACTTCGAAGGTCAGCGAGCCGGGAGATTCGGTGAACACGATTCGCGTGTTCGGCTTCATCAGCGCTGCGATGTCGCCGCCGACCTGCGGGTCGTAGTAGTCGACGGCGACTCCGAGCCTGCGCAGGTGATGATCGCAGAAGCGCCGCGTCGGCCCGTAGACGCAATCGGCGACCAGCACGTGGTCGCCGGGGTTGGCGAGGGCCAGCAGCGGGAACGTCGTCGCGGTGAGTCCCGACGGCAGGACGAGAGCGCCCGCGCCCCCTTCGAGCTCCGCCAGCGCGTCCTGCAGGTCCATGACCGTCGGCAGCCCGTGCAGGCCGTAGGTGATCCCGTCGTACTCGCCACGCGAGGCGCGCTCGAGATCGTCGAGGGTGGGAAAGAGAATCGTCGACGCGCGAAAGACCGGTGTATTGACGGCGCCGAGGAACCGGC
>DASVWR010000034.1:0-7738 GCA_036393115.1 Casimicrobiaceae bacterium
CATCCTCCTCGACACCCGCGTGTTCCTGTGGGCGACGATGGCGAGCAGCAAGCTCGCGAAGCCCGCCCGCGACCTGATCGAGACCGCCGAAGAGGTCTGGGTGTCGTCGGCATCGATCTGGGAGATCGCGCTCAAGATCCCTCTCGGAAGGGTCGACGCGAGCATCGACGAAGTGACGGCGGCGATCGAGGCGAGCGGATTTCGCGAACTGCCGGTGACCGCGCAGCATGCCGCGGCAGTGTCGCGGCTGCCCGCCTATCACTCGGATCCATACGACCGCCTGCTGCTCGCGCAGGCGGTGACCGAGCCGTTGCGGCTGCTCACTGCAGATCCCGCATTGCGCCGCTACAGCGAGCTCGTGATCGTCACGCAGCCCTAGCGCGTTGTTGCGTCGACGCGCTCGATCGCTGGCGGCAAGCTCGCACAGCAGCGAATTCGTTCACTGCGCGCGGTATCATCACCGCGAGCCGCGTCGCGTCGCGCGGTCGTCTCCAATGGTCGCGGCCTCCCGCCTTTCCCTCTTCGATCTTGCCCCCGCGCAGCAGCGTCACTGGCTGACGCGGCGCCTCGCCGGACCGGCGCCTGCGTCGGCGCTCGGCCAGAGCGACGGCTTTCGCCTGCCCGGACGCGAGGGCGAAGTGGTGCCGGCCGCCGTGCTGGTGCCGCTCGTCAATCGACCGCAGGGGCTGCAGCTCCTGCTGACGCAGCGCAGCGCGAACCTGCCCGATCATCCGGGGCAGATCAGCTTTCCCGGCGGCCGCGTCGATCCCGAAGACGCTGGCTTCGCCGCAGCGGCGTTGCGCGAAGCCGACGAGGAGATCGGCCTCGCGAGCGCGCAGGTGGAGATCCTTGGCGAGCTCGCGACCTACGAGACGGTGACCGGATTCCGCGTCCACCCGGTGGTGGGCTGGGTCGAGCCGCCGCTCGACCTCAGGCCCGACCCGGTCGAGGTGGCCGATGCGTTCGAGGTTCCGCTCGAGTTCGTGCTCGATCCGGCGCACCAGGAACGTCACTCGAGCATGCTCGGCGCGCGGCGGCGCGAATACTGGGCGATACCGTGGCGCGAGCGCTACATCTGGGGCGCCACCGCCGCCATGCTGATGATCCTCTACCGAACGCTGCGCGCCGGGGACTGACGTCAGCGACCGCCGATGACGACACGAAGCCATCACACCGGGCTCGTGCTGTCGGGAGGCGGTGCACGCGGCGCCTATCAGGCGGGAGCGCTGCTCGGGCTCGCGTCGCTGCTCGAGCGCGACCGCCGCACCCCGTTCGGGATCGTCTGCGGAACGTCCGCGGGTGCGATCAACGCCGCGATGCTCGGCTGTCGCGCCGACAATTTTCGCAACGGCGTCGCGCGGCTCGTGCGGCTGTGGCGGAGCATCCGCGTGTCGGATATCTACCATGCCGATCTCGGCACGCTGTCGCGCCACGGCCTCAGGTTCCTGGCGTCGGTCGTCGGCGTCGGCGCCGCGCCCGAAGGCGCTGCGTCGATGCTCGACAACACCCCGCTCGCCGCCTTCCTCGAAGGTACGCTCGAGCTCTCGCGCGTCGCCGAGCACTGCGCGGCCGGCCGACTCGCCGCTCTCGGCGTCAACGTCACGAGCTACGCGACGGGCAAGGCGGTCACGTTCTTCTGCGGCGGCCGCGGCAGAAGCGCGTGGCAGCGCACCCGGCGCCGCGGCGAGCGCTGCATGCTGTCGATCGCGCACCTGATGGCGTCGACGGCGATTCCGTTCATCTTTCCCGCCGTCCGCATCGGCGGCGAGTACTACATGGACGGCTCGATGCGCCAGATCGCGCCGCTCTCGCCGGCGCTGCACCTCGGCGCACGACGCGTCGTCGTGATCGGAGTCGGACGGTTCGGCGGCCAGCAGCCAGGCGCCGCCACGGAAGCTTCGCGCTATCCGTCGTTCGCGCAGACCGCGGGCCATGCGCTGTCGTCGATCTTTCTAGACAACATCGGCGCCGACCTCGAGCGCCTGATGCAGATGAACCGGCTGGTGGGGCTCGTGCCGCGCCGCGAGCTCGACCGCCACCGGCTCGCGCTCCATCACGTCGACGCGCTGCTTCTCGCGCCGTCGATCGACATCGGCGAGCTCTCACTGCAGTACGCCGACCTGCTCCCGACCGGTGTTCGCACGCTGCTTCACGGCCTTGGCAGCACGCACGGAACCGGGTCCAGCCTGACGTCGTATCTGCTGTTCGACAACCGCTTCTGCCGTGCGCTGATCCGCCAGGGCTATCGCGACACGCTGGCCCGACGCGACGAGATCGTCGCCTTTCTCGATCCGCGCCGTACCCGTTTCGTTCCGCTCAACTGGACGATGCCGGCCTGACCTGTTCCGAACCACCGTCGCACCTCACACCATGCTGACCCGCACCGAGCCCCGCATCCGCCACTTCCGCAGCCTCACCGCGCACGGCTTTCACCGCGTCGTCTACTACGAATGGGGAGAGGCCGACAATCCGGCGGTCGTCGTCTGCGTGCACGGGGTCGGCCGCAACGGACGCGATTTCGACGTGCTGGGCGAAGCGCTCGCCGCGACGCATCGCGTGATCGCCGTCGACATGCCGGGGCGCGGCGCGAGCGACTGGCTCGCCGACCCGATGGAATACAGCTTTCCCGTCTACCTCACGACGCTGACGGCGCTGATCGCGGCGAGCCGCGCCGAAAGCGTCGGCTGGGTCGGGACGTCGATGGGCGGGCTCCTCGGCATCGTCGCCGCCGCACAGCCGAACACGCCGATCGCGAAGCTCGTCGTGAACGACGTCGGACCGTTCATCGAGCCCGCCGCGCTCACGCGGATCGGCAGCTACTTCGGCACCGATCCGACCTTCGCGACGTATGCGGAGTACGAAGCCTGGGTGCGCGAGATCTCGGCGCCGTTCGGGCCGCTGACCGACGCGCAGTGGGAGCACGTCGCGCGCACCAACGCACGGCAACGCGACGACGGCCGGTGGGGCGTCGGCTACGACCCGCGCATCGCCGTGCCATTTCGCAGCCACCCCGCACCACCTGATCTGTGGCCGCAGTGGGACGCGATCCGCTGCCCGACGCGGGTGCTGCGCGGCGCAGCGTCGGACCTGCTCTCGCCGGCCACTGCTCGCGAGATGGGCGAACGCGGCCCGCGCGCGCGGGTGATCGAGTTCGCCGGCGTCGGTCACGCGCCGATGCTTCTCGACGCGAACCAGATCGAACCGGTCGTTGCGTTCCTTCGCAACGTATAATCGTCGCCGCCCAGGCTCCCGGTCGCCACGCACGATGTCGCTCGTCTTACGCCTGCCGTCAGTTGCTGCACGCGCGCCCCAGGACCTCGAGCTGCGGCCGTCGCGGGTTGCGACCTGGCTCGCACAACTCGCGAACGGCGATGCGGTCGAGGCAGCCCGCGGTGCCGGCGACGCGCTCGCGCTCACCAATCGGTCGCCGCTCGGCGCGTCGCGGCGCCTCGAGCTCTGCGAGCACTACTGGCGCACCGCGGCGCTCCTGTGGCCGCGTCTCGAGCAGCAGGTCGCCGCGGCCGCGCATCCGCTCGCTGGCGCCGATCTCGACGCCGCGCGCGCGGCGCTGACGCTCGCGAGCGAGCTTTCGATCGGGTACAAGCGGCTTCTCGTCGCGGAGGCGGCGCGGCGCTTCGCCTGGGGCGGCCCGCGCCGCACCGTCGCGCTGATTCGCCGCACGTTCCAGGCGACGCTGCGCGTGCTGATCAACAGCTACCTGTCCTATGCGCCGGTGCCGTCGCAAACGTGGTTCGACGCGCACGAGATCTACACGTACTCGCGCTCGCGCCGGATCCATCGCCACTCGATCGCAGTCGACCATCCCGGTGCGACGCTCGAGCGCCTGTATCTGCAGTCGCTTCTCCTGGCGCTCGCGAATCCGTACGGCTTCCTGCCGAGCCAGCTCGAATCGGTGCTCGATTATCTGCAGCAGCACGCTCACCTCGCACGGCTCACCCCGGTTCCGCCGGTGCACCGGATGGCCAAGGCGGTGGCGGTCGTTCCGGTGGGGCACGATTTCCCGCCGTTCTCGGCCAACAAGGGTGGCGCCACCGACGGCTCGCGCCTGTACCTCCTCACCTTCGACCTCGCGTTCGAGCTGCAGGAGCAGATCCGCGAGCTCGAGACCGGCGGCGCGAGCTCGCTCGCGGACAACGGCACGCAGACCCGCGAGCAACACGTGGCGCTCTTGAAGCGGCTCCTGCGACAGTGGGCCATTCCCCCTGCGCGGCAATTCAACCGGCTGCCTTCGCGCGCACGGGTCGTGATGTGCGCAGGTCTGACCGGCGTCTGGCAGTACAGCCGCAGGCTGGTGACCGGCGGGCGCGGCGCCGCCCAGTCGCCGCCGCCGATGACCGAGTGCCAGGTGATCAATCACACGACCGGCGGCTACGCGCTGCGTCAGACCGCGAGCACGCCGACCCCGCTGCGGGTCGGCGATCTGATCGCACTGCGCATCGAGGGGCGTCCCGGGCTGCAGGTCGCGATGGTGCGCTGGTTTCGCAATGCCCTCTCGGATGGCAGGCTCGAGTTCGGCTGCGAGTTGCTCTCCGATTCGCCGGAGGCTGCCGCGGCGGCCCCGGAGGATGCGACCGACGCCGACCTCCTGCCGGTGCTGGTGCTGCCGGAGGAAGACGAGTTCGAGTCGGAAGGCGCCTCGCCGCAGCTCGCCGCACCCGCGGGAGCGTTCGCGCTCGAGCAGGCGGTGAGCCTGCGTCGCGGCACGCGCACCGGCTTCGCGGTGCTGACCAAGCTCGTCGAGCAGGGGCCCGGCTTCGACCTCTACGAATTCGTCCCGGTAAACTGACCGAGCCCTCTCGGCATCGGGAACGACACGCGTTCGACGATTCCCTCGACCTCGCGCACCGACGTCGCGCCGAGTGCCGTCAGCCGCTCGACGACCTGGCGGACCAGCAGCTCGGGTGCCGAGGCGCCGGCGGTGACGCCGACGCGGCGCGCGCCGGCGAGCCATTCGGGGCGAAGCTCGTCGGCGGCGTCGATCATGTAGGCCGGCAGGCCGCGCAGCGCCGCCACCTCGCGCAGCCGGTTGGAGTTGGAGCTGCTCGGGCTGCCGACGACGATGACGACGTCGACCTCGCCGGAGAGCGCCTTCACGGCATCCTGGCGATTCTGCGTCGCGTAGCAGATGTCGTCGCGCCGCGGGCCGACGATGGACGGGAAGCGCTCCTTCAGCGCCGCGACGATCGCCGCGGCGTCATCGACCGACAGGGTGGTCTGCGTCGCCCACGCGAGTCGCTGCGGGTCGCGCACGGCGATCGTCGCGACGTCGTCGACAGTCTCGACGAGATAGACGCCGCCATCGCACTGTCCCATCGTGCCTTCGACCTCGGGATGGCCCGCATGGCCGATCATCACCACCTCACGCCCCTGCTCGCGCATCCGCACGACCTCGGCGTGCACCTTCATGACGAGCGGGCAGGTCGCGTCGAACACGCGCAGGCCGCGCACCGCCGCCTCGTCGCGCACCGCGCGCGAGACGCCGTGGGCACTGAACACCACGGTGGAGCCCGCCGGAACGTCGGCGAGTTCCTCGACGAACACCGCGCCGCGCCGCCTCAAGTCGTCGACGACGTAGCGATTGTGGACGACCTCGTGGCGGACGTAGATCGGCGCACCGAAGCGCTCCAGCGCCTGCTCGACGATCGCAATCGCGCGATCGACGCCGGCGCAGAATCCGCGCGGACTTGCGAGCACGACGGTGATGCCGGCATCCGCCGGCGCGGCATCGGTTCGATCCGCGGCGGACGCGTGCTTCGGCGGCAACTCGGTCGTCATGTCAGTGGCGCGCATCGACGTGCCCGGCACGCGGCCGCGGGCGCAGGCTGTCGACGATGATCGCCGCCGCGCCGACGGTGATCGCGCTGTCGGCGACGTTGAATGCGGGGTAGTACCAGTGCCGGTAATGGAGCAGCACGAAATCGACCACCTGCCCGACGGTCAGGCGATCGACCAGGTTGCCGAGCGCGCCGCCGATGATCAGTGCAAGCCCGGTGCAGTAGAGGGCGCTGCCGCCGCGGCGCAGGAGCCACGCCATCACGAGGCACGCGATCGCTGCGATCGCCGCGAACATCCAGCGTTGCCAGCCGGCGGCTCCAGCGAGAAAGCTGAACGCGGCACCGGTATTGAAGGCGAGAACGAGGCTCGCAAACGGCGTCAGTACGACCTCGTCGCCACGATGCAGCACGGCGAGGATCCAGTGCTTGGTCGCCTGGTCGGCCACGACGACGGCAAGCGAGATCCACAGCCAGCGC
Organism: Casimicrobiaceae bacterium; assembly: GCA_036393115.1. Lineage (GTDB taxonomy): Bacteria > Pseudomonadota > Gammaproteobacteria > Burkholderiales > Casimicrobiaceae > VBCG01. The sequence continues at coordinate 6,273 of DASVWR010000034.1, forward strand.
AACCCGCGCGACACCGGCGTCGCCGAAGCGCCGCTCACGCGTGACGGCGCTCTTCGCCGGGTCCGAACAGATTGGCATGACAGCGTCCGCAAAGGCCCGGGTACGCCGGATCGGCGCCGACATCCGCGCGCCAGTGCCAGCAGCGATTGCACTTTGCATGCGGGCTCGGGGCGACGGCGATCGCGACGGCATCGCCCAGGCGCGCCGATGCGGCCGAGGTGATCATCACGAAGCGCAGATCGTCGCCCAATGCGGCGAGCGTGCGCCACGTCGCATGATCGGCCACGATATCGACCTCGGCCTGCAGCGACGAGCCGATCGCACCCGCCTGGCGCACCGCCTCGAGCTCCTTCTGGACGGTTGCGCGGACATCGAGGATCCGCGCCCACCGCGCGATCAGCTCGTCGGCCTCGGGAACGGGCGGCAGGATGGAGTCCCACGTGTGCACGAAGATCGTCGGATCGGTCGGATGGATGAACTTCCACGCCTCCTCGGCGGTGAACGACAGGATCGGCGCCATCCACAGCAGGAGCGCATCGCGAATCCGCGCGAGCGCCGTCTGCGCCGAGCGTCGCGCGACGCTCTTCGCCGGCGTCGTATACAGCCGATCCTTCAGCACGTCGAGGTAGAACCCGCCGAGATCCTCCGAGCACCAGGTCTGCAGGCGCTGCACGACGAGGTGGAACTCGTTGGCAAGATAGTCGGCGGCGATCGCCGCGCCGACCTCGCGTGCCCGCGCGAGCACGAAGCGGTCGATCTCGAGAAGCTCGCCGAGAGGAAGCGCGTCCTTCGTGGCGTCGAAATCCGCCGTGTTCGCCATCAGGAAGCGCAGCGTGTTACGGATCCGCCGGTAGCTCTCGACAACGCGCTTCAGGATCTCGTCGGAGATCGTCAGCTCGCCCGAGTAGTCAGTGGCGCCGACCCACAGCCGCAGGATCTCCGCGCCCAGCGTTCCTGCGACTTTCTGCGGCGCGACGACGTTGCCTTTCGACTTCGACATCTTGCGGCCGCCACCGTCGACGGCGAAGCCGTGGGTGAGCAGCGCACGATACGGCGGGACGCCGTTCAGCATGCACGAGACGAGAAGCGACGAATGAAACCAGCCGCGATGCTGGTCGGAGCCTTCGAGATAGAGGTCGGCGGGAAAGCCGGTGTCCGCGGGCCGCGAGCCGAGATGGCGCGTACGGCCCTCCGGACCGCCCATCACCGTCTGGTGCGTGCTGCCGGAATCGAACCAGACGTCGAGCGTGTCGGTGAGTTTGCGCCAGCGCGCAGCGTCGACGCCGAAGTCGGCTTCGCTCGCCTCGAACCACGTCTCGATGCCGCCCTCCTCGACCTTCTTCGCCGCGCGCTCGAGAAGCTCGAGCGTGTCCGGGTGGAGCTCGTCGGTCGTGCGGTCGACGAAGAACGGCAGCGGCGTTCCCCAGTGGCGCTGGCGCGAGAGCGTCCAGTCGGGGCGATTGGCG
>DASVWR010000035.1:0-8989 GCA_036393115.1 Casimicrobiaceae bacterium
CGAGCTTGGCGAAGCTCACCAGATACGGGTGCGCCTTGGCCGGGGCCATGCCCGCATCGCGCGCGAGATCCTTCAGCATCATCGACGATGCGTGCCGGGTGAGCGAGCGCAGGAGCTCGCCCCCGGTCTCGACCGACTGGATGCCGCGCCGCTCCTTCGCGTTCGGTGCGACGGCCTCGCGGCGAGCCCGGCGCTGAGCCGGCGCGTGCGGCGGGGGGTCGCGGTGATCGAGCGTCATGTCGGTTGCGCCCGCCCCCGGGTGCGGGAGCGCAGGCCTTCGATTGTACCTGTGCAAATCGATCTGTCAAAAGCGAAAGAATTAGGTCAATGCTAATCGGTTGACGTAAGACTAAATCAGCCCTACGATTCGTCGCTCCCGCATTCGCAGCGATACCGATCGTCACCGGAGGACCCGTCCATGAGCAAGCAGTTCGCTTCCCACGCCGATCTCGCCGAGAAGAAGGTCACGTTCGACCAGCTCTCGCCGCACGCCTGGGCCTACACGGCCGAGGGCGACCCCAATACCGGCATCGTCGTCGGCGACGACGCGGTGATGGTCATCGACACCCAGGCGACGCCGGTGATGGCGCAGGACGTGATCCGCCGCATCCGCGAGGTCACCGACAAGCCGATCCGCTACGTGGTGCTGTCGCACTATCACGCGGTGCGCGTCCTCGGCGCCGCGGCCTACGGCGCTTCGCACGTCATCGCGAGCCAGGACACGCGCGATCTCATCGTCGAGCGCGGCGCGCAGGACATGAAGAGCGAGATCGAGCGCTTTCCGCGGCTCTTCCGCGCGGTCGAATCGGTGCCGGGCCTCACCTGGCCGAACCTCGTGTTCAAGGGCGAGATGGCGCTGTGGCTGGGCGCGCTCGAGGTACGGATCATGCAACTCGGCCGCGGCCACACGAAAGGCGACACGGTGGTCTGGCTGCCGCAGGACCAGGTGCTGTTTTCCGGCGATCTCGTCGAGTACGACACCACTCCGTACGCCGGCGACGCGTATTACGAGGACTGGCCTGCGACGCTCGACGCGATCGCCGCGCTCGCGCCGGAAAAACTCGTCCCGGGTCGCGGCGCCGCGCTGAAGACACCCCAGCAAGTGCAGGCAGGGCTCGCGCAGACGCGCACGTTCCTGAGCGAGCTCTACACACTGGTGAAGCGCGGCGCGCTGGCCGGCAGGGACCTGCGCAGCGTCTATCGCGAAACCTACGATACGTTGAAGCCGAAGTATGGGCAGTGGGTGATCTTCGATCACTGCATGCCATTCGACGTCACACGCGCGTACGATCTCGCGACGAAGTATCCGGACCCGCGCATCTGGACCGCGCAACGCGATCAGGAAATGTGGCAGGCGCTCGAAGGCGAGGCGGCGCCCGCGCCGACCCCGGCGCCTGCGTCGACCGGCGCTTCCGCGTCGACCGGGGCGCGCGGGTGACGCTGCCGTGGCCGACGTCGACTTCCAGAAGTTGACGCTTCGCTACGCGCGCTCGGCAGACCAGGACGCGCGAACGCCCGCACGCCACCCAGTGATCGTCGTCGGCGCGGGTCCGGTTGGGCTCGCGCTCGCCATCGATCTTGCACAGAAGGGCGTGCGCACGATCGTGCTGGACGATGACGACAAGCTGTCGACGGGCTCGCGCGCGATCTGCTTCGCGAAGCGCACGCTCGAGATCTGCGACCGGCTGGGGGTCGGTGACCGGCTCGTGGAGAAGGGCGTCTCGTGGAATGTCGGCAAGGTGTATTTCCAGGACGAGCTCGTCTACGCGTTCGATCTCCTTCCCGACAGCGGCCATCGGCGGCCCGCATTCATCAACCTGCAGCAGTATTACTTCGAGGGGTACCTGTACGAGCGCGCGGCGGCGGTGCCCGGGGTCGACGTGCGCTGGAAGAACCGCGTCGTCGCGGTCGAGCCGCGGGACGACCACGTCGCGCTCACCGTCGAGACGCCCGACGGGCCGTACCGCGTCGAGGCCGCCTACGTCGTCGCGTGCGACGGCTCGCGCTCGCCGGTGCGCGCGATGCTGGGGGAGGAGAGCAGAGGGCGCGTCTTTCACGATCGCTTCCTGATCGCCGACGTGAAGATGAAGGCCGATCTTCCCGCCGAGCGCTGGTTCTGGTTCGATCCCCCGTTTCATCGCAACCAGTCGGTGCTGCTGCACATGCAGCCCGACAATGTCTGGCGGATCGACTTCCAGCTCGGCTGGGATGCGAACCCCGACGAGGAGCGCAAGCCCGAGCGCGTCGTTTCGCGCGTGAAGGCGCTGCTCGGCGAAAGCGCACGGTTCGAATTCGAGTGGATCAGCGTCTACACGTTCGCGTGCCAGCGGATGGATCACTTCGTGCACAGGCGCGTGATCTTCGCCGGCGATTCGGCGCACGGCGTGTCGCCGTTCGGCGCACGCGGGGCCAATTCTGGCGTGCAGGACGCCGACAATCTCGGCTGGAAGCTGGCGCTCGTGCTCGCCGGCAGCGCGCCGGCGGCGCTCCTCGACAGCTACGCAGTCGAGCGCGAGTACGCCGCCGACGAGAACATCCGGCATTCCACCCGCTCGACCGATTTCATCACGCCGAAGAGCGAGATGAGTCGCTCGTTCCGCAATGCGGTGCTGAAGCTCGCGAAGGACCACCCGTTCGCGCGGCGGCTCGTCAACAGCGGCCGACTGTCGCTGCCGACGACGCTCACCGCGTCGCCGCTCAACACGCCGGACCGCGATGCCTTCGCCGGGCTGATGGTCCCGGGAGCGCCGGTCGCCGATGCTCCGGTGCGCCTCGATGGGAGGGACGGCTGGTTCCTTCCGCACACCGGCGACCGCTTCACCGTCGTGTATTTCAGCATCGCGGGAACGCCGGCAACCGGGCTCGTGTCTGCACCAGGGCTCCTCGCGGAGCTCGCAGCGCTCGCCGACGCGCCGATCCCTGTCGTTCCCGTCGTCGTCGTGCGGGACGGCGCCGCGCAGAACGGCGCCGGTGCCGGCATGCCGCGCGGTGCCGCGCGCAGTGCGACCCGGGCCGCACCGGCTGGTCTCACCGTGCTCGAGGACGTCGAGGCGCTTCTTGCGGACCGCTTCGATGCGCAGGATGGCACCACGTACCTGATTCGTCCCGATCAGCACGTCTGCGCGCGCTGGCGCCGCTTCGATCCCGCGGCGATCCGCGCGGCCGTCGCGCGCGCGACCTGCAACGCCTGACGAATGGAGATGCCCACGATGCTCAACATCCAGCCCAACATCGTCGACGCCGACGATTTCTACGAGGCGCTGATCGACATGCACCGCGATCTCACACCCGACGAGAGCCGCCTCGTCAATGCGAAGCTGATCCTGCTCCTCGCCAACCACATCGGTGACGGCAAGGTGCTGCACGACGCGATGGCGCGCGCGCGCGACGGCGTCGGTGCGACGCCGGCAAGCCATTGAACGGAGTCGATGATGACGATGACGACCGACATGACACAGGGCCGGCAGACGGCCGAGGTATCGGGAACCGCGGCGATTCGCTATCAGTCCGGGTTCGGCAACGAAGTCGCGACCGAGGCGTCGCCCGGCGCATTGCCGGTCGGACAGAACTCGCCGCAAAGGTGCCCTTACGGCCTCTACGCCGAGCAGCTCTCCGGAACCGCATTCACCGCGCCGCGCGGCGCCAACCGGCGCTCGTGGCTGTACCGGATTCGCCCGGCGGCGGTCCATCTTCCGTTCCGGCGCATCGACAACGGCCGCTATGACGGCGATTTTGCCACCGCCGCGACGCCGCCCAATCAGTTGCGCTGGGATCCGCTTCCCTTCCCGACCGCACCCACCGATTTCGTTTCCGGCATCGTGACGATGGCCGGCAACGGTGATCCCTCTGCGCAGACCGGCTGCGCCATCCACGTCTATGTCGCGAACCGGTCGATGACCGATCGCTATTTCTACAGCGCCGACGGCGAGATGCTGATCGTTCCCCACGAAGGGCGGCAGCGCTTTTTCACCGAGCTCGGCGTCATCGAAGCCGAGCCGCAGGAGATCGTTGTCATTCCACGTGGCGTGCGCTTTCGCGTCGAGCTCGTCGATGCGACCGCTCGCGGCTACATTTGCGAGAACTTCGGCGCGCCATTTCGGCTGCCCGAGATGGGGCCGATCGGCTCAAACGGTCTCGCCCATCCGCGCGATTTCCTGATCCCGGTCGCATGGTACGAGGACCGCGATGCGAAGTCCGAGCTCGTCGCGCGCTTCATGGGGAACCTCTGGTCGGCCGAGATGGACCATTCGCCGCTCGACGTCGTCGCCTGGCACGGCAACGACGCGCCGTACAAGTACGACCTTCGCCGCTTCAATGCGATCGGCTCGGTCAGCTACGATCATCCCGATCCATCGATCTTCCTCGTGCTGCAGTCGCAGTCGGATACGCCGGGCGTCGACACGATCGACTTCGCGATCTTCCCGCCGCGGATTCTCGCGATGGAGCACACGTTCCGGCCCCCGTGGTTCCACCGCAACGTGGCGAGCGAATTCATGGGCCTCGTACGCGGGGTCTACGACGCGAAGGCCGAAGGTTTCGTGCCGGGCGGAGCGAGCCTGCACAACTGCATGACCGCGCACGGCCCCGACGCGCAGACCTTCGAGAAGGCGAGTGCTGCCGACGTGAGCCGTCCCGACTACATTCGCGACACGATGGCCATCATGTTCGAAACGCGCTGCGTGATCCGGCCGACGCGCTTCGCGCTCGAAACGCCGCAACTGCAGGCCGGGTACTATCGCTGCTGGCAGGACCTGCGCAGGCACTTCGATCCGCTGCGGCGATGACGACGCTGAACGAGACGCACGACCCCGCGCTCGAATGCTGGGTCGAATCGGCGCGGGCGCCCGACGGCGATTTCCCGCTGCAGAACCTGCCGTTCGCGATGTTCAGGCGCGCGGGATCGGGCGAAGCGCTTCGTGGCGGGGTGGCGATCGGCGCCGAGATCGTCGACCTCGCGGCGGCGCAGGCGGCCGGAGTGTTCGACGGCGCCGCTGCGCGGGCCGCGCAGGCGGCGACCGGCGCGCAACTCAATCCGCTGATGGCGATGGGGCCGGCCGCGTGGTCGGCGCTCCGTCTCGAGCTGTCGCGCGCATTGCGACGGGAGTCGCCGCGCGAGGAGCGGCTGCGCGGATGTCTCGTGCCGCAGGTGCGCGCCGAATACGCGGTCCCGGCCGAGATCGGCGATTACACCGACTTCTATACGTCGATCCACCACGCGACCAACGTCGGCAGGCTGTTCCGCCCCGACCAGCCGCTGATGCCGAATTACCGGTGGGTGCCGATCGGCTATCACGGTCGCGCGTCGTCGATCGGCATCTCGGGCCAGCAGTTCGTGCGCCCGCGCGGACAGGTGCTCGCGAAAGGCGCCGTGGTGCCGGCGCTCGTGCCGAGCCGGCGCATCGATTACGAGCTCGAGCTCGGCGTCTACATCGGCGTCGGCAATGCGCTCGGTACGCCGATCGCGATCGACGACGCCGACGCGCACGTGTTCGGCCTGTGCCTCTTGAACGACTGGTCGGCGCGAGACATCCAGGCGTGGGAATATCAGCCGCTCGGGCCATTCCTCGGCAAGAACTTCGCGACGACGATCTCGCCGTGGATCGTTACGCTCGAAGCACTCGCGCCGTACCGTGTCCCGTTGAGCCGGCCGCCGGAAGAGCCGAAGCCGCTTTCCTACCTCGACTCGGAGGCCGTTGCCGCCGAGGGCGCATTCGATATCCGTCTCGAAGTGCTGATCGAGACGTCGCGAATGCACGCCGACCATGCGCCTCCCGCGCGGCTTTCGTCGACGAGCTACCGGCACGCGTGGTGGACGATCGCGCAGATCGTCGCCCACCATACGGTCAACGGCTGCAACCTGCGGCCGGGCGATCTCCTCGGAACCGGCACGCTGTCGGGCCCCGCCTCCGACGAGGCCGGCGCGCTGATCGAGCTGACGCACGGCGGAACGAAGCCGGTCGCGCTTCCGGACGGCGAATCGCGCGCGTTCCTCGACGATGGCGATACGGTGATCATGCGCGGCTGGTGCGAGCGGCCGGGTGCTGCGCGAATCGGTTTCGGCGAGGTGCGCGGAACCCTGCTTCCCGCAGCGGCTTGACCGTGTCGCGCGGGATCGCGCCGGTCACCGCCTCCGACCGGCAGCTCGCACTTCTCTCGCTCGCGGCGTTCGCGAGCATGACGACGATGCGCGTGTGCGATCCGCTGCTACCGGCGCTCGCACGCGAGTTCGACGTGACGACCGGGGTCGCCGCGCAGGTGATCTCCGCCTTCGCGATCGCCTACGGGCTCCTGCAGCTCGTCTACGGGCCGGTCGCCGACCGCTACGGCAAGTTTCGCGTCGTCTCGGTGGCAGTGCTCGGATGCGCCGCGAGCAACCTCGCCGCCGGCCTCGCGCCGACGCTCGGCTGGCTGGTCGCATTTCGCGCGGCCACCGGCGGCACAGCGGCCGCGATCATCCCGCTCACGATGGCGTGGATCGGCGACTCGGTCGACTACGGCCGCAGGCAGGAGGTACTCGCGAGGCTGCTCTCCGCGACCGTCGTCGGCATGATCATCGGTCAGTGGGCGGGCGGCATCTTCGCCGATACGCTCGGCTGGCGAAGCGTGTTCGTTGCGCTGGCGCTGCTGTTTGCCGTCTCGGGCGTGATGATGCAAGTCGAGATGAGGCGCACGCGTGGCGACTCGGCGCCCGTCGCTCGTCCGGCGCAGTTGCAGCGAGGATTCGTTGCCCGGCTGCGCGAGGTCGTCGCCGAGCCGTGGGCGCGCGAGGTGCTCGCAATCAGCGTCGTCGAAGGTGCCGTCGCCTATAGCGCGTTCGCGTTCGTGCCGTCGTACCTGCACCAGCGCTTCGGTCTCTCGATGGCGTGGGCCGGAGGCGTTCTCGCGCTCTACGGAGTGGGCGGTTTCTGCTACAGCCGGATCGCGCCGCACATGCTGTCGCGCTGGGGTGAATCGGGTCTTGCGCGCCGCGGCGGCGTCGTGCTCGGCGTGATCTTCGCGGTCCTCGCCGGAATGGTGCACTGGGGCTGGGCGCTTCCGGCGTGCTTCGCGGGCGGGCTCGGCTTCTACATGGTGCACAACACGCTGCAGACCCATGCGACGCAGATGGCGCCCAGCGTGCGCGGCACGGCCGTGTCGCTGTTCTCGTGCGCGCTCTTCTTCGGCCAGTCGGTCGGCGTCGTCGCGGCGTCGTGGGTCGTCGACCATCTGTCGGCGCGCGCGGTGTTCGCCGCGGCCGCTGTCGCGCTGCCGGTTCTCGCCTGGGGCTTTGCCGCGCGGATCGGCAGGCGCACCGGCGCCGTCTAGCGAAACCCGGGACGGACCACGTTTTTTGGGGGGGCGCCGCACCGGAGTGCCATGCGTTCGCGACGCTCGAAGTACGCAAACGCCTGCCTGCGGGGACCCGGCGCGGACTCGCCAGGTGTGCGGCGGCGGCGGCCGAGAAGTGGTGCTGGGCTCCCCGCGCCACCCGCGACGGCAGGCGCTCCCACTCGCGTCGCGAACGCATGGCACTCCGGTACGGCGCCTCGCTAAGACGCGGCCCGTCCCGAGTTTGCAGAGCGTTCCTACGCTCGGCCGGTGCGCCGCCGATTCGGTCTGTGTCGGCGCTTCGGTCGGACGCCGCTGTCACGCAAGGCCATCGCGGCGTCGAACGCCGCGCGCGTGAAGGCGAGCGCCGCGGCGAATTCGTCGTCGGAGAGCGTGCGTGCGCGATCGTTCGCCCGGTACAGGTTCGCGAACTCGCGCTCGCGCCCAGCCTGGATCGCGAGGCGGCCGACGCCGAGGTCTTCGAGCGCGCGCCAGAGCCCCGGATTCCACGAACGCGTGAAGCGCAGCACGAACGAGATCGGATCGTTGCGCGCAAGCACCGACGCGAGCCGCAGCACGACCTCGAACGGCAGTGCGACGCGGCCCTTCTCGACCAGCGCGAGCAGCGCGGGATCGCGCAGGTCGACGGCGCTCGCGACCTCGGCGAGGCTGAGACCTGCCGCCTCGCGCGCCTTGCGCAGCACCGTTCCGGCACTCGCGAGCGCTTGGCGCTGCCCGGCCCCAACCGCGATCGCGCGCGCCGCTCCGAGCGAGAGATCGGCCGCCGCACCAGCCACGCCGAGCACTTCGTCGGCCCAAGCGCGCACCTGATGCGCGAGTGTCACGATTCCGGCGCCGTCTCGCGCTGCCGCGGCGCCCTTCGAGCGAGCGCGTAGCGGTTCGCGTGACGACGGGCGTTTGGCAGCAGTCATCGGAGACTCCGGAACGAGCTATGATCGGCGCATCTTAGCGGTTTCGCGCGAGGGAGCACGTCGTTATGGCCTTCGACCTCGATGCCTATCTCGACCGTGTCGGATGGCGCGGTGATCTGCGCGCCGACCACGCGACGCTGGCGGGTCTCCTTCGCGCGCACATGCGCCACATTCCGTTCGAGAACATCGACGTGCTGCTCGGGCGCGACGTGAGGCTCGACCTCGATGCCGTCGCCGACAAGCTGGTAACGCAGAGGCGCGGCGGCTACTGCTTCGAGCACGGAACGCTGTTCGCCGCCGTGCTCGAGCGGATCGGCTTCGCGCCGCAGCGGCATACGGCGCGCGTCGTCGTGGTCGCCGCACGTACCGAGGCGCCACGCACGCACATGTTCCTCACCATTGCGCTCGCGGAAGGACGCTTCGTCGTCGACCCCGGCTTCGGATCGCTCGCCCCGCGCGTGCCGCTCCCCCTCGTGGATGGAGCGCGGGTGAGCATCGGCGACGAGACGCACTGGATGGCACGCGACGGCGATCTCTGGGTGCTGCGCACGCAGGCACCCGACCGGATCGTCGACTGCTGGGTCTCCGAGGTCGGCGCCGACAACCGCGTCGATTTCGAGGTTGGCAACCACTACACGTCGACGTACCCGGAATCGGCGTTCGTCAACCGGCTGATGCTGCGCGCTCTCACCGACGACGGACGCGTCAGCGTGATGAATCGCGACGTGACGATCAGGAGCCGTGGCGAG
>DASVWR010000036.1:0-11334 GCA_036393115.1 Casimicrobiaceae bacterium
GCGGCGCGACGTTCAAGCAGATCTTCTTCGATCTCGACGGCGACGGCTACCCGAACGTCATCGCTACCCCCGCACAGTTCGCCGACGGGCCGTTTTCCTTCGCGGTCACGTATCCGGTAGGAACGTGGAACGTCGCCATCAAGGCGTACGACGATCTGGATCGCGTCATCTACGAGACGAAGAAATCGATCGTCGTCCTGATGCCCAACCTGTACGGCAACCGCATCCGCGCCGTCTACGAGCAGATGCTGACGAGACTTGGCGCCGGCAACGTCACCGGCGCGCTGACCGCGTTCACGAAAAGCGCCTACGAAAAGTACGAAGGCATCTTCAACCAGCTTCAACCCGACCTTTCGACGATCGTCGGGCAGGCTGGAACGATTACGGGCATGACCTTCAATCTCGATGTTGCCGAGCTCAACGTCGTCCGCGACACCGCGGACGGCCCGCAGCAGTTCATGGTCTACCTGATCCGGTCCGAGGATGGTGTCTGGCGGGTCGATGGGATGTGACGTCATGTTCAAGATGCGGCTCGTTCTTTCGATCGTCGGTTACATCAATCTCATCCTGTTCTGCTACATCTTCTGGAACAACGCCCCGCAACGCCTTTATGGGGCGCCGCTGGCCGGTATCGTCGTCGACGCCGGCACAGGCAAACCGATCCCCGGTGCCTACGTGAGCTACTTGTGGGAAGACGCGACCGATCCGAAGGGGTTCTTCGGGAGTGGCGGCCGCACGATCTGCTTTCACGCGGCCGGTACCGTAACCGACGAGGCGGGCCGCTTCCATGTCGATGCGTGGAGTGCGTGGAGCACCTACCGCGTGGCGAACAAGGATCCGCAAGCGCTGATCTACGTGCCGGGCTATGTGCCGACCACCGTCTTCCTACACGAGGGACACGTCGAACCACCGGTGCCGCGTCTTCACGAGCGCTACGCGCTGCAACGATCTGCAGGAACTCACGAACAGCGTATCGAAGCGTTATTCTGGGGGTTTGCTAACCGGGGTTGTTCATACGGCGGTGAAAGCCAGAAGCGCCTATACCCGATGTTACGCGCGATCTACCTTGAAGCGCGCGACCTCGCCCAATCGGCTCACCAGAAGGAAACCGTGGACGTAATCGGCGAGCTTGCCGCAAGGTCCGCCGTCGCGCCCAACCCAGACGGCCCCGCCGATAGCGAGCGACTGCAAGCATTCGTTCAGGAGAATCTCAAATGAATCGCGGCCTCACGCTACTTCTAGTCTGCGCCGTCACTTGGTATTCCCCGATTACCCGCAGCTATGAGCAAGCAACCCACGCCAAGATTACCCAGTTTGCCTATGCACGGTCACAACTCGCGCCGGATTCGGGAGGCAACCTGTCCTCATTGACGCGTGCGCTTGGGCTGGACGACCATGCCCCACTAGGCATCAAGAAAGGCTACTTCGAAACGGCTACGCGATTCTCGCAGGGGCTTCCGATCGCGCACGAGGCGCAGGACTACGAGCTTCATATCCTAGAACTACTAAAGGTAAGTACTGCGAGCGATCGCGTTCGCACGTGGCTAATGTATGGCGCAATCCGCGAGGACGACAACACCGACGAGGATCCCCCTACGCCGCGCGACATCTTTCCACCGCTCAGCCGACCGCTCAGCCACTTCTACGATCCCTATTACGATCGAAAGCTCAGCTCCGTGCTTCTCAACGCCCTTGGCGACGAGCTCAACAAGGCGCCGGACTGGGCGATGGGAAGCGCGAACGCCTTCGCGGATCCCAATACGCCGCAATCGCCGCGATTCAACACGTTCACGGTCTTCGACGCGCGAGAGGCCATGTTTCGCGCATTGACGCTCCAGTCGTATAGCGGATCAGACTACGCCGACATTGCCGGCACCCAGGATCCGGCGAGACGACACGAATTACGCCGGATGTACTGGGCGACCACGTTTCGCGCACTCGGTGACGTGCTTCACGTGAACCAGGACATGGCGCAGCCGCAACACACTCGAAACGAACCGCACGCCGGTAAGTACTGCTCATGGACTCCGGGATGTCCGGGCGGGCACTCGAGCGTCTACGAGAAGTACATGAATGCCCGCGCTTTGGGTGCCACCGCTTTCGATCTCAGGCAACCCTATGACACGTCCGTCAAGGTCTCGCCGCTCCCGCTCGCCGCCGGGAGTTACCCGATTCCCGCTTTCGCCAGGTACTCGGACTACTGGAGCACTGCGAAAGGCACCGCGTCGCTGACCGGCAAGGGACTCGCGAACTACAGCAACCAGGGATTCTTCAGCGCTGCCCACAACTTCGATTCGAGCGAGTACCCGTCGCCGCCACGACAGACCAGCGCATACACCGTGCGGAAGCTGCCGGCGCCGCAGTGGGACGGCGGCGCGGCCGCCGATCCGACCCCCACTTACGTCTACTTCGGGTCGGTCACCGACTCCTGGCAGGGCTCTGCCGCGTCTAACGTTCCGCTCACGACTTTCGGCCTGTGGGACCAGTTTCTTCAGACACATGGTGCCTTGCCGCGGTACACCCTCAACCGGGTCAACTACGACGGGATGGCGGACCTCCTCATTCCACGTGCTGTTTCCTACTCGGCGGGGCTGATCAATTACTTCTTTCGCGGCCAGATCGAGATCACGCCACCTGACGAAGAAGTCTTCGCACTCGCCGACCACTCCGACTCGAAGGGCTTCGCGAAGATTCGCGCCAAAGTGCAGAATCTGACCCCGGACTTCCTGAACGCCGACGGGTCCCCGCAGGCACAGGACATGAACGGCGGGGATCTGATCGCCGTTATCCGCTATCACAAGGATCTGAAGTACACCCCGGAGCTCGATAACGTGGTTGGCGTCGCACCGTGCGATGAGGCCTTCTCGGTCATCGTGGAGACGAATCCCGACGCGACGACCGAGTGCCGCGACGGCGTCGAGCAGATCCTGGTAGCGCCGCCCATCACCGGTGTCACGATCGCCAAGGGTTCGGAACAGCTTGTCGAGTTCGACTTCTCGGAGAAACCAATTCCTTTCGCGGTCACCGACGTCGTACTGCAGGTGGTCTACCGTGGTGCACTCGGGAGCGAGACCAACGCGGTTGCGGTTGGCTCGGTGGACCTCTCAGAGCCCACCTATTTCACGTACCACAACGCGACCGACTACGTTCGCATCCGCGATCGCGTGTACACGCGTCCCGAAGTTGAGCAGAACATGAGTCTGCTCGCGCTGGTGCAGCCGCGATATTGCGTCGACGAGCGGGTCTCGCCGCCCCTCCTGCGATCCGAATGCCTGCAGCCGTTTCCGATCGACCTTTCGTTCGCTTTCGACGATCTGTCGGAACCGCTCGCCATTGCCACCGACGTACCGCAGCGTCGATTCGTGCGCTTCGCGTATCTCACCGTCGCTGACGATGACGCCGGTTCGTCCACGAAAGCCGCACGATCGAAGCGCATCAAGGTTCACGTGCAGCGCCACGCCTCGCAGCACAAGGCGCAGCTTCAGTATGACGGCACGTGCCTGCCTCATGATCCGTTCGACGCTACGCCGCGCCTGATGCAGGTGAAGTACGTTACGTGGCAGCAATACAATGCACCAGTGTCGACCCTGAAACCGCTGCGCGGCGTGAACGGCTGGACGACAAGCTCTTGTGTGGTGAACGGCAGCGCCGAGATTCCGGGAACGCCCGACGATCGCGAAACGGCGATGAAACCTCTCGCCCCCGACAGCGACGAAGTCAAGCCGGTTCCGGTGACCATCATGTCGAAATACCTGAGCGGCGCAAACTGACTCCGCCTGCGCCTACGCCGCCCTCAGCGCATCGACGATCTTCATCCGCGCCGCGCGCGCAGCCGGAAGGAACCCGCCGACGAAGCCCATCGCGAGCGCAAAGGCGAGCGAAGCCGCGACGATCGATGGCGTCAGCGCGAATGAGAAGGCGATCTCGGCGAAGGTCTGGAAATTGGTGGTCGAGATCGTCATCGCCTGCATGAACGATGCGGCGCCGAGGCCCACGACGCCGCCGACGAGGCCGAGCAGCAGCGCCTCGGTCAGGAACGCCATCAGGATCGCGCCGCGCGGGAAGCCGAGTGCGCGCAGCGTGCCGATTTCGGCGGTGCGCGAGGCGACGCTCGCATACATCGTGATCGCGGCACCGATCACTGCACCGATCGAGAAGATGATCGAAATGCCGGTACCGAGCACGCGGATGAAGTTCGCCAACCCCTGTGACTGGTCGGCGTAGAACTGCTTTTCCCGCTTTGCTTCGATGGTGAGCCGCGGGTCGCTCTCGAGCTCGGTCTTCACCGCGTCGAAGCGGTCCGGGTCGGCGAGCTTGAAGACGATCGACGAATAACCGTTGCGGCGAAACGCCTGCAGCATCTGTGTCGCGTCGCCCCAGATCTCCGAATCGAAGCCGGTGCGGCCCGCGTCGAAGACGCCGACGACCGTCCACGCGCGCGACCCGAAGCGAAGGGTATCGTCGAGCTGGGCGCCGCGAAAGCCGGTCGCGATCGATCGCCCGACGACGATCTCCGAGGTCCCCGGCCGGAACATGCGGCCGGCGACGAGCTTCACCTGCGGCCGCAGCTCGAGGCCCGCTGCGGTCACGCCTCGGATGACGACATTGCCCGGGCGCCCGGTCGTACGCTTCGGCAGGCTGATCAGCACCACCGATTCCTTCGAGACGAGGCGCGTGCCGTCGCCTGCCACGGCGATGTCCGGGAGCGAGTCGATGACGCGCGCCTGGTCGCGGCTGATGCCACTCTGCACCTCGGTCTGCGAGCCGCGTCGGATCACGACGACGTTGTCGTACTGCCCCGTCGCGACGAGCGTCGCCTTGAGGCCCGCGGCGAGCATCAGGACGGTCGCGAAGACGTAGACGACGAGCGCCATGCCGCCGGCGGTCAGCGCGGTGGTGAGCCGCCGTGCGACGAGGTTGCGCGCGATGTACGCGAACGGAATCTTCATCGCGCGCTCATCCGATCGCCCGCAGCCCGTCGACGATGCGAAGGCGCGCCGCGCGCCACGCCGGAATCACCGCAGCGACCACGCCGACCGTCAGCGCCGCCGAGAGCTGCAGCGTGATCGTGTCGCGCGATACCTCGAAGCCGCTGATCAGCGATCCAATGGTGCTCGCAAACGCGCGAGCGAGCGGAAACGTGGCGAGCACGCCGAGTGCGCCGCCTGCAAGCGCGATCGCGACCGATTCGAGCAGGATCAGGAGCGCGACAAAGCCCCCGCCGAAGCCGAGCGCCTTCAACGTCGCGTATTCGGCATAGCGCTCGCGCGCGGTCATCGCCATCGTGTTGGCCATCACCGCCATGATGATGACGATCACGATGTAGGAGACCGCCTGAACGGCACCGATGATCGCATCGGACATGGCGACGAAGCCGAGCTGGAACGCCTTCTCGGTCTCGGTCAGCGTCTCGGCATAGGAGTTCCTGAACATTGCGTCGATCACCTGCGAAACGGCCGCCGCCGCGGACGGATCCTTCAGCGACTCGATGTAGAGGCCGACGTTGTCCATGTTTCGGCCGTAGCGCTGCCTGAACGTCTCGTTGAGATAGTCGTAGTGGAAGAAGAACGTCGAAGTGTCGGTCGACGCTTCGGCACCGTCGTAGATGCCGCGCAGGTTGAAGGTCCACGTTCCCGGATAGATGGTGCCGCGAAGAGGTATCTGGTCGCCGACCTTCCAGCCGAACTTCTCGGCAAGCTTGCGCCCGGCGATCGCGCCCTGGCGATCGGCGAGGAACGCCCGTCGCTCGGCGTCCGGAAGCACGAGCTCGGGATAGAGATCGAGGTAGCTTGCGCCACTGATCGCGAACTGCGGAAAGAAATTGCGCTCGCTGACGTAAACGCCGCCGAACCAGTTCGCCCACGCGACGCCGGTCACACCGGAAACCTGGCGCAGCTTATCCGTATAGCTGATCGGCAACGGAAACACGAGCGACACCGAGTTGCGCGTGACGAGCCGCGCCGACGAGCTCGCATTGGCGCCGGCGTAGAACGCGTCGACGAGCGTGCGCAGCAGGCCGAACGCGGCGATCGCGACGACGATGCCGAGCACGGTGAGGATCGTGCGCAGCCGGTGCCGCAGCGCGTTCTTCAATACCAGGAGCGGGATGAACATCGCGTCGCGCGGCCGCTCGGCTCACACTCAGGCGACGAGCTCGCCCTTTTCGAGATGAACCAGCCGGTGCGCCGTTTCGGCTGCCTTCGGATCGTGCGTCACCATGATGATCGTCTTGCCGAGCTCGGCATTGAGGCGAGCGAGGAGGCCGAGGACCTCCTGCGCGGTGAGGCGGTCGAGGTCGCCGGTGGGCTCGTCGGCGACGATCAGCTCGGGATCGGTGATGAGCGCGCGTGCAATCGCCACCCGCTGTTGCTGGCCGCCCGAAAGTTCGTTCGGCAGGTGCGTCGCGCGATCGGTCAGGCCGACGAGCGCCAGCGCGGCGTCGACACGCTCGCGGCGCTCGCTGCGCGAGAGGTTCGTCAACTGCAGCGGCAGCTCGACGTTGCCGAAGGCGGTCAGCACCGGCATCAGGTTGTAGAACTGGAACACGAAGCCGACGTTGATCGAGCGCCATTCCGCGAGCTCGGCATCGGAAAGCGCGGTGATGTCGAGGCCGCCGATGCGGATGGTCCCCGCCGACGGCTTGTCGATGCCGGCGATCAGGTTGAGGAGCGTCGACTTGCCCGACCCGGACGGGCCCATCAGCGCGATGTAATCGCCCTGCGCGACTTCCAGCGAGAGGTCGACGAGGACCGGGATCACCTGGTCGCCGCGCAGGTAGTACTTCGACAGCCCCTCGATGACGACCAGAGGTGGCGGCGCAGTCACTTGACGATCGCGACCAGTGGTGACGGTGCAGTCACTTGAC
Organism: Casimicrobiaceae bacterium; assembly: GCA_036393115.1. Lineage (GTDB taxonomy): Bacteria > Pseudomonadota > Gammaproteobacteria > Burkholderiales > Casimicrobiaceae > VBCG01. Next base: position 6,866 of record DASVWR010000036.1, read on the forward strand.
CGTGACGGCGACGAGCGCGCCGCTCGCGAGCTTCGCTTCCGGCTTCAGTACCGCCTTGTCGCCCGACTTCACGTCACCGGTGATTGCGACGAGGTCGCCGAGGCTCGCGCCCGTGGTCACCGGCACCGCGACCGCCCGGTCGCTGCGGATCACGAACACGACCGATCGCCCGTCGCGCTTCGCCACGGCATCGGGATTGACAGCGAGTACTGCCTTCTCGTCGGTGGCGGTCACTTCGCGTGACAGGAAACCGACCTTGGCGCTCATCTCGGGCAGGACTCGCGGATCGATCGCGTCGAACTTCACCTTCGCGGTCACCGTCGCCTTGGCGCGGTCGACCGTGGGAACCATCCGATCGATGCGGCCGAGGAAGCGGACATCGGGAATCGCGTCGAGAACGATCTCGGCGGGCTGGCCGACCTTCACCTTGTCGAGACTCGCTTCGGACACGTCGGCCTCGACTTCGAGCGTCGACATGTCGGCCATCGTCACGACGGCGCCTTTGGACTCGGCTGCGTTCGAGAATGGCGTCAGGAGGTCGCCGACGTTGGCGTTCTTGGTCAGCACGACGCCGTCGAAAGGCGCACGGATCTTCGTGTAGTCGACCGAGAGCTCGGCATTCTTCGCATTGGCAACCGCCACGGCGAGGCTCGCGTCGGCGCTCGCCACCGCTGCCACGGCGCGATCGTAACGCGCCTGCGCGGCATCGAGCGTGGAGTGGGAGATGAAGCCTTTGGCGACGAGATCCCGATCGCGCGTGAGCTCGACCTTCGAGTTCTGCAGTTCGGCGCGGTTCTGCTCGATGTTGGCGCGCGCGACGCCGACCGCGGCCTTCGCGCTTTGCGCCTGCGCGAGCACGTCGCGGTCGTCGATGCGCGCGATGACGTCGCCTTCCTTCACACGCGAGCCCTCGGCGACTCCAAGCCATTCGAGCGTGCCGGTGGCCTTCGACGAGATCGCCGCCTTGCGCTGCGCGACGACGTAACCGGTCGCGTTGAGGACTACGTACTGCTGCGACGGGTACGACGTGACGACCGGGACAGCCTGCACGATAAGCGGGTGCGGGCGCAGCCACTGCCAGAGAGCCCCCGCAACGACAAGGACCGCCAGCGCAGCGAGCCAGATCCACTTGCGCCGGCGGCGGCGCCGCAGCGACGCGACGCTGCGGTCGATGCGAAGCTTGCTTAAGTCGGGAGCGGAAGTGGGTACGGAAGTCGGCATCGCGGTGCCGCCGCGGGGAACCGGCGGCGGGCGCGAATTCTACCGCACCGGATCGCGCAAGCTAGCTGCTGCCCGGCCACGGGCGGAGGTGCTTCTCAGGAATGCGGCGCGTGCCGCACCGGTGGAGCGGTCACCGGCGCAGCCGCGACGTTGCGCCGCGGCCGGTACAGCAAGTAGATCACCGACGTCCAGTAGACGGCGAGCGCAGCGACGGACAGGAGCGCCGGACGCGCACGGTAACCGGTGAACGACGCGACGAGCCCGCCGAGCCGGCCCGAGTCGTCGAGCAACCAGGTCGTGTTCCACAGCGGATCACCGACATCCGGAACGATGCCGAGCGCGATCAGCTTCTCGACGCCCGACACCAGCAACGCACCGGCGAGGAGGAGCAGCAGCACTTCGCTCACGCGGAAGAACGTCCGCCACGAGAGGAAACGCGTGCCCTGCTGCAGCAGCCAGAACGTCGCCAACGCCGCGGCGATGCCGAGCACGAGCACGACCGGCAGGTGCGCGATGCCGCCTTTTTCGGCACCGAGCCCGTAGAGGAACACGACCGCTTCAGCGGTCTCGCGCCCGACGGCGAGCGCGACGACGACGAGCAGGCCCCACCAGTTCGCGCGTCGCGCGTTCTCGGCCATGCTGTCTTCGAGGTGCTTCTTGAACGTGCGGCCGTGGCGGCGCATCCAGAACACCATCTGCACGATGAGCGCGGAGGCGACGAGCATCATACCGAGCTCGAAGTAATCGAGCCCGTCGCTCGACAGCGACGACGCGATGCCGAGCATCACGAGTGCGAGGCCGATCGCGAGCGCAGCGCCCGCGACGACGCCGCCCCACAGGTAGCGCATGCCGATCGCGGCATCCGGCCGCTTCCTGAGCCACGCGTAGAGGATGCCGACAACCAGCATCGCCTCGGCCGATTCCCGCCATACGATGAAGAGCGCGTTACCCATGCTCCGGTGCTCCTGCCCGCCGGTTCGCGTTTCCGATCACGTCCGCAGCGTTGCCGTCATTTCACGACCACTTTGCCCTGCCCGGTCTTCTCGTGGAACTCGTCGTAGAACCGGTATTCGCCCGTCTTCAGCGCACGAACGGTGAACGTCGCCTTGCGCCCGGGCGGAATCACTTTCTCGAGCTTGAGATCGTGGCTTTCGAACTCCATCGCCGCCTTGCCTTCGTTCGTCACCTCGATCGTGAAGCGCTTGCCGGCAGGAGCCTCGATCACCGCCGGCTCGAGCACCCCGTCGCGGGCCGAGACCTTGAAGACGGGAAGCTCGTTGGCGAGCGCCGGCATCGCAACGGCAAGGCCTAGGACGAGCGCGAACAGCGTCTTCATGGGGGCGGGTCTGATCCTGTACGGTTCTCGTGCCACCCGGTACGGCAGCCGCGGCGACCGATCCGTGTGATGAGGGTGACGATAGCAAAGGTCGACCCGGTTGTAAATAGGAATGATTTTCATTCATGAACGGCCCATCGGGTCGTCGCGAACGACCAGAGAGCGACCATCGCGAGCCCGGCTCCAATCAAGGCGATGCCGAGCCACTCGTTGGCGGCGAGCCGCTCGTTGAAGATCGCCATCGAGGCGACGAGCGCGATCACCGGGATCGCGAAGATGTTGAGCGATGCGTCCCCGGCCGGAAGCCAGCGCAGGATCTCCATCCAGGCAAGAAAGCCCGCCGCGCTCGAGATCGCCCCGACGTAGACGAGGCAGGCAACCTCGCCCGGCGTCCAGTGGATGGCGGGCGCCGCATAGAGCCACGGCAGGATGGCGAGCGGAATGGCGCCCAGCAGCATCTGCCATGCGATGAACGGCAGCATGTCGAAGCCGGGATCGCGCGAGAAGCGCTTCAACGCGACGGTGCCCGCCGCCCAGCCGAAGCCCGACAGGACGGCCCACAGCTTGGCCGTGATGTCGCCCTGCCACGCCCACGGCTCGACGATGAGCACGAGTCCGGTGAAGGCGAGCACGATCGCCGGAATCTGGAAGCGGCGGATGCGCTCGTCGAGGACCACCCATGCGATCAGGAGCGTCCAGAACGGCATCGTGAACACGAGCACGGCTGCGCGCCCGGCGCCGCCAGTCGCCACCGCCATCATCGTCGCACCGAAGTTGAGCGACGTCTGGAAGAAGCCGGTGATCAGCACCGCGCGCCAACTGTGCGGCAGCCAGCGGCTGCGACGCAGCGCGAGTGCGACGAACAGCACCAGCACGGCGAGCCAGGTTCGCGCGAAGTTGAACGACAGCGGGTCGGCGTGCTCGAGCGCCGCCTTCATCACCACCCAGTTGAAGCCCCAGACGAGCGTCAGCAGCGCGAGCGCGACATACGCAGCGCGACGCGACGAGACGCCGGCGCGCAACCGATTCAAGCGGCGAGAAACGGCTCGATCAGCGCGGCAACCGCCGCCGGCTGATCGTGGTGGAGCATGTGTCCGGCGTCGGCGACGACAGCGAGGCGCCCGTGCGGCACTTCGACGAGCCGGCGTCGCACGCCGGCGAGTCCGTCGACGCCGGCCTCGCCTTCCGGATGCCGGTCGAGCCAGCGCGGCAGGCCGGAGTCGGACGCGGCGATCCAGAGGACCGGAGCCTCGATCGCGCGCCACACGGCAAACACTTCCTCCATCCGGTAGACGGTCGGAAACGGCAGTCGATGACGTGGGTCGGACACGAGCTCGGCGATCCCGTCGGGACGCACGCGCGCCCAGTGACGCGCGAGAAATTCGGCACGTTCGCGGAGAAGCCGCGGATTGTTCTTCTGCAACCGGTCGGCGACGGCGGCGAGACTCGCGTACGGGCGGAACGCCGGCGGAGTCTCGAGCGCATCGAGCCACGCGGCGAGCTTCGCCGGAGCATCCTGCGCGCGCTCCTCGGGAATGCCGAATCCTTCGAGCGATACGACTCGCGCGACGCGTCCGGGCCGCACGCCAGCGTAGTGCATCACAACATTGCCGCCGAGGCTGTGACCGACGAGCCGCGCGGACTCGCTGCCGGCGAAGTGCCGGACGAGCGCGTCGAGGTCGGCGATGTAGTCCTGGAACCAGTATCCCTGCGGCTGCCACGCCGAGCGGCCGAACCCGCGCAGATCCGGTGCGATACAGTGCCAGTCGCGCGCGAGCGCATCGACGAGAAACTGGAACGACGCGGCGACGTCCATCCAGCCGTGTACGAGAAAGAGTGGAGGAGCGTCCGCGCTTCCCCACGTGAGCACGTGATGCCGCTCACCGCGCAGGTCGATGAACTGCGACGTCGC
>DASVWR010000037.1:0-14366 GCA_036393115.1 Casimicrobiaceae bacterium
ATGCTGCCGGTTCAGATCCTGCTCAACAACCTGCTCTACGACCTCTCCGAGACCGCGATTCCGTTCGACCGCGTCGACGAGGGCGAGCTGCGCCGGCCGCACCTGTGGGACGTGCGCGAGATCCGGCGCTTCATGCTGGTCATCGGTCCGGAGAGCTCGGTGTTCGATTTCCTGACTTTCGCGGTGCTTCTGCTCATGCTCCACGCGGGTCCGGCGTTGTTCCAGACCGGCTGGTTCATCGAGTCCATCGCGACGCAGGTCCTGGTCATCTTCGTCATCCGCACGCGCAGGAGCCCGCTCAGGAGCCGCCCGCATCCGCTGCTCGTCGCGACGTCGCTCGCGGTCGTTGCGATCGCGCTGGCACTGCCGTTCACGCCGGCGGCGCCGCTCCTCGGCTTCGTGACCCCGCCATGGCCGTTCTTCGCGGTCCTGCTCGCACTGGTGCCGGTCTACCTGGCGCTCGCGCAGGTGTCGAAGAAGGTCGTCTATCGCGCGCACGCGCGGTGGGCGCACCCGCAGGGTTCTTGATTCTCCTCAAGTCGACGAAGCGGCGCCGGGGTAGGCTGCACCACGGTCACCACGGCGGATGGGCGCGTCGCCATGCCGAACGACTCGATCACCAAGGGCGCGGAGACGTTCGGCGTCGAGCCGAACCTGCGCGACTACGACGCGTACCGGCGCACGTTCTCGTGGCCGGCTGCGCGTGCCCTCCTCGACGGCCTTCCGGGCGGTCGCGGGCTCAACATCGCGCACGAGGCAGTTGACCGCCATGCCGCAGGGCCGCGGCGCGACCACCTCGCGCTCCGCTGGCTCGGCAGGGACGGCACGCAGCAGGACTTCACCTACCAGGACCTCGCTCGCGCTTCGAATCGCTTCGCGCGTGTACTGCAGAAGCTCGGCGTTGCGCCGGGCGACGGCGTGTACGCGCTGACCGGGCGCGTGCCCGCGTTGTACGTCGCTGCGCTCGGGACGTGGAAATACCGTGCGGTGTTCTGCTCGCTCTTCTCGGCGTTCGGGCCCGAGCCGGTGCGCGCGCGCATCGACAAGGGTGAGGCACGGGTGCTCGTGACGACGCGCGCGCTCTACGAGCGCAAGATCGCGCCGCTGCGCGACGCGCTTCGGTCGCTGCGCCACGTCCTCGTCACCGGCGAGCCGGCGGGTGGCGACACGCTGCATCTCGAGACGCTTCTTGCCGAGGCCGACGACGCGTGGACGATCCCGCCGACCGGTGCCGAGGACGTCGCGCTGCTGCACTTCACCAGCGGGACAACCGGGACGCCAAAGGCCGCGGTGCACGTGCACGGCGCGGTCGTCGCGCACCACGTCACCGGCAGGATCGCGCTCGATCTGCACGCCGACGACGTGTTCTGGTGCACCGCCGATCCGGGCTGGGTGACGGGCATCTCGTATGGCGTGATCGCACCACTGACGAACGGCGTGACGAGCATCGTCGACGAGGCCGACTTCGACGCCGAGCGCTGGTACGACATCCTGACGAGGCAGGCCGTGAGCGTCTGGTACACGGCTCCCACGGCGATCCGCATGATGATGAAGGCCGGCCTCGACTCGCCGCGACGCCACGAGATGCCGCGTCTGCGCTTCCTCGCCAGCGTCGGCGAGCCGCTCAATCCCGAAGCCGTGCGCTGGGGCGTCGAAGCCTTCGGACTGCCGTTCCACGACAACTGGTGGCAGACGGAAACGGGCGGCATCATGGTAGCGAACTTCCGCTCGATGAACATCCGGCCGGGGTCGATGGGCAAGCCGCTGCCGGGCATCGAGGCCGCCATCGTGCGGCAGGGGGACGACGGCAGCGTGACTATCGTCGAGCGGCCCGACGAGCAGGGTGAACTCGCGCTTCGCCCTGGATGGCCGTCGATGTTCCGCGGCTACTTGAACGAGCCCGAGCGCTATCGCAAGTGCTTTGCCGGTGGCTGGTACCTGACCGGGGACCTCGCGCGACGCGATGCCGACGGCTACTACTGGTTCGTCGGCCGCAAGGACGACGTCATCAAGACGATGGGCCACCTGATCGGCCCCTTCGAAGTCGAGAGCGTGCTGATGGAGCACCCGGCGGTCGCCGAGGCAGGGGTCATCGGCAAGCCGGACCCCGTCGCCTACGAGATCGTCAAAGCGTTCGTGTCGCTGAAAGCGGGTTACGCCGGCGACGAGCCGCTGCGCAAGGAGCTGCTCGCGCACGCGCGCAAGCGCCTCGGCGCCGTCGTGGCGCCGAAGGAGATCGAATTCGTGGCGACGCTGCCGCGCACCCGCAGCGGCAAGATCATGCGGCGGCTCCTCAAGGCACGCGAGCTCGGCCTGCCCGAGGGCGACACGTCGACGCTGGAGGCGAGCTGACCATGCCGACCGCCTTGCCCGATCTGGTGCGCGAGCGCGCGCTGCAGCTTCTCTCGCGGATGCTGCTGATCCGTCGGTTCGAGGAAAAGGCGGCGGAGGTCTATACGCTGGGCCGGATCCGCGGCTTCCTGCACCTGTACATCGGCGAGGAGGCCGTCGCAGTCGGCGCGATGCAGTCGCTGCTGCCCGAGGACGCGATCGTCGCGACCTATCGCGAGCACGGACAGGCGCTCGCCCGCGGCATCGCGCCGGGGGCGGTGATGGCCGAGATGTACGGCAGGGCCAACGGCTGCAGCCGCGGCCGCGGCGGGTCGATGCACCTCTTCGACGCCGCGCATCGATTCTATGGCGGCTACGCGATCGTCGGCGGCGGATTGCCGATCGCGGTCGGCCTCGCGCTCGCCGACAGGATGGCCTCCCGCTCGAGCATCACCGCGTGCTTCTTCGGCGAAGGCGCGGTGGCCGAAGGCGAATTCCACGAGTCGATGAACCTCGCCGCGCTCTGGCAGTTGCCGCTGCTCTTCCTGTGCGAGAACAACCGCTACGCGATGGGGACGGCGCTGACACGCTCCGAATCGCAGACCGACCTGCCGCTGAAGGCGCGGGCCTACGGCATGTCGGCGTCCACCGTCGACGGGATGGACGTGCTCGCCGTCGAGGCCGCGGTGCGCGAGGCCGCGGACGCGGTGCGGCGCGAACGCGCGCCTCGCTTCCTCGAATTGCGCACCTATCGGTTCCGTGCCCATTCGATGTCGGACCCCGACCTCTATCGGTCACGCGCCGAAGTGGAGGAATGGAAGCACCGGTGCCCGATCGAAGCCTATGCACGCCTGCTGCGCGCCGAGAGGATCTTGACCGACGAAGGCTGGCGCGCGATGGAGGCGGGCGTCGCTCGCGAGGTCGACGATGCCGTGCGCTTCGCCGAGGCGGGGGCGCTCGAGCCCGTCGCCGACCTCGCGCGCGACGTCTACACGCCGCGATCAGAGGTGCCGCGACGCGAACGGGCGGCCGCATGACCCGCATGACCTACCGCGAAGCGCTGCGCAGTGCACTGCGCGACGCGATGCGCGCCGACCCGCGCGTGTTCCTGATGGGCGAGGACGTCGGGCGCTACGGCGGCGCCTTCGCGGTGAGCCTCGGCCTTCTCGCGGAGTTCGGCGCCGAGCGCATCCGCGACACGCCGCTCTCCGAATCGACGTTCGTCGGCGCCGGCATCGGCGCGGCGCTCGGCGGCATGAGGCCAATCGTCGAGATCATGACGATCAACTTCAGCCTGCTCGCCCTCGATCAGATCGTCAACAACGCGGCGGCGCTGCGCCATATGTCGGGCGGGCAGTTCAGCGTGCCGCTCGTCGTGCGCATGGCGAGCGGCGGCGGGCGCGGCATGGGCGCGCAGCACTCGCACAGCCTCGAGGGCTGGTACGCGCACGTGCCCGGCATCAAGTGCGTCGCCCCCGCGACGGTGGCCGACGCGCGCGGGCTGCTGCTGGCAGCACTCGAGGAACCCGATCCGGTGTTCGTCTTCGAGCATGCGCTGCTCTACGGCCAGGAAGGCGAGGTCGCCGACGAGACGCCGATGCGCATCGGTACGGCGGCCGTGCGCCGCGCCGGGCGCGACGTCACACTGATCACGTACGGCGGCACGCTCGGCAAGACGCTGCAGGCGGCCGCGGCGCTCGCGGCCGAAGGCATCGACGCGGAAGTGCTCGACCTGCGCACGCTGCGCCCGCTCGACACCGAGGCGATCCTGGGATCGGTACGGCGCAGCCATCGCGCGGTGATCGTCGACGAAGGCTGGCGCACGGGCAGCCTCGCCGGCGAGATCAGTGCGCTCGTCATGGAAGGCGCGTTCGATGCGCTCGACGCGCCGGTCGCGCGCGTCTGCGGTGCCGAAGTGCCGATGCCCTACGCGAAGCACCTCGAGGACGCGGCGATGCCGCAGGCGGGCGGCATCGCCGAGGCGGCCCGCAGCCTGGTGCGATCGTAGCGATGGTCCAGTTCGTCATGCCGAAGCTCGGCGCCGACATGACGAGCGGCAAGCTCGTCGAATGGTCGAGGCACGAGGGCGATCCGGTCAGGCGCGGCGAGATCATCGCGCTGATCGAAACGGACAAGACCAACGTCGAGACCGAGTCGTTCGTCGACGGGGTGCTCGAAAAGATCCTCGTCGAGCCGCACGACGAATGGCTGCCGGTGGGCACGCCGCTCGCGCTGATCCGCGTCCCCGGCGAGACCGACGCCCAGTTCTCGGCGCCTCCTCCGGGGCTCGAGATCGCGGCTGCGCCGACTGCAGCAGCCGTTCCCGCTGCGGCTCCACCGCGCGCGACGATCGCTCCAGCAGCCGTCGCGTCATCCGGCGCTGCGGCGCCGGAGGCGGCCGGCGAGCGCCTGCGCATCTCGCCGGCGGCCCGCAAGCACGCCGCCGACCTCGGCATCGACGCAACGAACATCCGCGGCACCGGTCCGGGTGGGCGCATCACGCTCGAGGACGTCGAGCGCGAGCGCGCGCCGGCACCCGCCGCTGCGGCCCCCGTCGCGACTCCCACCGCGGCGCCCGTCGCGACGCCCCCTGCGGCGCCCGCTCCCGCCGCGGACCGCGCGACCCGCATGCGCGACGCGATCGCCGCGACGATGGCGCGATCGAAGCGCGAGATTCCGCACTATTACCTCGAAACGACGATCGGCCTCGCGAGGGCGCTCGGCTGGCTCGAAGCGCGCAACCGCGACCGGCCGGTCACCGAGCGGATACTGCCCGGCGCGCTGCTGATCAAGGCGACCGCGGTCGCGCTGCGCGCGGTGCCCGAGCTCAACGGTTTCTGGCGCGACGGCCGCGCCGAGCGGAGCACGGCGATCCATGTCGGCGTCGCGATCTCGCTTCGCGGCGGCGGCCTCGTTGCGCCCGCGGTGCACGACACCGACCGGCTGTCGCTCGACGCGCTGATGAAGGAGTTGCAGGCGCTGACGCAGCGCGCGCGCGCCGGCACGCTGCGAAGCTCCGAGATGACCGATCCGACGATCACCGTCAGCAGCCTCGGTGATCGCGGCGCCGAAAGTCTTTTCGGCGTCATCTATCCGCCGCAGCTCGCCCTGGTCGGGTTCGGCAGGATCGTCGAGCGGCCGTGGAGTGTCGGCGGACAGGTCGTCAGTGCGCCGGTCGTGCATGCGACGCTCTCGGCCGACCATCGTGCCACCGACGGCCATCGCGGTGCGCTGCTGCTCGACGCGCTCGATTCGCAGCTGCAGCGACCGGAGGAGCTGTGAGCCCCGACGACATCCGCCGCAGCGTCGTGGCGGCCTTGTGCGACGTCGCGCCGGAAATCGAGCCCGCGAAGCTCGACCCGAAGGCCGACCTTCGCAGCTCGTTCGATCTCGATTCGATGGACTTCCTCAACTTCGTGATCGGCCTCAACAAGGCGTTCGGTGTCGACATTCCCGAGGCGGACTACCGCAAGCTCGCGACCGTCGACGCATGCGTCGCCTACGTCGCCGCGCGGCTCGGCTGACTCCGGGCGCCCGCGGCCCGCGGCCCGGAGGCCCGCGACACCCCCGGCGCGCGCTACTCCGCGAGTGTGGGGTAGAGCTTCACGGCGACCATGAGCAGGCCGCCGAACACGGCGCACAGGATCGCCGCATCGACGGCGTACCCGTGAACGCTCTCGCCGCCCGGGATCATCGAACCGCGCAGCGCGTCGACGAGATAGGTGAGCGGGTTCGCCTGCGAGATCGCCCGCAGCCACGCCGGCATGATGTCGAGCGGGTAGATCGCGTTGCTCGCGAAGAACATCGGCATCGTGAGGAGCTGCCCGATTCCCATGAAGCGCTCGCGCGTCTTCACGATGCACGCGATGATGAGCGAGAACGTCGAGAACAGCGCGGAGCCGAGGAGTACGCCGGCGAGCACTCCGGCGGTCGCGGCGACGTCGTGACGCACGCCGACGCCGAGCAGCAGGGCCACGACGTAGATCACCGCCGCCTGCACGATCCCGCGGAAGCCGGCGGAGACCGCCTTCCCGAAGACAAGCGACATCCGTCGCGCCGGGCTCACCAGCAGCTTGTGGACGACGCCGAGATCGCGCTCCCAGATCACCGCGATGCCGTAGAAGATCGCGCTGAACAGCACGCTCTGCGCGAGGATGCCGGGGGTGAGGAACGCGAGGTAGCCGGTCTCGCCCGCGTAGATGCCATGCACCTGCGCGAGGACCTGGCCGAAGATCACGAGCCAGAGTACCGGTTGCACCGCACGCGAGATGAGCTCGGTCGGATCGCGGACGAGCTTCAGGAGCTCGATCTGCGCGACCGCCGCGCTCTCGCGCACGAACGCCTGCGTCGCGATCATCCGAGCCGCCGGGCGGTGCGGCGGAGCGCGGCGACGGCGGCAAGATCCCCGCTTTCGCCCCAGCCGACGCCGACGTAATGGGCGAAGACGTCGTCCATCGTCGCCGTGCGGCCGAGCCCTTCGCGCAGCCCGGCCGGAGCGCCGACCACGGCGGTCCGGCCCGCGTGAAGGATCGCGATCCGCCCGCAGAGGACTTCCGCCTCCTCCATGTCGTGGGTGTTGATCAGCACCGTCATGCCACGGTCCCGCTGCAGCTCGCGCAGCCGGTCCCAGACCGCGTGGCGCGCCAGCGGATCGAGTCCGATCGTCGGCTCGTCGAGGAACAGCACGCTCGGCCGGTGCAGCATCGCCTGCCCGAGCTCGAGCCTTCGCACCATGCCGCCGGAGAAGGTTCGCACGAGCCGGCGCGCGGACTCCACGAGGCCCATGAACCGCAACGTCTCGTCGATGCGTGCTTCGCGCTCGACCGGCGAAACGCCGTAGAGCTTCGCCGACAAACGCAGGTTCTCGTAGGCAGTGAGCGCGGCGTCGGCGGAGAGAAGCTGCGGAACGTAGCCGATGTGCCGGCGGACCTCGGCGGCCGACCGGACGATGTCGTAGCCCGCCACCCGGGCGGTCCCCGACGTCGGCGGCAGCAGCGTCGCGAGCATCTTCATCAGCGTGCTCTTGCCGGCGCCGTTGCTGCCGAGCAGCCCGAAGATCTCGCCGTCGCGGACTGCGAGGTCGACCTGATCGACTGCGGTCAGGGTCCCGAAGCGGCGCGTAAGCCCGGTTGCCACGATCGCGCCTGCCGCGGGGTCGCGGTCGGGCGCCGTCGCCGCGTCGAAGGCTGGCGCCACCACCCCTGCCACCGTCATCCGCCTCGCTCCTGTCGCCTGCGTCCCGCGAACCATGCTACGTGGCGGCAGCGGCCGACGCTTGACACGGATCAACGCGGTGCCTGTCGCCCGCCCCGTGCAGCCATCGCCGCCGACCACCGTCGGGCGAACGACTGTTGATGCCGATCAATGCGCGATGTCCCTCGACGCGAACAATGCCCGCAAGAGGAACGCGATCTGTCGGCGCGACGCCGATGGAAGGAGGCACGATGAACACCCTCTGGATCGTTGTCATCAGCGTCGTTACGATCTACGTCGCGTACAACATCTACGCGCGGCGGATCGACCGCACGATCATCCAGTCGGACAGCCGCCGCGCCACGCCGGCGCGCATGTACATGGACGGCGTGGACTTCATGCCGACCAGCCGCAACGTGCTGTTCGGCTATCACTTCAAGGCGATCGCCGCCGCCGGGCCGATCGTCGGCCCGATCACCGCCGCGAACCTCTGGGGATGGGCGCCGTCGCTTGCGTGGCTGATCCTCGGCGTCTCGCTGATCGGCTGGGTGAGCGATTACACGGCGATCATGGTCGCCGTGCGCAACGACGGCAACAGCCTGTCCGCGATCTCGCACAGGCTGATCGCGCCGCGCACGCGCACGATCCTGTTCGTGTTCATCTTCTTCTACCTGATGCTCCTCGCGGGCGCGTTCATCGGCATCCTCGCCGCGACCCTCTCCGCGCGCCCGGACGTCCCGCTCGGCATCGTGATGCTCGCGCTGATGGGACTCCTGGCGGGCCAGATGATGTATCGCTGGAAGATGGGAATCATGGGGGTGACGCTGCTCGTCGTCGCGCTGACGCTCGCCGGGATGGCGGCAGGTCCGTGGGGCCAGCACCGCGATGAGCGCGGCGCACTCGTCAACGGTCCCGTCGCCGCGGCGGTCGCCTGGGTGAACGACAAGGTCGACGGCATCACCGACCACCAGCCGCTGTTCTCGGTGGCCGATCCCACGTTGTCGGACCCGCGCATTCCGGCACCGGGCAAGGATGGCGTGCGTCCGACGACGCCCGCGTACGACGGTGCCACCGGCGAGCTCCGGACGCTGCCGAACTACGTGCTGTGGATGGTATTCCTGCTCGCGTTCAGCTACCTCGGCGCGAACCTGCCGATCTGGCGCTTCGCGCAACCGGTCAATTACATCGGGTTCTGGATCACCTCGATCACGATCCTGCTGAGCGCCATCGGCATGGTCGTCGCACCGCTTCTCGGCACGAAGGATGCGGCCGGCAACCTGATCGGCGCGTTCGCGCTGCCCGCGCTGAAAGGCCTCGGCCTCACCATGGAGACCGGGAAGGCATGGCAGCCGCTCTGGCCGATGCTGTTCGTGACGATCGCGTGCGGCGCGATCTCCGGCTGGCATGCGCTTGTCGGCTCGGTCGGCACCGCGCGCCAGCTCGAGTACGAGACCGACGGCCTGCCGGTCGGCGCGGGCTCGATGTTAGGCGAGAATGCGCTCGCGTTGCTGTCGTTGACCGCCGTGTCGATTGCCGGCGCGGGTGGCGGCGGAGGCCGCTTCGCGATTGGCGTCGGCAAGCTCGTCTACGCCGGGACGTTCGGGCTGATTCCCGAGACCCTCGGCATCGCGCTCGGCTTCGGCACGTTCGTGATGATCGTGCTCACCGTCACGCAGCTCGTGTTCCGCGTCATGCGCGTGACGCTGACCGAATGGGTCGGCGACACCCTCCCGCCGGTGCGCAACATGCACGTGGCGAGCACGATCTCGATGCTGCTGACACTGGCGCTCGTGCTCACCGGCACCTGGGTCTACCTTTGGCAGATGTTCGGCGCATCGAACCAGTTGATGGCGGCCTTGAGCCTGCTCGTCGTTGCCGTCTGGCTGAAATCGGAGAAGCGCAGGCCGACGTTCGCGGTGGTGCCGATGGTCTTCATGTACGTCACGACGCTCGCGGCCACGCTGGTGACGGCGCGCAACCTGTACGTCACGATCGCGGTGAACCCGAAGATGTCGGGCCTCCCGGTCGCCGGCGCCTGGGCGATGATCGCCGTGTCGGCGCTCCTGTTCGTCGCTGCGCTGATCATCGGCTGGGACGGCTACAGGGCCTACGTCCGGCATGGTGCGGCGCCAGGCGTTCCCGGGACGGCCGCAACCCCGGCGCCGCCCGCCCATGCGTAGGGCCGACCCTTCGAATCAGGCCGTCGCGCGCACCGCCAACGTGCGGACGGCCCCGAAGAATACGCGGGCGGACTCCCGCCGATCGGGCAACGCGACATGGAGCTGAACGTTCGGCTCGCGTCGGCGGAGCGACAAACGCACGAGGCTCCACGCCGCCGGCGCAAGCGCGAGAAGCTCCCCGGCAAGCTCGAGCGCATGCTCGCCGGCGTGGTGCACGCGGATGCCGTCGGTGCGCGACGCGTCTACGGCCCACTCCTTCGGCACACGCGGCAGCGCATCGCGTCCGGACCAGCTCGCCGGATCGAGCGCCTCGAGCTCGGTACGCGGCGCTTTGCGCAACACGCCACGAACGATCAGCGTGTCGCGGCGGCCGCGCAGGCGGGCGAGCGGCCACCCCCAGGGCAGGTCGCGAGGCACGAGGAACACGACCAGCGTGACCTCGGCAAACGGAGGTTCTGCATCGTGAATCGCGAGCTCGACGACCGACGAGCCCAGCCAGCGCACGGTCGTCCGCCGGCCGAGGGCGGGAAGACCGTCCTGCATCCAGCGCATGACCTCGTGGCCCAGCCGAACGTTGCGGATCGTGCCGATCGCGAACCAGGCGACGATCCCGACGGCGACCAGCGCGATGACGACGGTCATGGTGGCGCGCACGATAGCACGCCTTCGGCGAGCTCGTGGCGTCGCGCGGCGCGCGAGTTCCTCTACGGTCTCGCGGGTTACGAAGTCGCCCAGCAGGCGCTCGAGATCCGCGCGCGGATGGAGACGCTGTTCATGCTCGGCGCCTTCGGCGACATGCTCGGCGTGCCGGTGCTGCCGCCCTACTACGCGCTGCGCCTGCTGCCGTTCGTCGTTCCGCAGCTCGAGACCTGGAAGCGCCGGGTGATGCGGGAGCGCGATCTCGGCAGCGATCACGAGCATCACCTGCACGGCGTATAGGGAAGAACGACATGGCCGACGAACCCGACAAGCTCGACAAGGCAAAGAAGCTCTGGCACGGCATCCAGGACACCGTGTACGGGATGGCGGCCCACGACATGAGCCGTGCCGCGCTGCGCACCCGCGCGTCGATGGAGCATCTGTTCATCCTGATCACGATGGGGGACCTGCTCGGGATCCCGATTCTGCCGCCTTATTACAGCCTGCGCCTGCTGCCCTACGTCGTGCCGCAGATCGCGACGTGGAAGCGGCGGATGCTGCGCGAGAAGGACGTCTCGGACGCGATGTTCTAGGACCTGGATCTCGGGAGACCACGTGAGCCTCAAGGATGTGTTTCTGCAGCATCCCGAGCGCCGCTACATCATGTTCGGCGGCAAGGGCGGCCTCGGCAAGACGACGTTCTCGGCCGCGGCCGCGTACTGGCTCGCGAGCCAGGGCAAGAAGGTGCTCGTGTTCTCGGTCGACCCGCAGGCATCGCTGACCGACATCTTCAAGAAGGACATCTTCGGCAAGGGCCCGGTCCCGGTGATGGACAACCTCTGGGCCCAGGAGATCGACGCCGACAGCCACATTCGTACGTACCAGCAGGAGATCCGCCAGAAGATCCTCGACATGTACGGGCTGCCGACCGTTCCCGAGGAGATCGAGAACTACATCCAGGCGGCGAGCGCCGAGCCTGCGATGGAGGAAAGTGCCATCTTCGACGCGGTGGTCGACGTCGTCGTCAAGGGCGACTACGACTACTACATATATGACCTCGTGCCGCTCGGTCACGCGCTCTACTACCTGTCGATGGCGAAGGTCTACGACGAGTGGATCAACAAGGTGACGAAGCTGCGCGAGGAGATGCGCGAATACGAGGAAATGGTGAGCCGGCTGCGCCACGAGAAGGAGAGCGAGCAGGACCAGATCCTCAATGAGCTCCGGTACATCAAGGGTCGCATCAACACGTCGGCCGGCATCCTGACCGACCGGAAGAAGACCGGCTTCTTCTTCGTCGTCGTGCCCGAGGCGATGATCATCGAAGACACGCAAAAGGCCGCAACGATGTTCGCCCAGTTCGACGTCCCGATCGCCGGCTACGTGGTGAACCGCGTGATCCCGCGCGAGCTCCTCGGCCAGAACATCCCCGACTACCTGCGCCAGCGCATCGCGATGCAGGACCGGCATCTGCGCGACGTGCAGAGCGCGTTCGGCGACCAGGTGAAAGCGCTGGTGCCGGAGATGGAGCGCGATGTCACGGGGCTGCCGATGATCGAGAAAGTCGCCCGAATGATGTTCGAGTAGCGATGGACGCCATGACCGAGATCAGCATGCCGATGGGGCGGCACCTGCGCGAGCACCCCGAGCTCAAGTACCTGTTCTTCGGCGGCAAGGGCGGCGTGGGGAAGACGGTCTTTGCCGCGGCGGTGGCGGTCGGGCTCGCGCACGAAGGGCGCCGGACGCTGCTCGTTTCGACCAATCCCGTCCACAGCCTCACCAGTCTCTTCGGCCGCGACATGCTGGGCAAGCACGTGCCGGTCGACGGCGTGCCGAACCTATGGGCCTACGAGATCGACACGCGCCAGAGCATCGAGCGCAGCAAGGTCGAGATCCGGGAAAAGATCCGCTGGTTCCTCAAGTTCGCCGACATCACGACCAAGGCCGACGACTTCGTCGAGTCGGCGACGATGAACCCTGCGTTCGAGGAGTCGGCGATGTTCGAGAACATGATCGACCTCATGTTCACGAACGAGTACGACGTCTACGTGTTCGACACTGCGCCGACGGCCAATGCCCGGCGCCTCCTCGGCATGTCGTCGGTGTACTCGCTATGGGTCGACAAGATGCTGAAGAGCCGCGAGGAGGCGCGGACGCTGCGCGAGATGCTCTCGTTCACGAGGAAGAAGGAAGCGGACCCGCTGATGGAATACCTCGTGTCGTTCCGCGACCGCATGGCGCACGCGCGCGTGCTGCTGACCGATCCGAAGCTCACCGCGTTCTACTTCGTGACGCTGCCCGAGGCGCTGCCGATCGCGGTGGTCACGCGGTTCATCCAGTGGTTCAGGGACTTCGGCATCCCGGTGGGGGGCGTGCTCGTCAACATGGTCATCGACCCCGCGTCGGTCGGCCCCGACGCGGCGGACTTCGTGAAAAACCGCGTCGCGATGCAGCAGGAGCACATGCGCACGATCTGGCGTGAATTCGGTGACGGTGTGCGTGCGGTAGTGCCGCTGTTCGAGACCGAGGTGCGCGGCGTGCCGATGCTCGAGCGACTCTGCGCGGCAATCTTCGCCGCGAATGGCTTGAAGCCGGTTGCCGCACCCGCAGCCCCGCAGGGGAGCGAAACCGCCCGCGCGTGATGCCCTGCCGCGCGCGCGCTCGACGATGAACGCGCTCGGCCGCCTGCGACGCCGGTTCGTGATCGCGACGGCCGTTGCGAGCGTCGTTCTCGCCGGGCCCTGGCCGGCGACGATCGCGAACGACGCGCGAGCCGTCACACCGGTGTGGTTTACCGCAGGCGGCGCGCGTAAGGATGTAGCGACCGCGCTCGACGCGCTTCGGCACGCGGCCGAGCACGGGCTCGATCCGGACGACTACGATGTGCCGCTCCTCGAGCGCCGGGTGGCCGCGGCACAGCGCCGGACCGGCGACCCGCACGCCATCGCCTCGGCCGACGTCGCGCTGACGGCCGCCGTCCTGCGTTTCGCTTCCGATCTCCGCTTCGGACGCGTGGACCCCGCAACGGTCGCGCCGCAGTTTCGTGCCCCGCGCAGGGACGGCGCGTTTGCCGCGGGGCTGCGCGATGCGGTGGCAGGCGAGCGCCTCGCGCAGGCGCTCGCCGCGGCTAAACCCGGCTTCCCGCTCTACTCGCGGCTCGAAAAGCTCCTCGCCCATTACCGCGCGCTCGCCCGAGAGCCGCTCGCGAGCCTGCCGCCGCTTCCTGCGGGACGGAAAGTCGCCGTCGGAGACCGCTACGACGGCCTCGCCGTGGTCCGCGAGCGGCTCCTGCGCTACGGCGACCTGCAGACCGATGCCGTCTCGCTCCGCGGCGACCGCTACTCGCCCGCGCTCGCCGTCGCGATCCGCCGCTTCCAGATGCGCCACGGACTCGAGGTCGACGGCGTCATCGGACGGAACACGCTCGCCGCCCTCGCCGTCCCGCCCGCGGACCGGGTGGCGCAGATCGCCGTCGCACTCGAGCGATTGCGCTGGCTGCCGGACTTCGGAACGAAGCCGATCGTCGCGATCAACATCCCCTCGTTCCGGCTCTGGGCATTCGGCGATCCATCGCGCGGCAACGTCGGTCTTTCGACACCGGTCATCGTCGGCGAGGCGATGCGCAGCCAGACGCCGATCTTCATCGGCGAGATGCGCTCGGTGGAGTTCCATCCGTACTGGAACGTGCCGCGCAGCATCGTGCGTAACGAGCTGCTGCCGACGATCCGGCGCGATCGAAGCTACCTGCAACGCGAGGATATGGAGCTCGTCGGGCCGGGCGGCGAAGTCGAGAGCGCCGTCGACGACGCGGCGCTCGCGGCGCTCGCGGCGGGAAAGCTCCGTGTGCGCCAGCGTCCGGGGCCGAAGAACGCGCTCGGACGGATCAAGTTCGTGCTGCCGAACACGATGGACGTCTACCTGCACGACACTCCGGCACGCCAGCTCTTCGCGCGCAGCCGGCGTGACTTCAGCCATGGCTGCATCCGCGTCGGCGACCCCGTCGCACTCGCCGCGTTCGTGCTG
>DASVWR010000038.1:0-2612 GCA_036393115.1 Casimicrobiaceae bacterium
TTTCGCGTCGCGCTCGGCTGGCAGGCCCTGGCCACGCTCGCGATCGCGGCCGTCGCCGGGGTCCTGGCGGGTAGGCAGGCGGCCTTGTCGGCGGTGCTGGGCGGAGTCATCAACCTGAGCGCAGGGGTCGTCTTCGCGTTCGTCGCCTGGCTCACGCCGCAGCGGGATCCGGGTACGGCGATCGTGGGGCTGTTCCGGGCCGAGGCCGCGAAGATCGTGGTGATCGTCGGCCAGATGTGGCTCTTGCTGTCGATCTACCGCGACGTGGTGCTGCCGGCCCTGCTGGCGGCGTTCGTCGTCACCATCCTGCTGTCTGGCGTTGCCCTGCTCGTGCGCACTTGACCGTCGATCGCTTCGGAATCCGAAATGTCCGTCACGTACGATAGCCCCACCGAGTACATCGGCCACCACCTGACGTTCCTCACGCAGAAGTTCGACGCCGGCGGCTTCTGGACGCTGAATGTCGACACGATGCTGGCGTCCGCCGTCATCGGCGTGCTCGCGTTCGGCTTCATGTGGCTGGTGACGCGCAAGGCGACCTCGGGCGTGCCCTCGAAGACGCAGGCGTTCGTCGAGCTGTCGGTCGACTTCGTCAACAACGAAGTGAAGAGCATCTACAACGGCTCGAACAAGCTGATCGCTCCGATCGCGCTCACCACGTTCGTGCTGACGCTGTTCATGAACGCGATGGACTTCCTGCCGATCGACATCGTCAGCGGGGGCCTCCACAGCGTCGGATTCCAGAAGTTCCGCTATGTGCCGACCGCCGACGTCAACACGACTTTCGCGCTGGCGTTCGCCGTGTTCGGGCTGTCGATCTTCTTCACGATCAAGGCGAAGGGCCTCGGCGGCTGGATACACGAGCTCTTCTGCGCACCGTTCGGCTCGAGCCCGTTCCTGTGGCCGTTCAACCTGCTGTTCAACTGCGTCGAGTACGTATCCAAAACGCTGTCGCACTCGCTGCGGCTGTTCGGCAACATGTACGCCGGGGAGCTCATCTTCCTGCTGCTCGGCCTCCTCGGCGCCACCGGCATCGCCGGCGTGATCTTCGGCGCCGTGCTGCACCTCGGATGGTCGATCTTCGAACTGCTGATCGTCATCCTGCAGGCCTATATCTTCATGATGCTTGCCGCCGTGTACATCGCGATGGCGTACGAGCATCACTGATTGCTTCTCATCCGCTCAACTGACTCGCTCGACGAAAGGAAACGAGAATGGACAAGCTTCAAGCGCTCGCCCTGCTCCAGGGTTACACCGGCGTGGGCATCGGACTGATGATCGGCCTCGGCGCGCTCGGCGCGTGCGTCGGTGTCGGCATCATGTGCTCGCGCTTCCTCGAGGGCGCGGCGCGCCAGCCCGAGCTGATGCCGCAGCTGCAGGCGAAGGTGTTCCTGCTCCTCGGCCTGATCGACGCGTCGTTCATCATCGGCCTCGGCATCGCGATGCTGTTCGCGTTCGGCAATCCGCTGATTCCCGCCGGGTTGAAGTGACGCGCAAGCCGTACGGCGCATCGACGAACGAGAGACTGCAGCAATGGACATCAATCTCACCCTCCTCACCCAGGCGATCGGCTTCGGCCTCTTCATCTGGTTCACGGCGAAGTTCATCTGGCCCCCGTTGATGCGTGCCGTGGAGTCGCGCCAGAAGCAGATCGCCGACGGGCTCGCCGCCGGCGAGCAGGGCCGCCAGAGCCTCGCCAGCGCGGAGAAGCGGATCGCCGACATGATTGCCGACGCGAAGACGAAGGCGAGCGAGATCGTCGCGACCGGCGAGAAATTCCGCGCCGAGACGATGGATCAGGCGAAAGTCGAGGCGCGCGCCGAGGGCGAGCGCATCATCGCGGCGGCCAAGGCGGAGATCCAGCAGGAAGTCGCCCGTGCGCGCGAGCAGTTGAGGAACCAGGTCGCCGACCTCGCCGTCGACGGGGCGTCGAAGATCCTGAAGCGCGAGGTCGACGCCAAGGCGCACGCCGATCTTCTCGCCGCGATCAGGAACGAGTTGTAACCCGTCCCGACATGGCCGAGATCTCCACGATCGCACGACCCTACGCCGAAGCCGCGTTCGAGCTCGCACAGCAGGAACAGCGCCTGCCCGCGTGGTCGCAAATGCTCGGCTTCTGCGCCGAGGTCGTCGCCGACCCGCAGATGGCGGCGGCGCTCGACAATCCCCAGCTCGACGTCGCGAAGCGCGAAGAGCTGCTGCTGTCGGTTGCCGGCGACCGGCTCGACGACGAGGGGAAGAACTTCGTGCGCGTGCTGGTCGCCGCCGGGCGCGTCGCGCTGTTCCCCGAGATCGCGGCGCAGTTCGATACGTTGAAGGACGACGCCGAAGCCACCGCCAAGGCGCTGATCGAATCGGCGCTTCCGCTCACCGACGTCGAGCTCGACGGGCTCACGAAGGCGCTGGCGAAACGCTTCGGCCGCCGGATCGAAGCTACAGTCACCGTCGAGCCGGCACTCATCGGCGGTGCGCGCATCACCGTCGGCGACGCGGTGATCGACGGATCGGTGCAGGCGAAGCTCGCCGCGATGAGCGCGCAGCTTCGCGCCTAACGACAGGAACACGATCATGCAACTCAATCCCTCCGAAATCAGCGAGATCATCAAGGCGCG
>DASVWR010000039.1:0-3213 GCA_036393115.1 Casimicrobiaceae bacterium
GGGGCGCATCAACTTCGCCGACACGCGCGTCAATCCGTCGACCGGAACCTACGAGATGCGGGCGACGCTTCCCAACGCCGACGGCGCGCTCAAGCCCGGCCAGTTCGTCCGCGTCGTGCTGCAGGGCGCCCGTCGCGTCGATGCCATTGCGGTGCCGCAGGTGGCGGTGCAGGACGGCCCGCAGGGCAAGTTCGTCTACGTCGCCGGGAAGGACAAGGACGGCAAGGACGTCGCGATGCCGAAGCCGGTGAAGGTCGGCGACTGGGTCGATGCGACCGGCAGCCATCGGTGGATCATCGAATCGGGACTCGCGGCCGGCGACCCTGTCATCGTCGACGGCATCGCGCGGGTGATGCCGGGCGGCCCGATCGTGCTCGGACCCCCGCCGGGCGCCGCGGCGCAGCCGACGGGGAAATAGCCCATGTTCTCGCGCTTCTTCATCGATCGCCCGATCTTCGCGGCGGTGATCGCCGTGTTCATCCTGATCGCCGGACTCGCGTCGATGCGCTCGCTGCCGATCGCGCAGTATCCGGAGATCGCACCGCCGGTCGTCACCGTGACGGCGGTCTATCCGGGCGCATCGGCGCAGACGATCGAGGAGACGGTCGCGTCCCCGATCGAGAATGCGATCAACGGCGTACCCGGGATGATCTACATGGGCTCGCAGTCGGCTTCCGACGGCACGCTGCAGATCCAGGTGACGTTCGACATCGGCAGCAATGTCGACATCGCGTCAGTCAATGTCAACAACCGCGTGAACGAGGTGCTTCCGCGCCTGCCCGAAGAGGTGCGTCGGCAGGGTGTCACCGTCGAGCGCGGCAGCTCGTCGTTCCTGCAGGTCCTCGCGTTCTATTCGCCCGACGGACGCTACGATGACCTCTTCACGTCGAACTACGTGACGCTGAACGTCCTCGACGCGCTGAAGCGCCTGCCGGGGACGACCAACGTGCAGATCTTCGGCGCCCACGACTACGCGATGCGGATCTGGCTCAATCCGGACCGGCTCGCGCAGTTGAAGCTCACGCCGACCGACGTCATCAATGCGGTCAACGAGCAGAACGCGCAGTTCGCCGCCGGCAAAATCGGCGCCGCGCCGTCGCCCGCCGAGCAGCAGCTCGTCTACACGATTACCACGCAGGGACGGCTCACCACCGCGAAGGAGTTCGAGCGGATCATCCTCCGCGCCAATCCGGACGGCTCGATCGTGCGCCTCGCCGACGTCGCGCGCGTCGAGCTCGGCTCGAAGGACTACAACTTTATCGGCCGCATCAACGGCAGGCCGGCGACGCTGGTCGGCGTGTTCCTGTCGCCCGGCGCCAACGCACTCGACGTCGCGCAGTCGGTGCGAGACGAGGCGGCGCGGCTCGCGACGCGCTTCCCCGAGGGGCTCACCTACAAGATTCCGTACGACACGACGCGCTTCGTTTCAGTGTCGATTCACGAGGTGCTGAAGACCCTCGGCGAGGCGATGCTGCTGGTGTTCCTCGTCATCTACCTGTTCCTGCAGAGCTTCCGCGCGGCGATCATCCCGTTCGCAACGGTGCCGGTCGCGCTGATCGGGGCCTTCGCCGGCATCTACGCGCTCGGCTACTCGATCAACACGCTGACGCTGTTCGCGATGGTGCTGTCGATCGGGATCGTCGTCGACGACGCGATCGTCGTGCTCGAGAACGTCGAGCGGCACATGCGCGAGGACCTGCTTCCCGCACGCGACGCCGCGATCCGCGCGATGCGCGAGGTGACCGGGCCGATCATCGCGATCGTGCTGACGCTGACCGCGGTGTTCGTGCCGATCGCGTTCCTCGGTGGGCTCGCCGGCGAGCTCTACCGCCAGTTCGCGGTCACCATCGCGATCTCGGTGGTGATCTCGGGGCTCGTCGCGCTGACGCTGTCGCCCGCGCTGTGCGCGCTGATCCTGAAGCCCCACGAGCCGCCCAATCGCGCCTTCGCGGCGTTCAACCGCTGGTTCGCGCGCGTCACCGTGCGCTACAACGACGGCGTCGTATGGATGCTGCGGCGGGGCGCGATCGGCGTGCTGCTGTTCGCCGGCATGGTCGCACTGACAATCGGGCTCTGGGACCACATTCCCGGAAGCCTCGTTCCCGACGAGGATCAGGGCTTCTACATCAGCGCGGTGATCCTGCCCGACGGCGCGACGCTCGAGCGCACCGACAAGGTGGTCGACCAGGTGACGAAGGCGATCCAATCGAACCCGAACAACGAGGACGTCGTCGCATTCACCGGCTTCGACTTCATCGGCGGCGGCTTCCGCAACAACGCCGCCACGCTGTTCGTCACGCAGAAGCCCTGGGAACAGCGCAAGGTCTCGTCGGCGCAACTCGTCGGCGAGCTGTTCGGCAAGACGATGGGCATCAAGGAGGCGCTGGTGCTCGCGTTCACGCCGCCGCCGATCTTCGGCCTCGGTACCGCCGGAGGATTCGAGTTCTACATCCAGAACCGCGGCAGCGGTGGCTCGCAGCGCCTGTCCGAGGTGACGCAGGCGTTCCTCGCGCGCGCCAACCGCGATCCGGTCCTCGGTGGCGCGCAGACGCTGTGGCGTGCAACCGTGCCGCAGCTTCGCGTCGACGTCGACCGCGAGAAGGCGAAGACGCTCGGCATCCCGGTTTCCGACGTGTTCAACGCACTCTCGGCGACGCTCGGCAGCTACTACGTCAACGACTTCAACCTGTACGGGCGCGCCTGGCAGGTGCTGATGTCGGCCGAGCCCGCGTTCCGCAACCGACCCGCCGACATCGAGGCGATCTACGTGCGCAGCGCGAAGGGCGACATGGTGCCGCTGTCGTCGGTCGCGAGCGTGCATTACTCGTCGGGGCCCGACGCGCTCGACCGCTTCAACAACCTGCCGGCGGTGAAAGTCATCGGTCAGGCAGCGCCCGGCTACAGCTCGGGACAGGCGATCGCCGAGGTCGAGAAGATCGCCGGCGAGGTGCTGCCCTCCGACTTCAGCTACGACTGGGGAGGCACGTCGTACCAGGAGAAGAAGTCGTCGGGTGCGGCGACCTTCGCGCTCGGCCTCGCGGTGATCATGGTGTTTCTCATCCTCGCCGCGCAGTACGAGCGGCTGTCGCTGCCGCTGTCGGTGCTCCTCGCGCTGCCGTTCGGCACCTTCGGCGCACTGGCGGCGATCTGGATCCGCGGGCTCACCAACGACGTCTACTTCCAGATCGGGCTCGTCACGCTGCTCGGCCTCGC
>DASVWR010000040.1:0-13507 GCA_036393115.1 Casimicrobiaceae bacterium
GACCTCCGACGTGGGCCAGCACCAGATGTGGGTCGCCCAGTACTACAAGTTCGACAAACCCCGGCGCTGGATCAACTCGGGCGGGCTCGGCACGATGGGCTTCGGTCTCCCCGCAGCGATGGGCGTGCAGCTCGCCAATCCCGGGGCGACGGTCGCCTGCGTGACCGGCGAGGCGTCGATCCAGATGTGCATCCAGGAGCTCTCCACCTGCAAGCAGTATCACCTGCCGGTCAAGGTCGTGAACCTCAACAACCGCTACATGGGTATGGTGCGGCAGTGGCAGGAATTCTTCTACGGCAACCGCTACGCCGAGTCGTACATGGATGCGCTGCCCGATTTCGTGAGGCTCGCCGAAGCCTACGGCCACGTCGGTCTCCAGGTCGAGCGCCCGGGTGACGTCGACGGCGCGTTGCGCGAAGCCTTCGCGCAGAAGGAGCGCCTCGTGTTCCTCGACTTCGTCACCGATCAGACCGAGAACGTGTTTCCGATGGTCCCCGGGGGCAAGGGGCTCACCGAAATGATCCTCGCCGAAGAGCTATGACCTGGCTGCGGAACAGGCTGCGATGAGACACATCCTTTCGATTCTCGTCGAGAACGAAGCCGGTGCGCTGTCGCGCATCTCGGGGCTGTTTTCGGCGCGCGGCTACAACATCGAGTCGCTGACCGTGGCGCCGACCGAGGATCCGACGATGTCGCGGATGACGATCGTCACCAGCGGCTCGGACGACGTGATCGAGCAGATCACCAAGCAACTGAACAAGCTGGTCGAGGTCGTCAAGGTGGTCGACCTGACCGACGGCAACCACATCGAGCGCGAGCTGATGCTCGTCAAGGTGCGCGCAGCCGGGAAGGATCGCGACGAGATGAAACGCCTCGCCGACATCTTCCGCGGCCGCATCCTCGACGTCACCGACAAGAGCTACACGATCGAGTTGACCGGCACCGGCTCCAAGCTCGATGCGTTCCTGCAGGCAATCGAGCCCGGCGTGATCCTCGAGACGGTGCGCACCGGGGCGTCGGGGATCGGGCGGGGCGAGAGGATATTGAGAGTCTAGGGGCGAGGAAAAGGAAGAACCATGAAGGTCTACTACGAAAAAGACACCGACCTGTCGCTGATCAAAGGGCGCAAGGTCACGATCGTCGGCTACGGGTCGCAGGGCCATGCGCATGCACAGAACCTCGCCGATTCGGGAGTCAAGGTGACGGTCGGCCTGCGCAAGGGCGGCGCATCGTGGGACAAGGCGAAGAAGGCGGGGCTCCGGGTCGCGGAGGTCAGCGACGCCGTCAAGGGCGCCGACGTCGTGATGATGCTGATGCCCGACGAAGGGATCGCCGCCGTGTACGCTGCGGAAGTCGAGCCGACCATCCGCAAGGGCGCGGCACTCGCCTTCGCCCACGGTTTCAACATCCACTACGGGCAGGTCGTGCCGCGCGCCGATCTCGACGTGATCATGGTGGCGCCGAAGGCTCCCGGCCATACCGTGCGCTCGACCTACGTCGCGGGCGGCGGTGTGCCGATGCTCATTGCCGTGCATCGCGACGTCTCGGGCAAGGCGCGCGATCTCGCGCTCTCGTACGCCGCGGCGATCGGCGGCGCGCGCGCGGGAGTGATCGAGACCAATTTCCGCGAGGAGACCGAGACCGACCTCTTCGGCGAGCAGACCGTCCTGTGCGGCGGGCTGGTCGAGCTCATCAAGGCGGGTTACGAGACGCTGGTTGCCGCCGGGTATGCGCCGGAGATGGCGTACTTCGAGTGCCTGCACGAAGTGAAGCTGATCGTCGACCTGATCTACGAGGGCGGCATCGCGAACATGAACTACTCGATCTCGAACAACGCCGAGTATGGCGAATACGTCACCGGCCCGAAGATCGTCACCGACGACACGCGGCGCGCGATGCGCGAGGCGCTGACGCGCATCCAGACGGGAGAGTACGCGAAGGATTTCATCCTCGAGAACCGCGCAGGGGCACCCACGCTGAAATCGCGCCGGCGGCTCACTGCCGAGCATTCGATCGAGCAGGTCGGCGAGAAGCTGCGCTCGATGATGCCGTGGATCGGCCGCAATCGCCTCGTCGACCAGACGCGCAACTGATGCGCCGACCGGCGACGGTATACTAGCCGCCGGTCATAAGCGGCGGGGACGATCGGTGGTCACGGCGATGCACCAGCGCGGCTGGCTAGGGTTGATCGGACTGGTGCTGGCGCTCGTGATCGTCGCGCTGCTCGCGCGGACGATCCTGAAGGAATACGGCCTCGCGGGGAATTCCACGGCGACGGCGCGCCACGTCATGGTTCCCGGCGCACCCGATGTCGAATCGGCAGCGAACATTACTCCGAAGAACGCACTCGAGCGCGCGCGGGCGCTGCAGGATCAGGTCCGCAAGGACGCGGCAGACGAGGAAAAGCGCATCGACGCCGCGACCTCGTCGAAGTGATCGCCCGCCGGGGCGATGTCACGTTGACTTCCTATCCGCATCCGTTGATCGCGCGCGAAGGATGGCCGTATCTCGGCATCGTCCTCGTCGTCGCCATCGTGCTCTCGCTAGCCGGCTGGTGGGTGCTCGCCGTGCTCGCGTGGATCGCCTTCGTATTCGTGCTGCAGTTCTTCCGCGATCCGCCGCGGCAGGTGCCGAGCGAGGCCGACGCGGTGCTCGCCCCGGCGGACGGGCGCATCGTCAGCGTCGGGCCGGCGCGCGATCCGTTCCTGGACCGAGATGCGCTCAGGATCAGCGTGTTCATGAACGTCTTCAACGTGCATTCGAACCGCAGCCCCGTCGACGGCGAGGTGCGCAACGCCTGGTATCACCGCGGCAGCTTCGTCAATGCCGCGCTCGACAAGGCTTCGCTCGAAAACGAGCGCAATGCGCTGGCGCTCGTGACCCCTTCCGGCGCCGAGATCACGTGCGTGCAGATCGCCGGGCTCGTCGCGCGGAGGATCCTCTGCTACGTGAAGCCGGGCGACCGGCTCGCACGCGGGCAGCGTTACGGCTTCATCCGCTTCGGCTCGCGCGTCGACCTCTATCTGCCGGCTTCATCGATCCCGCGGGCGCGCGTCGGTGACAAGGTCTACGCAACCGAGACCATCGTCGCGAACCTCGTTCGCTGACGCCGGGTCCGTCATCGGAGATGGCGACCATCCACGACGACTACCGGCATGAACGGGTGCGGCTGAAGAACCGAGTCCGTCGACGCGGCATCTTCCTGCTGCCGAACCTGTTCACCGCGGCCGCGCTGTTCGCGGGCTTCTACGCGATCGTGCAGGCGATGAACGTGAACTTCGATCACGCCGCCGTCGCGATCTTCGTCGCGATGGTGCTCGACGGACTGGACGGACGCGTTGCGCGGCTCACGCGCACGCAGAGCGCCTTCGGCGCCGAGTTCGACAGCCTCGCCGACATGGTGAGCTTCGGCGCTGCGCCGGCCCTCGTCATGTACGAATGGGTGCTGCGCGACCTCGGCAAGCTCGGCTGGGTGGCGGCGTTCGTCTACGTCGCCGGGGCGGCGCTGCGCCTCGCGCGATTCAACACGCTGCTCGAGGTCGCCGACAAGCGCTGGTTCCAGGGGCTGCCGAGCCCGTCGGCCGCGGCGCTCGTCGCCGGCCTCGTCTGGGTCGTCGACGACCTCGGCGTCGACCCCGATGCGCTGCGCTGGATCGCGTGCGTGGTGACGCTCTTCGCCGGGCTCACGATGGTGAGCAATCTGCGCTACTACAGCTTCAAGTCGATCAATCTCAAGAAGAGCGTGCCGTTCATGGCGCTCCTCGCGATCGTGCTGCTGATCGCGCTCCTCGTCTGGCAGCCGCCGCTCGTGCTGTTCGTGGGCTTTGTCGCCTACGCGGTGTCGGGCTACGTGGTGTCCGGGTGGCGCTGGTGGCGGGGCCGGCGCCTGCGGGCCTCGGGACGCTCCTGAGCGGCGCGCGAGACGCCTTGCGGCGGCTTCTCATGGAGGCGCTTGCGCGGCGCGGCGCTTTCCGCTAGGCTCCATCGGTCATGAGCAGCGTCGTCCTCTCGTCGACCCCCGGCATCCGGACCCTTGCGTCCGGCCTCTTGCCTGCCGGCCTGCTGCTCCTGCTGCGCCCAGCGCGCAGATAAATCCCACACCCCTCGCTTCGAGCAGCACCGCGCACCGCCCAGGACCGGGCGGTCGAGTCCGTTTCCTCACCGACAGGATCCGTCATGTACTCGCAGCCATCGCAGAAGTACCGCCCGTTCCCGCCGATCGACCTTGCCGATCGCACCTGGCCATCACGCGCGATCACGCGCGCGCCGACCTGGTGCAGCGTGGATCTGCGTGACGGCAACCAGGCCCTGATCGAGCCGATGGATTCGGAGCGCAAGCTCCGCATGTTCGACCTCCTGGTGAAGATGGGCTACAAGGAAATCGAAGTCGGCTTCCCGGCAGCTTCGCAGACCGATTACGACTTCATCCGCAAGCTGATCGACGAGGAGCGGATCCCCGACGACGTTACCGTGCAGGTGCTGACGCAATCCCGCGAGCGGCTGATCCGGCGCTCGTTCGAGGCGCTGAAGGGCGCGAAGCGGGCGATCATGCACCTCTACAACTCGACGTCGACGACGCAGCGCCGCGTCGTGTTCAACCTCGATCGTCCCGGCATCGTCGCGATCGCGGTCGACGGCGCGAAGCTCATTGCCGAGTGCGCGGCGCGATATCCCGAAACCGCGTGGACGTTCCAGTATTCACCGGAGAGCTTCACCGGCACGGAGCTCGATTTCGCCGTGGAGATCTGCGATGCCGTCGACGACGTCTGGCATCCGACGCCGACGCGCAAAGTGATCATCAATCTCCCATCCACCGTCGAGATGGCGACGCCGAATGTGTATGCCGACCAGATCGAGTGGATGAGCCGGCACCTCGCGTATCGCGACTCGATCGTACTGTCGATCCATCCGCACAACGACCGCGGCTGCGCGGTGGCTGCCGCCGAGCTTGCCGTCATGGCGGGCGCCGAGCGAGTCGAAGGTTGCCTCTTCGGCAATGGCGAGCGAACCGGCAACGTGTGCCTGGTGACGCTCGGGCTCAATCTGTTCACGCAGGGTGTCGATCCGCGCATCGATTTCTCGGACATCAACGAGGTCATCCGAACCGTCGAGCATTGCGACCAGCTTCCCATCCACCCGCGTCATCCGTATGGCGGCGAGCTCGTCTTCACGGCGTTCTCGGGGTCGCATCAGGATGCGATCAAGAAGGGGCTCGCCGAGCGTGCGCGCCTGCTCGAAGCCGGCCCCGCGGTCTGGGACGTGCCGTACCTGCCTATCGATCCCGCCGACGTCGGCCGGACCTACGAGGCGGTGATCCGCGTCAACAGCCAATCGGGCAAGGGCGGCATCGCGTATCTGCTCGAGCGCGACTACGGACTCGCGCTGCCGAGGCTCTTGCAGATCGAGTTCAGCCAGGTCGTCCAGTCGATCACGGACGCGACCGGCAAGGAGCAGACGCCGGCCGACCTTCACGCAGCGTTCATGCGCGAATACGTCGCGCCTGCGTCGCCGCTGGCCTACGTCGATCACCGCGCCGGGCACCCGGTTTCGCGCGCCGGAGCGCAGGCGGCAACGGAGCAGATGACTGCGCGCCTCGAGGTCGGCGGCACCGAACTGCGCATCAGCGGCCACGGCAACGGTCCCGTCGATGCATTCGTGCACGCACTGCGCAGCGGACTCGGCATCGACGTGCACGTGCTCGCCTACCATGAGCACGCCACCGGCAGCGGCGAAGACGCGACTGCGGTGTCGTACGTGCAGCTTCGCATCGGCGAGCGCAGCGTCTATGGCGTCGGCATCGACCCGAACATCGTCACCGCCACGCTGAGGGCGGTGGTCTCGGCGGTGAACCGCGGGCACGCGCAGGGCGCGCTCGTCGTGGCCGCGCCGGTCGCGCGCAGGGAGGCAGCGGCCTGACCGCACGCGCATAGAAGCGAAGCGCAGCGCCAGCGCGCCGCGCCGAGGGGTAGCGGGTTGCCCGCAGGGCCCGGAGTCCGTGAAGGCCTGCCTACGGGTCCCGGTGCGGCACGCCAGGTGTGCGCCGCCGGCTGACCCGCGATCTGCCGGGCGCCCCGCGCCACCCGTAACGGCAGGCACTCCCACGGGCCTGCGGGCACCCCGCTGCCCGTCGGCGCGACGCTTCGCCGCCGTGCGCGGCGCACATGGCAGCGGCGGCTCGGAACGTGGGCCTACGCCTCGCAGCGTTGGGCGATCCAGCGCTGTCGCGGTGCTCGACGGGGACTCGGTTGGTGCGGACTGGGCTCTTCGCCCGCTTTCCGCTCGCCGCGCTCCGCAGAAACTCGCCCCCACCGACCGAGTCCATGCCGTGCATGGCGCACGACAAGTAGGCGCAGGCGCCCGACCCGCGCCAACCGGGTCACCGTGGAGCGTCGCGAGAGGTAAGCGCACGCAGGCGCCTCGCCCGACGTGACGGAACCATTGCGGTAAAATTGTGCGCTGCACACCCGCGCAGACCCGGCTCCGGATTCCCCGCGGCGGCGGTGTGTCGCTTATCCGCCAGCAAGGAACTCATGAGTGCACCCCGCTACGCGCCAGGCATCGAAATCATCGGCCCGATCACCGCGCCTTTTGCCGAAATTCTGACCCCCGAGGCGGTTTCGTTCGCAGCGCGCCTGCAGCGCGCGTTCGGCGGGCGGCGCAGCGAGCTCCTCGCCACGCGCGATGCGCGCCAGGCGCGCTTTGACGCCGGGGAGCTGCCGCAGTTTCTCGAGCATACGCGCGACGTGCGCGATGGCGACTGGACCTGCGATCCGGTTCCGCAGGACATCCAGGATCGGCGGGTCGAGATCACCGGGCCGGTCGATCGCAAGATGATCATCAACGCGCTCAATTCGGGCGCGAAGGTGTTCATGGCCGATTTCGAGGACGCGAACACTCCGCGCTGGGAGAACAACATCCAGGGGCACCTCAATCTCAGGGATGCGATCCGTCGCCGGATCGATTACGTGTCGCCCGAGGGCAAGGCCTATCGCCTGAAGGAGAACGTCGCGACGCTCTTCGTGCGGCCGCGCGGCTGGCACCTGCCCGAGAAGCACGTCATCGTCGACGGCCATCCGATGTCGGGTGGCATCTTCGATTTCGCACTCTACTTCTTCCACAACGCGAAGGAGCTGATCGCGCGTGGCAGCGGGCCGTACTTCTACCTGCCGAAGCTCGAAAGCCATCTCGAGGCGCGGCTGTGGAACGACATCTTCGTGATGGCGCAGGACGATCTGGGCATTTCCCGCGGGACCATCAAGGCGACCGTGCTGATCGAGACCATCGTCGCGGCATTCGAGATGGACGAGATCCTGCACGAGCTGCGCCACCATTCGGCCGGGCTCAACGCCGGGCGCTGGGACTACATCTTCAGCTGCATCAAGAAGTTCCGCAGCAACCGCGACTTCTGCCTCGCCGACCGCGCGCGGGTGACGATGACCACCCACTTCATGAAGAGCTACGCGGAGCTCCTGATCAAGACCTGCCACCGCAGGAACGCCCACGCGATGGGCGGCATGGCGGCGCAGATTCCGGTGAAGAACGACGAGGCAGCGAATGCCGACGCGTTCGCCAAGGTGAAGGCCGACAAGGAGCGCGAGGCGACCTACGGCCACGACGGCACTTGGGTCGCACATCCGGCGCTGGTGATCGTCGCGCAGCAGGCGTTCGACCGGCTGATGCCGGCACCAAACCAGATCGCGACCAAGCGCCGCGACGACGTGCACGTGAGCGCGGCCGACCTCGTGCGCTTCGAGCCCGAGCAGCCGATCACCGAGCAGGGGCTGCGGCTCAACATCAGCGTGGCGATCCAGTACGTCGGCGCGTGGCTCGCGGGCCAGGGCGCGGTGCCGATCTTCAATCTGATGGAGGATGCGGCGACGGCCGAGATCTCGCGCTCGCAGGTCTGGCAATGGATCCGCTCGCCGAAGGGAAAGCTCGACGACGGCCGCAAGGTGACGAAGGAGCTCGTCGCCGAGCTTCTTCCGCAGGAGATGACGAAGATCCGCGAGCTCCTCGGCACCGACTATGCGGCGGGACGCTACGAAGAGGCGGCAAGGATCTTCGCCGACCTCGTCGACAGCGATCGCTTCGTGGAATTCCTCACGCTGCCTGCATACGACCTGATCGACTGATAACGAGGCTTTATCGTCCGCATTGCGACAGTCAATTGGACATATCGCATCGGCCGACGGAGAATCGCAGCACGGTCCGTGGCGGATCGCAGTTCCGCGACTCGCCGCGGCATTCGACCGCTCGCCCGCACCGGGCGGCAGCAACGGCCACATCGTCAAGGAGTTCGCACATGAAGCCACTGAAGGGTACGAAGACGCACGACAATCTCAAGGCCGCATTCGCCGGCGAATCGCAGGCGAACCGCCGCTACCTCTACTTCGCGAACAAGGCCGACGTCGAAGGCCAGAACGACGTGTCGGCGCTGTTCCGCTCGACGGCCGAAGGCGAGACCGGGCACGCGCACGGGCATCTCGACTACCTCGCTGCCGTCGGTGATCCGGTGACCGACCTGCCGATCGGCTCGTCGCGCGACAATCTGAAGTCCGCGGTGGCCGGCGAGACGCACGAGTACACCGACATGTACCCGGGGATGGCCAAGGCCGCGCGCGGCGAAGGCTTCGAGGAAATCGCCGACTGGTTCGAGACCCTCGCGAAGGCCGAGCGCTCGCACGCCAATCGCTTCCAGAAGGCGCTCGACGTGCTCGCCGACTGACGGGAACCGTGCGTCGGCGATGACGATTCGCGAAGGCAATCTGCAGGCACCGACGCGGCATGCGCTCGATTGGCGCAGCGCCGAGTTCAGCGACGAGGCTGCGCTCCTGAAGGAGCAGGAGCGCATCTTCGACATCTGTCATGGTTGCCGGCGCTGCGTGTCGCTGTGCAGCGCGTTCCCGACGCTGTTCGACCTCGTCGACAACAGCAGCACGATGGAGGTCGACGGGGTCGCGAAGGCGGACTATCCGAAGGTCGTCGAGCAGTGCTATCTGTGCGACCTTTGCTACATGACGAAGTGTCCCTACGTCCCGCCGCATCCGTGGAACGTGGATTTCCCGCACCTGATGCTGCGCGCCAAGGCACAGAAGTTCCGTCGCGGCGAGGTGCGCTGGC
This sequence comes from Casimicrobiaceae bacterium, assembly GCA_036393115.1. GTDB lineage: Bacteria > Pseudomonadota > Gammaproteobacteria > Burkholderiales > Casimicrobiaceae > VBCG01. Next base: position 9,121 of record DASVWR010000040.1, read on the forward strand.
GCGATCGCATGCTGACGTCGACCGACGCGGTCGGCAGGCTCGCGACGATCCCGGTGGTCGTCAAAGCCGTCAACGTCGGCAACCGGTCATCGCCGATGCGCAAGGTGATGGAGCGCACGCTGGGCGTCGCGGCCGACGCCTGGCTTCCCGAGTACGCAGCACAGCCGTTCCTTGCGCACGCCGCTCCGTCACTCGCGTGGCCGGTGAAGGACGGCGAGCGCACGCCGGGCAAGGTTGCCGTGTTCTCGACCTGCTACGTCAACTACAACGAGCCGGGCATCGGGCACGATCTCCTGAAGCTCCTCGACCACATCCGTGTGCCGTATGTGCTGGTGACGGGCGAGGTGTGCTGCGGCATGCCAAAGCTCGAGCTCGGCGATCTCGAAAGCGTCGAGAAGCTGAAGGACGTCAACATACCGCTGCTCTTGCCTCTCGCGCGCGAAAACTGGGCGATCGTGTCGCCGGTGCCGTCGTGCACGCTGATGTTCAAGAGCGAATTGCCGCTGCTGTTCGCCGGGGATCCCGAGGTAAAGGAGGTCGCGGCAGCGATGTTCGATCCTTTCGAATATTTCGTGCAGCGCGAGCGCGATGGCCTGCTCGCGAAGGAATTCCGGCAGCCGCTCGGGCGGGTCAGCTATCACATTCCCTGCCACGCACGGGTGCAGAACGTCGGTCAGAAGACGCGCGAGGTGCTCGAATGGATTCCCGGAACGACCGTCAACACCGTCGAGCGCTGCACCGGACACGACGGCACCTACGGCGTGAAGCGCGAGTTCTATGCCGACTCGATGCGGATCGGCAAGCCGGTGTTCGCGCGGATGGCTGACGGCTCGCCCGAGTACGTGAGCTCCGATTGCCCGATCGCCGGGCGCAGGATCGCTCAGGGCATCACCCAGTCCGGCGCGCCCGAGCCGCGGCGCGCGCATCCGCTGACGCTGCTGCGGATCGCCTTCGGCATCGACTGACGCGCGCGATGGCTGCGCCACCGACCTCGTCGCCGGCACCACCGCGCATCACGCGCGAAAGCCTGATGACGCTCGAGGCCTACGCGCGCGAGCGCGGAGCGTTCCGGGCGCGCGTGCTCGCGCACAAGAAGCATCGCAACGTGCGTCTCGGCGAGCACGTGACGCTCCTCTTCGAGGACGAGCTCACGGTCCGCTACCAGATCCAGGAGATGCTGCGAATCGAGAAGACCTTCGACGAAGCCGGCATCCAGGACGAGCTCGACGCCTACGTCCCGCTGGTGCCCGACGGCAGCAACCTGAAGGCGACAATGCTGGTCGAGTACGAGGACGAAACCGAGCGCCGCGCCGCGCTCGCGCGCCTCAAGGGAATCCAGGACTGCGTCTGGCTCCGCGTCGACGGCATGCCGCAAGTGAAGGCGATCGCCGACGAGGACCTTCCGCGCGAGAACGAGGACAAGACCGCCGCCGTGCACTTCCTGCGCTTCGAGCTCGATCGCGCGATGATCGCCGCGCTCAAGGCCGGGCGCGACCTCGCCCTCGGCGTCGACCACCCGCAATACCGCGCCGAAGTGCCCGCGCTGCCCGAGGCGACGCGCGCCGCGCTCGTCGCGGACCTCGACTAGCGGATTCAGTCGCGAAAGTTCTGGTACTGCAGCGGGAAGTCGGTGACCGACTTCCGCACGAGCGCGATCGCCGCCTGCAGCTCGTCCTTCTTCGCGCCGGAGACGCGCACTGCGTCGCCCTGAATCGACCCCTGAACCTTGAGCTTGCCATCCTTGAGGATCCGCACGATCTTCTTGGCGAGCTCCTGCTCGACGCCGGTCCGCACGGTCACCGCCTGCTTCACTTTGTTGCCGGAGATCTTCTCGGCATCGGCGTACTTCAGCGAACGAACGTCGACCTGCCGCTTGGCGAGCTTTGCGGTCAGGATGTCGGTGACCTGCTTCAGCTTGAATTCGTCGTCGGCGTAAAGCGTCAGCGTCTTGTCCCCGATCTCGACGCGGGAATCGGAACCCTTGAAGTCGAAGCGCGTCGAGACTTCCTTGTTGGTCTGGTCGACGGCGTTGCGAACTTCGACCTGGTTCACTTCGGACACGATGTCGAACGACGGCATGGAGTCTCCTCGCGGGATGCGAAAGCGCGGACCGGGCGCCTATTGTAGGCCGCTCACCGACACGCACTCCGGGCAGCGCAGGCACCGGCCTGCCGCAGCCGGCACGACGGATCTTCGCGCCATCGAATGCGGTCAAATCCGGTGTTTGGCAACCAGGCGGAGGCAACATGGGCAGAGCAATTCATGGACGGTGGTTGGCTGCGGCTGCCGCGGCGGTGACGCTTGCTGCGGCGGGTGTAGCGCAGGCGATTCCGGCACCCGAGGCGGTCACGCAAGGCGACGCGACGTACGTGAGCGGCGGCGTCGGGAAGCTCGAAGCGGACGCGATGCGTGGCATGGAGTCGCAGTATCCGATCGCGATGACGTTCGCGAAGCACAACCAGGGCGAGAACGAGTTCGTCGCCGGCGTCAAGCTTCGCGTCACCGATCACAGCGGCAAGTCGGTCATCGATCTCAACGACGGCGGCCCGATGCTGCTGCTGAAGGTTCCGGACGGCAAGTACACGGTTCGCGCCGAGTACGAAGGTCACGTCAAGACGCAGTCCGTCGACGTGACGGCCGGCCATCACGCGAACCTCGATTTCCTCTGGTCGTAGCGTGGGCTAAACTGCGGGGCTTTCCGGCGTAGCGCCGCTCGAAAGCCCTCATGTCCCGCATTCTGCAGAGTCTGCCGACCGGCAGGAAGGTCGGCATCGCGTTCTCGGGCGGTCTCGATACCAGTGCAGCGCTCCACTGGATGCGCGCCAACGGCGCGATCCCGTACGCCTACACCGCGCATCTCGGCCAGCCCGACGAGCACGACTACGACGACATCCCGCGGCGCGCGCTGCGCTACGGTGCGGAGGCCGCGCGCCTCGTCGATTGCCGTGCCGCGCTGGTCGGCGAAGGCATCGCCGCGCTCCAGGCCGGCGCGTTCCACGTGTCGACCGCCGGCGCGACGTACTTCAACACGACGCCACTCGGCCGCGCCGTGACCGGGACGATGCTCGTCGTCGCGATGCTCGAGGACGACGTCCACATCTGGGGCGACGGCAGCACCTACAAGGGCAACGACATCGAGCGCTTCTACCGCTACGGCCTCCTCGCCAACCCGAATCTCAGCGTCTACAAACCGTGGCTCGACCAGCGCTTCATCGACGAGCTCGGCGGACGCCGCGAGATGTCCGAGTACATGCAGCGGTCGGGTTTGGACTACCGGACGAGCGCCGAGAAGGCGTACTCGACCGATTCGAACCTGCTCGGCGCGACGCACGAGGCGAAGGACCTCGAATACCTCGATACGGGCATCGACATCGTCGAGCCGATCATGGGCGTTGCGTTCTGGCGCGTCGATGTCCCGATCGAGCCCGAGCGCGTCGTCATCGCGTTCGATGCCGGGCGCCCGGTGGCCCTCAACGGCAAGCGCTACGCCGATGCGGTCGCCCTGATGATCGAGGCGAACGCGATCGGCGGGCGTCACGGCCTCGGCATGAGCGACCAGATCGAGAACCGCATCATCGAAGCGAAGAGCCGCGGCATCTACGAGGCGCCCGGGATGGCGCTCCTGCACGTCGCGTACGAGCGGCTCGTCACCGGCATCCACAACGAGGACACGATCGAGCAGTACCGCAACAACGGCCGCCGCCTCGGCCGGCTCCTCTACCAGGGCCGCTGGTTCGATCCACAGGCGATGATGCTTCGCGAAACGGCGCAGCGGTGGATCGCGAGTGCCATCACCGGCGCGGTGACGCTCGAGCTGCGGCGAGGCAACGACTATTCGATCGTCGCGACGGCGAGCCCCAATCTCACTTATCGCCCCGAGCGGCTGTCGATGGAGAAGGTCGAGTCCGCCTTCTCGCCGCAGGATCGGATCGGCCAGCTCACGATGCGCAATCTCGACATCGAGGACACGCGCGCGAAGCTCGGCGTGTATGCGGCGAACGGGTTGCTGCGCGCCGGGGAAGACCTGCCGCTTCCGAGGCTCGACGAGCCTAAGGATTGACGCGGCCGCAGACGAGGAATTCGAGCAGTGCCTTCTGCGCGTGCAGGCGGTTCTCCGCCTCGTCCCAGACGACGCTCTGCGGGCCGTCGATCACGTCGGCGGTGACCTCCTCGCCGCGATGCGCCGGAAGGCAGTGCATGAAGAGCGCATCGGGATGCGCCGCGCGCATCAGCTCGGCGTTGACCTGGAACGGCGCGAACGCGCGCATGCGCGCCTCGTTCTCGGCTTCGAATCCCATGCTGGTCCACACGTCGGTGGTGACGAGATCGGCGTCACGGCAGGCGTCGATCGGCCGCTCGCACCGCGTGTAGTGGCCCTCGGCGGCGG
>DASVWR010000041.1:0-29005 GCA_036393115.1 Casimicrobiaceae bacterium
ACTCCTCCTCGAGCGCCATCACGAGCTCCACCGTGTCGAGCGAATCGGCACCGAGGTCATCGACGAACGACGATTCGTTCTTGATTTCGGCCTCGTTGACGCCAAGCTGCTCGGCGACGATCTTCTTGACGCGCTGTTCGATGTTTTCCATGCATCTCCTCCCCTTCGAGGGGTCAAGGAATCAAACCGACGGATTTTACCGCAAGCTCAGCACATCAGCATGCCGCCGTTCACGTGCAGCGTCGCACCGGTGATGTAGGCACCGCGCGGCCCCGCGAGGAAGGCCACCGCGTACGCCACGTCCCCCGGCGTCCCGAACCGCGCGAGCGGTACGCGCTCGAGCATCGCGTCGCGCTGCGCCTGCGCGAGCGCCCGCGTCATGTCGGTATCGATCAGCCCCGGCGCGACGACGTTCACGGTGACGTTGCGGCTCGCCGCTTCGAGCGCGAGCGAGCGCGTGAACCCGGCGAGTGCGGCCTTCGAGGCCGCATAGTTCGCCTGGCCCGCGTTGCCAGCGCTGCCGACGACCGAGCCGATCTGGATGATGCGCCCGCGGCGAAGCCTCAGCATCCCGCGCAGCACCGCACGCGACAGCCTGAACGCCGCAGTGACGTTGGTCGCGAGCGTCGCGTCCCAGTCGGCGTCCTTCATCCGCAACAGGAGACCGTCGCGCGTGATCCCTGCGTTGTTGACGAGAATGGTGATCGCGCCGTAGCGCGCGTCGATGTCGCGCACGACCGCGTCGATGGCAGCGGCATCGGTGACGTCGAGGCGCAGACCCTCGCCGTCGATGCCGGCTTCGCGCAGGGCGCCACCGATGCGCGCGGCCCCGTCGTCGGTCGTCGCCGTGCCGACGACGCGCGCGCCGGCGCGGCCCAGCTCGAGCGCGATCGCGCGGCCGATACCGCGCGTCGCACCGGTGACGAGCGCGACCTCACCGTCGAGCTCCTTCCGGATCTCGTCCATGGCGTCAGCCTCCGAGAGCGGCGCGCACCTCGGCGATCGCCGCATCGTCGGAGAGCGCATAGGCGGCGAGGTGGTCGTCGATCTTGCGCGTGAGGCCTGCGAGAACCCTGCCCGGCCCGCACTCGACGATGGCGCCGACGCCGTTCGCCGCCAGCGCCGCGATGATCCCGGTCCAGCGCACCGGGCTCGCCGCCTGGCGGGCGAGCGCATCGCGAATCGCGGCGGGTTCGCGATGTTGTGCGACGTCGACGTTGTGCAACACGGGAATCGATGGCGCCGTCACCGGCACGTCGCGCAGACGCTCGGCAAGGCGCGCCGCGGCAGGTGCGAGGAGCGAGCTGTGAAACGGCGCCGACACCGGCAGCATGACGCCGCGCCTCGCACCATGCGCGCGGGCGGCGGCGATCGCACGCTCGACGGCACTGCGGTGCCCCGCGATGACGATCTGTCCCGGTGCGTTGAAGTTGACCGGCTCGACCACCTCGCCCTGCCCGGCTTCGCGGCAGGCCGCGGCGATCGCATCGGCGTCTCCGCCCATGATCGCCGCCATCGCTCCGGTTCCCGCGGGCACCGCCTCCTGCATCGCTTCGGCGCGAAAGCGCACGAGCGGCAATGCGTCGCGAAACGCGAGCGCACCGGCGGCGACGAGTGCCGTGTATTCGCCGAGACTGTGCCCGGCTACGAACGCCGGCGCGCCGCCGCCTGCGGCGCGCCACGCGCGCCAGACGGCGACACCGGCAGCGAGCATCACCGGCTGCGTGTTGCGCGTCAGGCTGAGCGCGTCGGCCGGGCCGTTCTCGACCAGTGCCCACAGGTCTTCGCCGAGGACGTCGGAGGCTTCGGCAAAGGTCGCGCGCACCTCCGGATGGCCGGAATAGTCCGACATCATCCCGGTCTGCTGCGAGCCCTGCCCGGGAAAGACGAATGCGAAGCTCATCGCGCGCTCCTCGAAGTGAACGTTGACGCCGCGGTCCGTGAACGATGATGCTGCCGCGCTACCAGCGCAGCAGCACCGAGCCCCAGGTGAAGCCGCCGCCGACGCCGAGCAGCAGCACGTGCTGGCCGCTGACGATGCGCCCGTCGCGCACCGCGACGTCGAGCGCGAGCGGAATCGACGCCGCCGACGTGTTCGCATGCAGGTCGACGGTCGAGACGACGCGCTCCGGCGGGATGCCGAGCTTGCGCGCGGTCGCGTCCATGATGCGCACGTTGGCCTGGTGCGGGATCAGCCAGTCGACGGCGGCGGCGGTCATACCGTTCGCCGACAGCGCTTCGAGAGCGACCTCGGCCAGCACGCGCACCGCGAACTTGAACACTCCCGGGCCGTCCATCTGCACGAACGGAGTGCCGGTCACCGCACCGGACTGCACCTGTCCGGGCACGCAGAGAATGTTGCGATAGCGGCCATCGGCGTGCAGGTGCGACGAGACGATGCCGGGCGTCGCCGAAGGCACCAGCACGACGGCGCCCGCGCCGTCGCCGAACAGCACGCAGGTGCTGCGATCGCTCCAGTCGAGGATGCGCGAGTAGATTTCGGCACCCACCACCAACGCGTTCCTCGCCATGCCGTCGGCGACCATACGGTCGGCGATCGCGAGCGCATAGACGAATCCCGAGCAAACGGCCTGCACGTCGAATGCGGGTCCCCCGTGGACGCCGAGCTTGTCCTGCAGGATGCACGCCGTCGACGGAAACACCATGTCGGGCGACGTCGTCGCAACGATGACGAGATCGACGTCGGACGCCTGCATCGACGCGGCGGCGAGGGCTTCGCGCGCAGCCGCCAGCGCGAGGTCGGAGGTCTGCTCGCCCGGTGCTGCGATGTGGCGCTGGGCGATGCCGGTGCGCTCGCGAATCCACGCGTCGCTGGTATTGACGCGCTCCGAAAGCTCGACGTTGGTGAGCACCTGCCGCGGCAGGTAGCGACCGGTCGCGGCGATGCGGCTACGCATGGGCTGCGGAGCCATCCGGCGGGGCGTTGGGGATGGGTGGCTGCGGCGCGCCGGATGCCGAAGCGCCGATCGGCATCGCCGCGATCCGCTGCGCAATGCGGTCGAGCACGCCGTGTGCGACTTCCGCGTACGCGCGTCCGAGCGCATTGACGAAGGCGAGCGCGTCGGCGCCACCGTGACTCTTGACGACGACGCCCTTCAATCCGACCAGCGTCGCGCCGTTGTAGCGGCGCGGATCGATCCGCCGCTTGAACGCTCGCAGCACCGGCCAGGCGACCGATGCCGCGACGCGCGTCAGCGCATTGCGGGTGAATTCGGCCCGCAGGAAATCGTAGAGCATCTGCGCGAGCCCTTCGGAAGTCTTCAGCGCGACGTTGCCGACGAAACCGTCGCAGACGACCACATCGGTGGTGCCCCTGTAGATGTCGCTGCCTTCGACGTTGCCGTGGAAATTGAGGCCCGACACCTTCAGCCGCTCGCCGGTTTCGCGAACGAGGTCGTTGCCTTTGATGTCCTCCTCACCGACGTTGAGCAGCCCCACCGTCGGGCGCTCGATGCCGTCGACGGCCGACGCGAGCGCGCTCCCCATCGCGGCGAACTGCACCAGCTGCTCCGAACTGCAGTTGACGTTGGCACCGAGGTCGAGCACCAGCGTCGCACCTCGCTGCGTCGGAAGCTGCGAGGCGATCGCCGGTCGGTCGATGCCGGGGAGCGTCTTCAGCACGAAGCGCGCGATGGCCATCAGCGCTCCGGTGTTCCCGGCCGATACGCAGGCGTCCGCCGCGCCGGATTTCACGAGGTCGATCGCGACGCGCATCGACTAATCCTTCTTCCTGCGCAGTGCTTCGGCGGGTGGCTCGTCCATGTCGACGGTCTCGCTCGCAGCGTGCACGACGACGCGTTCGCGCGCCGCGGGTTTCCCCGCTGCGAGCGCACTTTCCAGCGCCTCCGGCCTGCCGACGAGGACGATGCGCACGTCCGGATGGCGTGCCGCGAACTGCAGCGAGGCGGGTACCGTGACCGATGGGCCGTGATCGCCACCCATCGCGTCGACGGCTATGGTGACGGACATCGGGCTCGTCGGTCAGGGCCCGTTAACGCCATCGAAGCGAGCGCGAACGGCAGCCACGGTCCGCCCGCGGCGCCGAATCACTCGTCGGCCTTGGTCCGGACGACTTTCTTGCCGCGGTAGTAGCCGCTCGGGCTGATGTGGTGCCGCCGGTGCACTTCGCCGCTCACCGGCTCGACCGCGAGCGGCGCGTTGGCCAGGAAGTCGTGCGCGCGGTGCATGCCGCGCTTCGACGGTGATTTCTTGTTCTGCTGGACTGCCATCATGTTCTCCTGTGTGTCGTCGTCGGGTCGGCGGGCGGCGTGCAGGTGTCCGCCGGATGCCGTGGCGCGAACGGGAGCGCCAGTATCAATTCGTCCTCGACCAGGTCGAGCGGGTCCACGGGGGCGGCCACCAGCACCACTTCCGCTTCGCTACGCGCATCGAGCGCTTCCAGCTCGCCTTCCGAGGCGGCCAGCAGCACCATCCCGCGCTGGTGCACCGGCCACGCGAACCTGCCGAGGCAGCGCTGACACGCGAGCGTCACCTCGCCGGCAAGCTCGACGTCGAGCGCGGCCCGCCCTTCGGCATCCGCGGCGCCCGAAACGCGCCACGCGATGTCGGCACGACCCGGCGCCAGCAGGTCGGCGACCCGGGCAAGGCGATGGGCGTCGATGTTACCCTCGATGCTGCCGTGCTCGCGCGCGAGCTTCCATGCATCGACGCGCATCGCGGTAAACCGCTATTGCCGGGCGCGGCGCGCGCTTGCGGGCTTCCCGAAGGCGAAAGGCGCGGCCATAAACATTCAATGTTACGGTCTCCGTCGCTGCTTGTCAAAAAATGCCTGAAAAAACAATGACGATCGGCTCGCGACCGTTGATCCTCGCGTCGGGATCGCGCTATCGGCGCTCGCTGCTCGAACGGCTCGGACTGCCTTTCGCGGTAATCGCGCCGGATCTCGACGAGACCCCGCTCGATGGCGAGGCCCCCGCCGCGACCGCCCGCCGCCTCGCGATCGCCAAGGCGCGAGCGGTGGCCGTCGCGCATCCCGACGCTCTCGTGATCGGGTCGGACCAGGTTGCCGACTGCGATGGTGTCGCGGTCAGCAAACCTGGTTCGCACGATGCGGCGCGAGCACAGCTCAGTGCGCTTTCGGGCCGCAGCATCGTGTTTCACACCGCGGTCGCGCTGATCGACGCCGCGAGCCACCGCTGCCAGTTGCGTCAGGTCGACGTGACGAGCCGCTTCCGACTCCTCGACATCGCGACGATCGAAAGCTACCTCGTGCGCGAGCACCCCTACGATTGCGCGGGAGCCGTGCGCTCGGAGTCGCTCGGAATCGCGCTCTTCGACAGCATCGAGAGCGACGATCCGACCGCGCTCATCGGACTGCCGCTGATCAGCGTCGCAGCGATGCTGCGTAACGAAGGCGTCGACGTCCTCGGAGCGCCGGCGCGCGACGCGCGATGACCGATAGGGCGCGGCGCGCGATGACCGACCACGCGCGGCGCGGCACGCTGTACGTGGTGCCGAACCTCCTCGGCGCCGTGTCCCCCGACGACGTGCTCCCGCGGCGCACGCTCGAAGTCGCGCGCGGCCTGCGCGACTGGGTGGTGGAAACGCCGAAGGCGGCGCGCGCGTTCCTTGCGACGCTCGGGATGCCCATCGCGATCGCCGAGCTCGCGATCACACCGCTCGCCGATCTCGTCGACGGGCCCGCGCTGACCGCGGCACTCGACCCCGCCCGGCACGGACGCGCCATCGGGCTCCTCTCCGACGCGGGATGCCCCGGCGTCGCCGACCCGGGTGCCGCACTCGTCGCCGCGGCTCATGCTGCGAAGATGCGCGTCGTGCCATTGGTCGGGCCGTCGGCGATCCTGCTCGCGCTGATGGCTGCGGGGCTCGACGGCCAGCGCTTCGCCTTTCACGGCTACCTGCCGGTTTCGGCCTCGGCGCGCGCAGCCGCGCTGCGCGAGCTCGAAGCGAGGTCGCGCAAGCGGCACGAAACGCAGGTCTTCATCGAGACCCCGTACCGGAATGCGGCGATGATCGGCGCGCTCGCGCAAGCGCTCGCGCCAGCGACGATCGTCTGCGTCGCGGCTGACCTCACGCTGCCGGGCGAAGAGATCGTGCGCGCCGATGCAGCGTCGTGGCGCCGCGCCGACGCGCGGCGCTTCGATCGCCGCCCGGCGATGTTCCTGCTGCTCGCTTCGGATCGTGCGGGACGCGCCGGCGCGAGTGCACGGCGGGCGCGCGGCGCGCGCGCCTGCACCGATCAGCTCTCGATGTAGCTCTTCAGCATGCGGTTCTCGAAGATCTGCTCTTCGTAGACCGCCTTGGCCACGTCGTGGAACGACACCACGCCCTGCAGCGTGCTGCCGTCCATCACCGGCACGTAGCGCGCGTGGCGTTCGAGCATGATCCGGCGCAGCTCCATCACGTCGAGCCCCGGGACGGTGGTGAGCGGATCGCGCTGGCAGATCTCGGCGACGGTGAGATCGCCGAGCGAGCCCTGGCGCTCCGCGAGTGCTTGCAGCACTTCGGCGAACGTAAGAAGTCCGACGAGCCGACCGTGATCCATTACGACGAGGGAGCCGATGTCGTTCTGGGCCATCGCCTCGACCGCCTCCAGCACCGGCCGTCCGGGTGGCGTCGTGAACAGCGCGTTGCCCTTGATCCGCAGGATTTCGCTTAACAGCATGACAGTCCTCCCGGTATGCATCGGGCGCGGGTCCGGTCCAGATTACGCGCCGCGGGGAGAACGTGCAACGCGAAGGGCGAGGAGCGAGGATCGAGGAAAGGGGATCGAGGAGAGAGGAGCGAGGAGCGAGGAGCGGAGGTCAGCGATCGAGCGGACGCCGCTCGCGCAGCGCCTGCGCAAGGGTTCCTGCATCGACGTATTCGAGCTCGCTGCCGATCGGCACGCCGCGCGCAACGCGGGTCACGGCGAGGCCGCGTGCGGCGAGAAGCTGGCCGAGGTAATGCGCGGTCGCCTCGCCTTCGTGCGTGAAGCTGGTCGCGAGGATCACCTCGCGAACGACGCCGTCGGTGGCACGCGCGAGCAGCCGCTCGAGACGGATCTCCTTCGGTCCGACGCCATCGAGCGGCGACAGACGTCCGAGCAGGACGAAATAGAGGCCCGAGTACGACTGCGTCTGCTCGATGCTGAGGAGGTCGGCGGGCGTCTCGACGACACAGAGGAGCGCCGGGTCGCGCTTCGGCGACCGGCAGAGGTGGCACAGCGGCGCCTCGGTGAACGTGTTGCAGCGCTCGCAGTGATGCACGGCGCGCACCGCTCCCTCGAGCGCGCGCGCGAGACGTCCTGCGCCCTCACGGTCGTGCTGCAGCAGGTGCAGGGCCATCCGCTGCGATGCGCGAGGGCCGACTCCCGGAAGGCAGCGCAGCGCCTCGGTGAGCTCGTCGAGACTCGACAGCGGCTCCGCCGCGGGTTCTCTGCGCGTGAGCGCGTCGCGGGTCATCCGAACGGCAGCTTGAGTCCTGGAGGCATCGGGAGCCCTGCCGTCAGCCCGCCCATCTTCTCCTGCGTGACGCTCTCCGCGCGCCTGACGGCGTCGTTGAACGCCGCGGCGACGAGGTCTTCGAGCATGTCGCGGTCGTCGCCGAGCAACGACGGATCGATGCTGACGCGCTTGACGTCGTGACGGCAGGTCATTACGACCTTGACGAGCCCCGCTCCCGACTGCCCCTCGACTTCGGTGCGCGCGAGCTCTTCCTGCGCACGCTGCATGCCTTCCTGCATCTGCTGGGCCTGCTTCATCAGCCCGGCAAGCTGGTTCTTCATCATGACGACTCCCGCGGTTGGGTCGCCGCCGGTGGCGTCGAGCCCCCCGCGGACCGGTGTTCGATCGTTTCGACGCGCACCGTGCCGTCGAAGCGCTGCAGCAGGTCGCGCACGAACGGCTCGCCGCGAAACGCAGCCTCGCCCGCCGCCTGCGCTTCGTCGCGCCTGCGCCGCTCCTGTACCGCCAGCGACGCGTGACCGGCTTCGCCGATTTCGAACGCGAGCAGCCATTTCCTGCCCGTCGCCGCGTCGAGCGCGACCTTCAGCTTGTCGGCATAGGCGCGGTCGGCGAGGTGCCGGTGGCCTGCGGGCACCGCGAGGGTCAGCGCATTGCCGCGGACCGATTTCAACTCGGACTGGGCCGCGAGCTGGCGCGCCATTCCGGTGAGGCCGAGGCCCGCTACGAACGTCGCCCAATGCGCCGGGTCATCCGGAAGCGAGCGCAATTCACGCGGCGCCGGCGCCGACGACGGTGGTCCCACCGGGTTCGTGACGGTGGGCGAAGCCGCGGACGGCTCCGTAGCGGAACGCATCGGCGTGGAAGCCGCGGCCGCGCGGTTCGCGCGTCCACCCGTCGCCGGCAGTGCCGGTGCCGCGGCGATCGGCGTGTCGTCCGCGACCGCTACCACGGGCTCGAACGCGAGCAGCCGCAGCAGCGTCATCGAGAACGCGGTCGCCTCGTCAGGCGCAAGCGGAAGGTCGGCCCGCCCCTGTACGCAGATCTGATACGCGAGCTGAACCTCCTCGGGCGCGAGCTTCGCGGCGTACCCGGCAAGACGAGGTCCTTCGTCGTCGTCGACTGCCTCGGGGACGAGCTGCGCGACGGCGAGCCGGTGATAGAACGATGCGAGCTCGTCGAGGGCGGAGTCGCAGCCGCCGCCGGCGGCGGCGATCGCGTCGGCCTCGGCGAGCAGCGCCCCGCCGTCGTGCGCGAGCAACGCATCGACGATCCGGTAGACGTGATCGCGATCGACGACGCCGAGCATCGCGCGGACGTCGGTTTCGCGCACCTCGCCGCCACCGTGCGCGATCGCCTGGTCGAGCAGCGACAGCGCGTCGCGCAGCGACCCCTGCGCCGCCCGGGCGATGCGCGCGAGGGCAGCGTCGTCGTGCGCGATCGATTCGGCGCCGGCGATGTGCGCGAGACGCGCCTCGATCGCCGCCGACGGGAGCGGCTTCAAATTGAGCTGCAGGCAGCGCGACAGCACGGTGACCGGAATCTTCTGCGGGTCGGTCGTGGCGAGGACGAACTTGACGTGCTCCGGGGGCTCCTCGAGCGTCTTCAGCATCGAGTTGAAGGCCCCCTTCGACAGCATGTGCACTTCGTCGATCAGATAGACCTTGTAGCGGCCGACCGTCGGCGCATAGCGCGCGCTGTCGAGGATGTCGCGCATGTTGTCGACGCCGGTGTTGGAGGCCGCGTCGAGCTCGAGAAGATCGACGAAGCGCCCGGCGTCGATCGCGGTGCAGGCTCCGCAGATCCCGCACGGCGTCGCCGTGACCCCGGTCTCGCAGTTGAGGCTCTTGGCGAGGATGCGGGCCAGCGTCGTCTTGCCGACCCCCCGCGTCCCGGTGAGCAGCCACGCATGATGGAGCTGCCCCCGTGCCAGCGCATTGGTGAGCGCCGCTACGACGTGCGCCTGGCCGACCAGCTCGCCGAAGCTTCGCGGCCGCCACTTGCGGGCGAGGACCTGGTAGCTCATCGGCGAAGTTTCAGGCCGGTCAGGCGGACAGTGAGGGGTGGCGAGCCGTTCCCCCGGCACTTGCATTAAATCGCTGTGGCTGCTTCCTTCCGGACCTGACCAGGTTCACGACCGTGCAATGCGGGGCGACCCGCCGTTGATCGGGCGCCTTGGGCGATGGACCCGATTATAGCCGCGAATGCCGACGGCCCCGCTCCCGGTTACGCGTCGGGCCGGACCTGGGATGACGGCGTCGCCGGGATCGGTTATAATGCTGCGTCGCACAAATGGCGCGAGGGCGCGCCGGCGAACTGAATCGGAGTGTTCGCGCAGCCCGTGGCAAGGCTGCGCTCAAGTCACGGCGGCATCAAGATCGCCGCAGATCATTCGGGAACGACCCTGGCAACGGGGTGCGTTGGAGTGCCATGCGCGATCGACAGTCGAACCGAGGCAGGGTGTGGGTCCGGTCGGGCGTGACGCTCGCCGCGGCCGTCTGTGCGCTCTCGTTCTCGGCCTGCGAGGAACCGCCGCCCCTGCCCCCGCATCAGCCGAGCCTCAGCGTCATCGTCCTTCCCGGCCCGACCACCTGGTTCAAGGGCCCCACCGGCACCCCAGCCGGCATCGACCACGATCTCCTTGCCCGATTCGCCGCCGAGCGCGGGCTCGCCCTGAAGGTCTCGTTCGCCGACGATGCCGGATCGCTGATGGCCGGCGTGGCCAAGGGTGACGCCCAGCTCGGCGCCGGCGGACTTCTCCGCGGAGACGGGCCGGCGTGGACCCGGGGCTACAAGGGCACCGACCTCGTCGTCGTCTACAACAGCGACCGCGATCGCCCGAAGGACTGGGCGTCGCTCGACGGGGCCGCAGTCGCGTATCGGGCGCACACCGGCGTCGGCAGCGCGCTCGACGACGTCATCGAGGCGCATCCGCAGATCCTCTGGAAGCCGGTCGAGTTCGCGTCGTCCGATGCACTGATCGGCCGCGTGTCGGACGGCGAGATCGACTACGCGGTGGTTCCGGCGACCGACGCCGCGGCAGCGAAGAATGTCCATCTCGATTTCGACGTGGCCTTCGCGACTCGCCCGAAACTGCAGTTTGCGTGGATCACCGCGCCGGGCGAGCGCGCCCTGCGCGACGCGCTCGACGCGTTCCTCGCGCGCGCGCAGAACGACGGCGTCCTCGCGCGCATCGTCGAGCGCTACCGCGCCGTGACCGATGACCTCGCACGCCTCGATGCAGGCGTGTTCCAGGAGCGCATCCGCGGCTCGCTCGACCGGTGGCGGCGCACGTTCCAGGAGGCGCAGGCGCAAAGCGGCATCGAGTGGCGCCTGCTTGCCGCGATCGCCTATCAGGAATCGCAGTGGGATCCGCTCGCCACCAGCGAGACGGGTGTGCGCGGCCTGATGCAGCTCACCGCCGACACTGCGAAAGGTCTCGGCGTCGTCGATCGCCTCGATCCACGCAACGCGACGCTCGCCGCGGCGCGCTATCTCGCCGACCTGAAGCACCGGCTGCCCGCACGGATCACCGAGCCCGATCGGACCTGGTTCGCGCTCGCCGCCTACAACATCGGCATGGGGCACCTCGAGGACGCGCGCGTGCTCGCGCAGCGGATGAAGCTGGATCCCGATCTGTGGAGCGACGTGCGCAAGACGCTGCCGCTGCTCGCCGATCCGAGGTACTACCTCAACGCACGCAACGGCTATGCGCGCGGCGGCATGCCCGTCGCGTTTGTCGGTCGCATACGCAGCTACTACGCGATCCTGCTGCGCAGCGAGCCCGAGCGTCCGCCGCTCTTGCAGGCGTTGCTCGCGCTGCGCTGAGATCGCTCGCCCTGCGCTGACTCCCGCGAGGCGACGTCGTACCATCGCGGGATGACCGCCCGCAGCCGTTCGCGCAACCGTTCAATCCGCGGCCTCGTCGCCGCAATGCTCCTCGCCGGCGTCGCCGCGCTGGCGACGTCGGCCGTGGCACGAGCTCAGCGCGACGTCTATCTCGACGATCTCACGACGACCGAAGCCGCCGCCGCGGTCGCTGCCGGGACGACGACGGTCCTCGTCCCGATCGGCGGCAGCGAAGAGAACGGCCCGCACATGGTGCTCGGCAAGCACAACGTGCGCGCCCGCATCCTCGCCGGGCGCATCGCACGCGAGCTGGGCAACGCGCTGGTCGCGCCGGTGATCGCGTACGTTCCCGAAGGGCGCATCGATCCGCCGACCGAGCACATGCGCTTTGCCGGCACCATCAGCATTCCTCCGGCGGCGTTCGAGGCAACGCTGGCGGCCACCGCGCAGAGCTTCGCCGAGCACGGCTTTCGCGACATCGTGTTTCTGGGCGATCACGGCGGATACCAGAAGAACGAGGCCGCGGCGGCGGCGCGCTTCAATCGCACGTGGAAGCGGAGCCCGGCGCGCGCTTACGCTCTCGTCGCCTACTACCGTGCCGCGGCGGTCGATTTCCCGGCTGCGCTGCTCGCGCGCGGCTACACGCAGAGCGAGATCGGCACCCACGCCGGCCTCGCCGATACTGCGCTCGCCCTCGCTGTCGACCCGAAGCTCGTGCGCGAAGACGTCCTTGCGAAAGGGTCGGATCTCGATGCCAGCCACGGCGTCTACGGCGATCCGCGCCGCGCGACCGCGGCGCTCGGCACGGTCGGCGTCGACGACATCGTCCGGAAATCGGTCGCGGCCATCCGGCGCGAGCTCGCACGGCGCTGACGTACAATCGGCGCCTCGCTCGACAGCGACGCGCGCCCGGAACGGCGCAGGTTGCGGCGGCGACCGCTTCCCGCACCCTTCCGAGGACTCTGCCGTGATCCGTCATTCCGTGGCCACCGTCGCCGGCGCCCTCCTCGTCGCGCTCGTCGCGTGCCCGCTACCGCTTCGCGCTGCGGCACCCACGCCTGTCGAGACGATCGCCGGGATGCCTCCGGTCATCGACGCGTCGAACCTCTACAGCGAGGCCGCCGCGAACCGCTTGAGTCCCGCCGTACGCGACGCCCTGCACCTCGTCTATGTGCCGAACGTGCAATCGGACGACGTCTACGTGATCGACCAGGCGACGCGCAAGGTCGTCGGCCGCTTTCGCGTCGGCCTCAATCCGCAGCACGTCGTGCCGTCGTGGGATCTGTCGACGCTGTGGGTTGCGAACAATGCGGAAGGCCGCACCGACGGAAGCCTCACGCCGATCGATCCGCGCACCGGCAAGCCCGGCAAGCCGCTCGCCGTCGACGACCCGTACAACATGTATTTCACGCCAGACGGCCACTCGGCGATCGTGGTCGCCGAAGCGCTGAAGCGACTCGATCTGCGCGATCCGAAGACGATGGCGTTGCAGTCGTCGATCCCGGTACCGGGGTGCTCGGGCATCAACCATGCCGATTTCTCGATCGACGGGCGCTACGCGATCTTCACCTGCGAGTTCGACGGCCAGCTCGCGAAGATCGATTTCACGACCCACACCGTTATCGGCTATCTGAAGCTCTCGCGTGGCGGCATGCCGCAGGACATCCGCATCAGCCCCGACGGCAGCGTCTTCTACGTCGCCGACATGCTCGCCGACGGTGTGTTCGTCGTCGACGGCGCGTCGTTCCGCGAGATCGGCTTCATTCCGACCGGCGTCGGCACCCACGGCCTGTACCCGAGCCGCGACGGGCGCTTTCTCTATGTCGCGAATCGGGGCTCCAACCACATCCACGGGAAGCCGCACGGACCGGGCAGCGTATCGGTGATCGACTTCGCGACGCGCAAGGTGGTAAAGACCTGGCCGATTCCCGGCGGCGGCAGCCCGGACATGGGCAATGTCAGCGCCGACGGGAAGGAGCTCTGGTTGTCGGGCCGCTTCGACAACGTCGTCTACGTGATCGACACGACGTCGGGGGCGATGCAGGAGATCCCCGTCGGGCACGAGCCCCATGGACTCTGCGTGTGGCCGCAGCCCGGACGCTACTCGCTCGGGCACACCGGAAACATGCGCTGAGGGACGGCGTGGCGCGCCGCGTCGACTCAGCGCGGTGCCGCGATCGTCGCCTGTCCTCCGACGTACCGGCGCAACACCGCGGGAATATCGATCGAGCCGTCCTCGCGCTGGTAGTTTTCCATCACCGCGACGAGCGTGCGCCCGACGGCGAGACCCGAGCCGTTCAGCGTGTGCACGAGCTCGGGCTTCCCTTGCGCGTTGCGAAAGCGCGCCTGCATCCGGCGCGCCTGGAACGCTTCGCAGTTCGAGCACGACGAAATCTCGCGATATGCGTTCTGGCCGGGCAGCCACACTTCGAGGTCGTAGGTCTTCGCCGACGCGAAGCCGATGTCGCCGGTGCAGAGCGCCATCACGCGATAGGGAAGCTCGAGCTTCTTCAGGATCGCTTCGGCGTGCCCGGTGAGCTCCTCGAGCGCCGCGTATGAGTCTTCGGGCCGGACCACCTGCACGAGCTCGACCTTGTCGAACTGGTGCTGGCGGATCATGCCGCGCGTGTCCTTGCCGTAGCTCCCGGCTTCGGAGCGGAAGCACGGCGTATGCGCAGTGAGCTTCAGCGGCAGCGTATCGGCGGCGAGGATGCGTTCGCGCACCGAATTGGTGAGCGTGATCTCGGCCGTCGAGATCAGATACTGACGCTCGCCGGCGGCGTCGACGGCTGACCTGCCGCCGCGGATCACCGCGAACATATCCGCCTCGAACTTCGGCAGCTGCGTCGTGCCGACGAGCGCCGCGGCGTCGACGATGTAAGGGGTGTAGCACTCGATGTAGCCGTGCTCGCCGACGTGCGTGTCGAGCATGAACTGCGCGAGCGCGCGATGCAGCCTCGCGAGCGCGCCGCACAGGAACGCGAAGCGTGCGCCGGAGAGCTTCGCCGCGGTCTCGAAATCGAGCATGCCGAGCCCTTCGCCGAGGTCGACATGGTCGCGCACGGGAAACGTGAACGTGCGCGGCGTGCCCACGCGCCGAACCTCGACGTTGTCGGCCGCCGAGCTCCCGACCGGCGTCGACGGATGCGGCAGGTTCGGAAGCTCGAGCAGGAAGTCGCGCAGCCGCGCCTGCACGGCGTCGAGCTCGCGCTCGAGGCGCTTTTGCTCGTCGCCGAGCTCGGCCGCCTGTGCGAGCAGCGGGGCTGGATCGCCGCCGCTCCCGCGTGCCGCGCCGATCGCCTTCGAGAGCGCATTGCGCGTCGCCTGCAGCTCCTGCGTCCGCGTCTGGACCGCCTTGCGCTCGCGCTCGAGCGATTCCAATTCGCCGCTGTCGAGCGTCACGCCGCGCGTCGCGAGCGCTGCGGCGACGCGCGCCAGATCGTGGCGCAATAGCTGGGCATCGAGCATCGGACGATGTTAGCAGACGGCGGTCGGCGGACGAGGCTACGACGCCGGAGGATCCGGATCGTCGCGCGCGGACTCGCTTGCCGGTGCGGTGCCGGCAGCGCGCACCGACGCGTTGCGCGCGCGAAGCTCGTCGAGGCGGTCGCGGATTCGCGCTTCGAGCCCGCGCCCGGTCGGCTGGTAGAAGTGCTGCTCCGGCATTCCGTCCGGGAAGTAGCGTTCGCCCGCCGCGTGCGCGTCGTCCTCGTCGTGCGCGTAGCGATAGCCCTTGCCGTAGCCGAGCTCGCCCATCAGCCGCGTCGGTGCATTGCGCAGGCGCAGCGGAACCGGGCGCGAGCCGTCGCCCGCGATGAACCGGCGCGCCGCGCCGTATGCGGTGTACACGGCGTTGCTCTTCGACGCGGCGGCAAGATAGATCACGCACTCGGCGAGTGCCAGCTCCCCTTCGGGCGACCCGAGCCGCTCCCACGCGGCAACGGCGTCGAGCGCCATCGCGAGCGCACGCGGATCGGCGAGGCCGATGTCCTCGCTCGCCATCCGAACCATGCGCCGACCGACGTAGCGCGGATCGGCGCCGCCATCGAGCATTCGGCACATCCAGTACAGCGCCGCGTCGGGATCGGAGCCGCGCACTGCCTTGTGCAACGCCGAGATCTGGTCGTAGAACGCCTCGCCGCCCTTGTCGAAGTGCCGCAGACTGCGCGCGATCGCACTCTCGACGAACGCAGCGTCGATCGCGCTGCGCTTCGCGGTCTGTGCAGCGGTTGCGAGCTGCTCGACAAGATTGACGAGGCGGCGCGCATCGCCGTCGGCATAACCGACGATCGCGTCGCGCGCCTCGCCGTCGAGGGCGAGCGGGTCGGGCAGCTTAGCGAGCGCGCGGTCGAGGACCTGCCCGAGCTCGTCGGGCGAGAGCGGCTCGAGCACGTAGACGGTCGCACGCGAGAGCAGCGCGCCGATCACTTCGAACGACGGGTTCTCGGTCGTGGCGCCGATGAAGGTCAGGAGTCCGCGCTCGACGTGCGGCAGGAACGCGTCCTGCTGCGCCTTGTTGAAGCGATGGACCTCGTCGACGAACAGGATCGTCGCGCGTCCCGATTCGGCGCGCACCGCTTCCGCACGCGCCACGGCGTCCCGGATGTCCTTCACTCCCGAGAGCACGGCGGAAATCGAGATGAACTCGGCGTTGAAGCGGCGCGCCAGCAATTGCGCGAGTGTCGTCTTGCCGCTTCCCGGCGGGCCCCACAGGATCATCGAGTGCGGCGCGCCGGAGGCCCAGGCGACCGCGAGCGGGCGCCCCGGGCCGAGCAGGTGGCGCTGGCCGACGACGTCGTCGATTGTCGTCGGGCGCAGGCGTTCGGCGAGCGGGACGCGCGGACCGGCGACGCCAACTCCCACTGCAGTGCCAGCTGCCGCGACGGCGGAGGTCGGCGCCGCGGGTCGCGCTTCCGGAGGCGGCCCGAACAGGTCGGGCGCGCTACTCGCCGACGACATCGGCGCCCTTCGGCGGAGTGAAGACGAACAGCCCCGGAGCGAGCGACGGGTTGCGCTTCGTGTCGGCGAAGACGAGCGTCGTCGTCTGGCCGAACGCATCGGTGAGCTCCATTCGCTGCGGCAGATCGTCAGCGAACCCGATGCGGATGCTCTTGAACTGCGAGTCGTGCGCCTTCGGCACGGCATCGACCCACGCGAGACCGTTGGCGTCGCCCGCCGCGACGAGCGTGAAGTTCTTCTCGAGCGCGTTGTCCCCGGCAAGCAGCGCCGCGGGCGTCTGGCCGAGTGCGGCATCGAGATTGCGCACCATCACCTGATTGAGATCCTGGTCGTAGACCCAGACGCGCTGCCCGTCGCCGACGATCACCTGCGCATACGGCTTCTCGTAGACCCAACGGAAGCGCCCCGGCCGCTCGAAGGCGAACGTGCCCGACGACGTCTGCGCGGGGCGGTTATCGCGACGCGTGACCGTCTGCCGGAACGTGGCGGTCGCGCTGTGTGTGCCCTCGAGAAACGCATGCAGCTGATCGAGCCCCGACGCGCGCGCGGCCGCCGCGCCCCCGATCGATGTGACTGCGACCGACGCCACGAACAGCAGCGCGACGCGGAGACCTTGTCGCGCAATGCTCACGGCCCGCCTCCGCGCCGCGGCCGAACAGCGCTCACGCTTCGCCCTTGACCGCAGGAACCAGCACCTCGCGATTGCCGTTCGACTGCATCGGCGACACCATGCCGGCGCGCTCCATCTGCTCGATCAGGCGCGCCGCTCGGTTGTAGCCGATGCGCAGGTGCCGCTGCACGAGCGAGATCGATGGACGCCGCGTCTTCAGCACGACCGCGACGGCCTGGTCGTACATCGGATCGGATTCCGCATCGGCGACCTCCCCGCTGCCCGCGTCGCCCTCGCCGTCGGCGGGTGTGCCGCCTTCGAGCAGTCCTTCCACGTATTGCGGCGCGCCCTGCGACTTCAGGTGCTCGACCACGCGGTGCACCTCGGCGTCAGAGACGAACGCACCGTGCACGCGCAGCGGGTAGCCGGTGCCGGGAGGCAGGTAGAGCATGTCGCCCTGTCCCAGCAGCGTCTCGGCACCCATCTGGTCGAGAATCGTCCGCGAATCGACGCGGCTCGCGACCTGGAATGCGATTCGCGACGGAATGTTGGCCTTGATGAGGCCGGTGATGACGTCGACCGAAGGCCGCTGCGTGGCGAGGATCAGGTGGATGCCTGCTGCGCGCGCCTTCTGCGCGATGCGTGCGATCAGCTCCTCGATCTTCTTGCCGGTCACCATCATCAGGTCGGCGAGCTCGTCGACGACCACGACGACGAGGGGCATCTCGTCGAGCGGCTCGGCCGCAGCACCCATCGGCGTGCCGGGTTGAAGGAGCGGCGTGCCCGATTTGCGCGCGTCGATCACCTTCTGGTTGTAGCCGGCGAGGTTGCGCACACCGAGCTGCGACATCAGCCGGTAGCGCCGCTCCATCTCACCGACGCACCAGTTGAGCGCGTTGGGCGCGAGCTTCATGTCGGTCACCACCGGCGCGAGGAGGTGCGGAATGCCGTCGTAGACGGACAGCTCGAGCATCTTCGGGTCGATCAGGATGAGACGCACTTCGCGCGGCTCGGCCTTGTAGAGGAGCGACAGGATCATCGCGTTGACGGCGACCGACTTCCCCGAGCCGGTCGTGCCCGCCACCAGAAGGTGCGGCATGCGGGCGAGATCGGCAATCACCGGCTTGCCGGCGATGTCCTTGCCAAGCGCCAGCGTGAGCCTGCCCGGAGCATCGTTGTAGGTCGTCGTCGCGAGGATCTCGACCAGCCGCACGATCTGCCGGCGCGGATTGGGCAATTCGAGCGCCATGCACGACTTCCCTGGAATCGTCTCGACGACGCGGATCGATACCACGGAGAGCGCGCGCGCAAGATCCTTCATCAGGTTGACGATCTGCACGCCCTTGACGCCGACGGCGGGCTCGATCTCGAAGCGCGTGATCACCGGTCCCGGATAGGCGGCGATGACCTTCACCGCGACACCGAAATCTGCGAGCTTGCGCTCGATCAGCCGCGAGGTGAACTCGAGCGTCTCGGCGGCGACCGCCTCGGTGGCCGGCGGAGCGTCCTCGAGCAGCGCGAGAGGCGGCAGCGGCGAGTCCGGCATGTCGGTGAACAGCGGGCGTTGGCGCTCGCGGATCACGCGCTCCGATTTCGGCGCACTCGCAGCGGGCGCGACGACGACGGTCGGCTCGCGCTGCGCGGTCTCCTCGCGCAGGTGCTCGACCAGCGTCTCGCGCTGGGCGGCGCGTTCGACGCCGATGCGCCGGTCCTCGGCCTCTTCGCGGCGGCGGCGCAGCCTCTGCACCACGTGCTCGAGCGCGGCGCCGATGCCCTCCATCACGCGCAGCCACGACACCCCGAAGAGCAGCGACGTGCCGATCGCGAACAGCACCAGCAGCAGAAGCGCCGCACCGTTGAAGCCGGTCGCGCGGGCGAGCGTGCCGCCGACGAGATCACCTAGCGCACCGCCGGGCGCGAGCGGGAGCTCGAATGGAAGCCGCAGCATCCCCAGCGTCTCCAGCGCCGCGCTCGACAGCAGAACAAGCGCGAAGCCGATCGCGCCGAGCGCCAGCGGGTGCTCGCCGCGATGCTCGGGGTGCACGACCCTGCGATAACCGGCGACGACGAGTACGACGCCTCCGGCAACGCACCACCACGCCGACCAGCCGAAGAGGTATAGCAACAGATCGGAGAGCCACGCACCGACGACGCCGCCGCGATTGCCGAGCGGCGCACCGGTGCCGGAGTACGACCATCCGGGGTCGCTGCGCGTATACGTTGCGAGGATCAGCGCGAGGTAGACGAATCCCGCGACGACGAGCAGCCACCATGACTCGCGCACGAGGCGGGCGAAGCGCGGAGGAAGCGCCGGCTGCGGTTCGCTTCCACGGCGCCGCCGGTTTCCATTCCGTTTGAAAAACATGAAGTTGCCGCTAGAACCTCAGAGCGTGCATTATAGCGGGATCGCGATCTCCCGAACACGCGAGGACGCGCTGAGGCGGTTGCTTGCGGTGGGGAGCCGCGCCCCCATCTCGATTAAACTGACCCGTTTTCGGTCGAAGGAAATGCCATGCCCGCGAAATACGCCCGCGTCTTGATCCTCGGTTCCGGGCCCGCCGGATACACGGCGGCAGTATACGCTGCGCGCGCGAATCTGCGCCCGATGCTGGTCACCGGGCTCGCGCAGGGTGGCCAGCTGATGACGACGACCGAGGTCGACAACTGGCCTGCCGACGCCGACGGCGTGATGGGGCCCGACCTGATGGAGCGCTTCAGAAAGCACGCCGCGCGCTTCGACACCGACATCGTGTTCGACCAAATCACCCGCGTCGACCTCGCGCGGCGGCCGTTCGCGCTCAGCGGCGAGAACGGCGCCTACACCTGCGATGCGCTGATCATCGCGACCGGCGCGTCGGCGCGCTATCTCGGACTGCCGTCGGAGCAGGCGTTCATGGGCAAAGGCGTCTCGGCCTGTGCGACCTGCGACGGCTTCTTCTACAAGGACCGCGACGTCGTGGTTGTCGGCGGCGGCAACACGGCGGTCGAGGAGGCGCTCTATCTCGCCAACATCGCGAGGCGCGTCACCGTCGTCCATCGGCGCGACCGCTTTCGTGCCGAGGCGATCCTCGTCGATCGCCTGCTCGCGAAGACACGCGGCGGTAACGTCGACGTGGCGTGGAACCACGTCGTCGACGAAGTGCTCGGAGACGCATCGGGCGTGACCGGCGTGCGCATCGCCGACGTGAAGAGCGGCGCGATGCGTACGCTCACGACGCACGGGCTCTTCGTCGCGATCGGACATACCCCGAACACGGCGCTGTTCGAGAACCAGCTCGAGATGAACGGCGGCTACATCCGCGTCCGCGGCGGCAGCGACGGCAACGCCACCGCGACGACCGTCCCCGGCGTGTTCGCCGCCGGCGACGTCGCCGACCACGTCTACCGCCAGGCAGTGACTTCGGCCGGAACCGGGTGCATGGCCGCGCTCGATGCCGAGGCCTGGCTCGAGTCGCAGCCTGCGGTGATCGCCGCGCCGGAGACCGCGATCGCGTGACGCGGTCGCCATCGCGATCGAACGATGGCCAGGCACAACGGCGATCGGAAGACCGGCCGTCGCGCTCCCGCGAGCGGTGACAGCCCTGCCGCGAGCGGCGACATCGATCTCGCTGCCGCGTTCGGCGACGTGACTCCCCTCCCCGCCCGGGCGCAGCGCGTCCGGTCGCGGCGCGCGCCGGCGCCGATCGCGCGGCAGCGGCTCGCCGACGAGCGCGACGCACTCGCCCTCTCCAAGTGGGGCGCCGACCCGTCACCTGCGACCTGGGACATCGGGCAGGAGCTCGAGGCGGCGCAGACACATCTGCGTGCCGGCCTCGGCGTCGACGTCCTCACGCGGTTGCGGCGCGGGCACTGGTCGGTGCAGGACGAGCTCGACCTGCACGGCCTCACCGTCGACGAGGCGCACGACACGCTGTCGGACTTCGTCCTCGCTTCGCGCAGCCGCGGCATCCGCTGCGTGCGCGTCATTCACGGCAAGGGCCTCTCCTCACGCAACCGCGAGCCGGTGCTGAAGGGCAAGGTTCGGCGCTGGCTCGCGCAATGGGACGAGGTTCTCGCCTACTGCGAGGCACCGCGTCATGCGGGCGGCGGCGGCGCGGTGATCGTGCTGCTGCGCTCGCCGGCCTGACGGAGCTAGCCGAACCGGCTGCGATGCGCGAGCGCCGGCAGGCGCCGCCGCACGTCGGCGATGCGCCCGGGGTCGACGTCGGCGATCACCACGCCAGCGCCCTCGGCGCGCGACGCGACGACGACTCCCCACGGGTCGATCACCATCGAATGACCCCAGGTGCGGCGACCGCCGGGATGCGTTCCGGTCTGCGCCGCCGCGACGACAAAGCACTGGTTCTCGATCGCGCGGGCGCGAAGCAGCGTCTCCCAGTGCGCCTCGCCGGTGCGGTACGTGAACGCCGCAGGCACGACGATCAGCGCAACGTCCCCGAAGCTGCGATAGAGCTCGGGGAAGCGCAGGTCGTAGCAGATCGACAGGCCGACGCGACCCGCGGGTGCGTCGAGGCATGCGGGAGTGCCGCCCGGAACGATGGTTCGCGCCTCGTCGTACTCCTCGCCGACGTCGCTGAAGCGGAAGAGGTGGATCTTGTCGTAGCGCGCGGTCCGGCTTCCATCGGGGCCGTAGGCGAGAAGCGCCTGCCAGACGCGATCGGGGGTCTCCGATGAAAGCGGAACGCTGCCGCCGATCAGATGCATGCGGTGGCGGCGCGCCGCCTGCGCGAGGAAGTCCTGCTGCGGCCCGCTGCCGTCGCGCTCCTGCGCCGCGAGCTTGTCGCGGGCGTGAGCGCCCATCAACGCGAAATTCTCCGGCAGCACCGCAAGGGTCGCGCCGGCTGCCGCCGCTTCGGCGACGAGCGCATCGGCAGCGCGCAGATTCGCATCGACATCGGCTCCCGAGCTCATCTGGATCGCAGCGACGCGCATCGCCGCGTTCGCGCTCGCGCCTGCATGCTGCCCACTCATCGGGTCGCTCCCTCGCCTTTCGCCGCGGCACGCGACCCGGCGCGCGTGACGACCGGATCGTCCCAGCTTCCGCTCACCAGGTATTCGTAGCTGAACAACTGGTCGACCGGGTTGTTGAGGAGCTTCTGCGCGAGCAGCGTGCCCGCGCCCACGGCGGCTCCGACCAGCGGATTGGCGAGAAACAGCGCAGCCGCTCCCGCGGAAATTCCGCTTGCGAGCGCGGGCTCGACCTTCACCCTGAGCTTCTGCGTCTCGCGAGCGAGGTCGGCATCCCCGGCGATGTCGACGACCGCCGACGGACCGGTCAGCCGAAGATCGTCGGTGTGCATGATCCCGTCGTGCATCGTCACTTTCCCGCTGGCCTTGTCGAACGCGAAGCCGGCGCTGAACACGTCGCGAAAATCGAGCGCGATCCGCCGCGGCAGAGCCTGCAGCGACAGCACGCCGAGCAGCCTGCCGACCCCGGGCTCGATCTTCGTGAACCGACCCGCGCCCGCATCGAGCGCGAAGGCGCCCGACAACGAAGCATAGTCGAAATCGGCCGGCGAGCCTTTCCAGGTGATCGTGCCGGTGATCTTCGACGGCGTGCCCTTGATGACGTTCGGCCACCCGAAGCGCGCCATGAACTCGCCCGCCTCCTTGACGTCGACCCCGCCATCGAGCGTCGTCGTCGGATCGGCGGCCGCGGCGCGCCACAATCCGTGTGCATCGATGCGCCCATGCTCGTTGACGACGGCGAGCTTGCGAATGCTCCAGTTCTTCTCGTCGGGCTCCGCCACGAGGTCCAGCGAGCCCAGCGGGTGTCCGTGCGAGACGAAGTCCTTCGCTTCGAGATCGAGTGCGGGCCACGACGATGCGCGCTCGGCGACGGTGGCCGCGGCTTGCGCATGCTCCGTGTCACCGGTTGGCGCGCGCGGAAGCGCGAGGCGCGCAAGGCGCGCGACCATGCGTCCGTGCGGTTCGGTCGCGCTCGCCGGCTGCCAGGTCACCTGGCCGTCGAGATCGGACCCACGCAGCGCGACCTGCCAGCGGGCACCATTGCGAACAGCGTCGATTCGCGTGCGCGCAAACGGACGTCCCGCGAGCACCAGCGTCTTTGCGTCGACGTCGAAGCGCGTGATCTCGAGCGCCGGATCGACACCGGTCGGTATGCCGGTCCGGCCGAGCGCGAGCCAGCCGTCGCCGTCGAGCGTCGCGACCGTGCCGCGGATCGAGCTTCCCGTCGGATCGTCGGGCGGTGCATCCACAGCCGTCGCTGCCGCGCCGCCGAGTGCCACGCGGACGCGCCGGGCACGCAGCCCGCTGCCGTCATCGCGGCGATCGACGATCACGCGCAGCGGATCGGCGAGCGTGCAATCGATCGTCAGACGATCGCTCTTCGGGCTGTCGCCGCGGCGTTCGATGTGCAGGGTTGCCGCGACGCCGGCAGGCTTGGCGAGCGGCGCCGGCAGGTCGACGCGGGCGTCCTTCAGCGCTACGTCGGACGTCCAGTCGAGCCCACCGTCGCGCATCCGCGCGTCGAGCTTCCAGGGTGCCGCGCCGCTCACCCGATCGAGCCACGCGAACGCGAATGCATCGCGCAGCCGCGCAAGGTCCGCGCTGCCGCTCGCCGCTAGCGTCACGCTGTCGCCGTGCCCGTGCATCGTCAGGGTCGCGGGGCCGCCGAGCAGCCGGCCGGAGAGACCGCTTGCGTCGACGCCCTGCTGCGTGAAATGGACGTCGCCCGACAGTGCATCGATCGGCGGCGTGCCGGCGATGCGCAGCGCATTGGCGTCGAGGCTGAGCGTACCGTCGACGGTCGCCTTCTCGGGCGTGTCGAGCGGAAGGTCGACGCCAAGCGCGAGCCGCGAGTCACCGCGCGCCGAGATCGACGCGGTCACCTCGTCGGTCCACTGCGCGACAGGGCTCTTCGCGATGAAATCGAGGAAGCTCGCCGTCGGGCCGTCCGCAGCACCCGACACCGACAGCAGCGGGCTGCGCGTGGAAAGGTCGCGGATCGCCACGTGCGCCCGGGTGATCCGCGCCCCGAGCACATCGCCGCGCGCGACGTCGATCGTGAGACCGGCTCCCGCGAAGCGCACGTTCGCATCGATACCGGTCAGGCTCGGCCAGTCGTCCGCATAGGCGAGCGTCGCATCACGCGTGCGCACATCGACGGCGAAGATCCCCGCAGTGCCGGCGTGGAACGGAAACTCGGCCAGATCGCCGTCGAGAGAGAGCGTCGCATCGGTCGCAGTGCCGCCGGTCAACGCGCGCTGCAGCCACGCACGGACTGACGCAGGGACGCTAGTCGGAACGTAGCGCCAGACGGCGGCGACGTTTGCACGCGTCAGGTGCGCGCTGAGCTTCGCGCGACCGGGACCGCTGCCTTCGTCCTGCCACGAACCCGCAGCCGTTCCGGAGGCGTCGGCATTGGCGAACTCGACGCCGTCGAACGTCACTTTCAACGGCTGGTCGCGTCGATCCCATTCGATCCGGCCGCGCGCCGAATCGAGTGCGATCGGCGCCGCGAACACTGCGGGCAGCTCGATGCTCGCGTGGCTGCCGCCGATGGTCAGCGTTCCGTGATCCAGGTCGCCGGCGACGCTCCCGGCGAGCCTCGTAAAGCCGGGCCACGCGCCCTGTGGCACGACGCTCACGTCGTCGAAGCGAACGCTCCCCGCGACGGTATCGGCACCTGCGCCGTCACCCGCCCAGTCGAGCTTGCCGTCGGTGAGCGTCCCGCGTGGCGCGAGTGCGGCGACGGTCTCGCGCCAGCGCGCGGGCAATGGCAGGTGGGCGCCGATCTCGGCGAGCGCGGCGAGCTCGACGCGATCGAACTCGACGTGGCCATGCGCAGCGCTGCCCGCCGTCGCAGCGTCGTAGGCAACATCGACTCGGCCCGATGCCATCGCGACGCCATCCGGCAGCGTCAGCGCGAGGTGCTCGACGCGCGCGCGTTGCTGGTCGCCATTGCGCGTCCAGGTCACGCGCCCGGACACGTGGGCGAGCGCGAGCGGCGCGAGCGCGGGATCGAGCACGGTTCGCAGATCGTTCACTTCGACATCGGCGATGACGCGCGTCGGCTGCGAGGCCTTGACATCGAGCCACATGCGGAGCGCACCTTCGCCGCGGTCGACGCTCGCCGGAAGCGGCAGCCAGCCGGCCCACGCGCCGAGATCGGCATAGTCGAGCCGAACATAGACACGCCCGTCGATTCCGCCGGGGCTCGACAGCGAGCCGCGCGCCAGGTCGGCGCGCAGGTCGATCGGGGCCGCGAGCTCCGACGGCGGCACGCCGGTCAATCCGATGCGCACGCGCCCGAAGCGCCGGTCGAGGCGGAAGTCGACATGGTCGAGGATGAGCTGCGGCGCGCGGCGATAGTCGTCGTTCCAGACGACGAGCGCGTCGTGCACGACGACCTGCGGCTGGCGCAGCAGCCAGTCGGCCACCGCGCTGTCTCCGGACGTCTCGTCGCCGGCCACCTCGACGCCCGCGATGTGCAGCCGCCCGCGGACGTCGCGACGGACGAAGAGTCGCGGTGAATCGATCGCAAGCTCCTTGAGGCGCAGGTCGGCGAGCGGCAGCGACGTCCATGCAACGACCAGGTCGACGCGCGGCAGGTCGAGCAGCGCCGGAGCTTCGGGTGTCGCGACGCCCACGCGCAGGCCGCGAATCGACAGCCGGGGATTCCAGCCGTTCCAGCCCGTCGTCACCGAGGCGATCGAGACCGGCTGGCCGATCCTCGCCGCGAGCCAGCGCGCGAGGTCGTCGCGGTGCGACTCAACCTGCGGAAGCACGACGAAGCGCACGCCCAGCAGGAGGACGCAGAACGCGCCGACTATGATGATCCCGGTCCAGAGCGCGATCCGCAGCGCGCAAGCGATCGGACGCGACGACGACTCGGGCGAAGGCATAATAAGGGCGGCCTGCGGGGCATTGTAGCGGAACGGTCGCGCGCTTCGCGCCCGATGCCCCATCCTCCATGGACGACCTCGAATCCGCGCTCGCGTTCAGTCACTATGCGGCGCGCGCCCTCGGGGCCGATCCGCGCCTGCGCGACGAGCTCGCCGCGACGATCGGCGAGCCGTTCCAGTGGCCCGAAGCAAGGCGTGCGATCGACGCTGCGGTGACCTCGGCCGATGCGGCGACGCTCGCACGCGAGCTTCGCAGGCTCCGCCGGCGCACGTTCCTGCACACGCTCGCGCGCGACCTCACCGGACGAGCGCGTCTCGAGGAAGTCGTCGCCACGATGACGACGCTCGCCGAAGTCGCCGTCGCGGCGGCCACACGCCTCCACGCCGGCGCGCTGGCGCGCGCGCATGGAATGCCGGTCGGCGCGGAGAGTGCCGCTTCGCAGGAGCTGATCGTCGTCGCGATGGGAAAGCTCGGCGGCTCCGAGCTCAACGTGTCGTCCGACATCGACGTCGTGTTCGTCTATCCCGAGGAAGGCGAGACCTCCGGCCCGAAGCCGCTCTCCAATCGCGAGTTCTTCGACCGCCTCGGACGCCGGATCGTCGCGGCGCTCGCCGACGTCGATGGCGACGGCTACGTGTTCCGCGTCGATACGCGGCTGCGGCCGTACGGCGACAGCGGGCCGCTGACGCTTTCGTTCGCGGCACTCGAGCAGTATCTGGTGACGCAGGGACGCGCGTGGGAGCGCTACGCGTGGCTCAAGGCGCGCCCGCTGACCGGATCGCGCCACGACGAGCTGATGGCGCTCGTCACGCCGTTCGTGTACCGCAAGTACCTCGACTACGATGCCTACGACGGCCTGCGCGGCATCCATCGGCAGATCCGCGACCAGTCGCGCCGGCGCGACGCGCGCGACGACGTGAAGCTCGGTCACGGCGGCATCCGCGAGGTCGAATTCGTCGTCCAGGCGCTGCAGATCGTGCGTGGCGGGCGCGAGCCCGCGCTGCAGGTGCGCGGCACGCTCGACGCGCTCGCGCTGCTCGCGCAGCGCGGCACGCTCGACGGTCACGCTGCGCGCGTCCTCGAAGGCGGTTACCGCTTCCTGCGCAGCGTCGAGCACCGCCTGCAGTACCGCGACGATCGCCAGACGCAGCGCCTTCCCGACGATCCCGCCGAGCGCGCCGCGCTCGCCCGCGCGATGAACGGCGCCACCGTCGCAGGCTTCGACGCCGAGCTCGATCGATGGCGCCGCGAGGTGGGACGGCAGTTCGCGACGGTGTTCGAGGCTCCCGGCGAACCCGCCGAGTCGGGAAACGCGCGCGGCGGCTACCAGCGGCTGTGGGACGATCCGCGATCCGACGCGGAGACGCTCGCGTGGCTCGGCGACGAGGGTTACGACGATGCGCCCGAGCTGGTCGCACTCCTCGCCCAGTTCCGCGCGAGCCCGCGTTACCTGCAGCTGCCGGCGCCGTCGCGCGAGCGCGTCGATCGCCTCGTTCCGGCGCTCCTCGAAGCGGCGGCGAGCCAGCGCAGCCCGGTGGCGCCGGCGGCAGCGATCGCGCGGCGCCTCCTCGCTCTGCTCGAGGCGATCAGCCGCCGCAGCGCCTACCTCGCGCTCCTCGTCGAGCATCCGCCGTTGCTGCCGCGGATCGCCCACCTGATGGGCGCATCGGCGTGGGCCGCCGACTACCTGACGCGTCGGCCGCTCCTGCTCGACGAGCTCCTCGACGCGCGCGTCCTGCTCGCACCGCCGGACTGGGATGCATGGCGTCGCGAGCTCGACGATGCGCTGTCGGCGGTGCGCGCCGACGCCGAGGCGTCGATGGACGCGCTGCGCCACTTCCAGCACGCGCAGACCTTCCGCCTGCTCGCGCAGGACCTCTCCGGACAGCTTAGCGTCGAACGGCTCGCGGATCACCTTTCCGCGCTCGCCGACGTCGTGCTCGATGCGACGCTGCGCGGCTGCTGGGCGCTGCTGCAGGGCGACGACGCGCCGCCGCCGCGCTTCGCCATCGTCGGCTACGGGAAGCTCGGAGGCAAGGAGCTCGGCTACGCTTCCGACCTCGATCTCGTGTTTCTCTACGATCGCGACCCGGCGCACGCCGGCGACGATCCGGCGCTGGAGAGCTACACGCGGCTCGCCCAGCGGATCAACACGTGGCTCTCGAGCGCGACCGCTGCCGGGCGCCTCTACGACACCGATCTCCGGCTGCGCCCCGACGGCGCCAAGGGGCTCCTCGTATCGTCGCTGGCGGCGTTCGAGCGCTATCAGCGCAACGACGCGTGGACGTGGGAGCATCAGGCACTGACGCGCGCGCGCTTCGTCGCCGGCGACGCCGCGCTCGGCGCCGCGTTCGAGGCGATCCGCGACGGGGTGCTGCGGCTCCCGCGCGACCCCGCCAGGCTCGCATCCGACGTCATCGACATGCGACGACGGATGGCAGCCGGACACGTCAACCGCAGCACCAGCTTCGATCTCAAGCACGATCGCGGCGGCATGGTCGACATCGAGTTCGCCGTGCAGTATCTGGTGCTCGCGCACGCGCACCGCCATCCGCAACTCACGCGCAATCTCGGCAATATCGCGCTCCTCGACATCGCCGGCGACGCGGGCCTCGTCGATCCCGCCATCGCGCGCGCCGCCGCCGATGCGTACCGCGAGTTCCGCCGGCTGCAGCACCGCATCCGCCTCACCGGCGCCGCGCACGCGCGCGTCGATCCGCTGCCGCAGGCGGCGCGACGCCAGGCGGTCGACGCGCTGTGGACGAGCGTCTTCGGCGCCGGACGCGATCGGCTAGAATCGATGGCTGGACAACGAGGAGATGTTCGACATGTCGATGGCTGACCGCGATGGATGGATCTGGTACGACGGCAAGCTCGTGCCGTGGCGCGACGCGACGACGCACGTGCTGACGCACACGCTGCATTACGGCATGGGCGTGTTCGAGGGCGTGCGCTGCTACCAGACTCCGCGCGGCCCGGCGATCTTCCGGCTCGCCGATCACACCGACCGGCTGTTCCGCTCGGCGCGCGTGTTCGCGATGAAGCTCCCGTTCACCCCCGCCGTGCTGAGCGAGGCGCAGCGCGAGGTCGTGCGGGCGAACAAGCTCGAGTCGTGCTACATCCGTCCGATCGCGTTCTACGGCTCCGAGGCGATGGGCGTCGCCGCGAAGACCAATCCGGTGCGCGTCGCGATCGCCGCGTGGCCCTGGGGCGCGTACCTCGGCACCGACGGCCTCGAGAAAGGCATTCGCGTGCGCACGTCGTCGTTCACGCA
>DASVWR010000042.1:0-5194 GCA_036393115.1 Casimicrobiaceae bacterium
CCCCGAACGAGAGAACCGCTTCCGTTCCTTCGACTGACAGCGTGATATCGATGCGGGGATCCTCCTCGCCGGACTGGGCGTCGATCGCATTCTGCAGCAGATTGTGGAACACCTGCCGCAGGCGCGTGGGCTCGCCCTGAATCACCACCGGATTCCCGGGCAGGGCGAGGGCGACGTGCGGGCGCAGATTGTCGTACAGAGCCAGCACGTCGAGCAAGAGGGCGCCGATGTCGACGCCCTGCATCTGGCCGGGGCGCGGCTGCCGCGCGTAGATCGCGAAATCGTCGACCATGTGCTTCATCGCGCCGACCTGCGAGATGATCGTCTGCGTGCTCCGATGCAGCGTGTCCTGTCCCGATTCGTCGAGGCGGGGCGAGAGCTTGACCGCGAGCCGCTCCGCGGAGAGCTGGATCGGCGTCAACGGATTCTTGATCTCGTGCGCGAGCCTGCGCGCGACCTCGGCCCACGCGGCGTCGCGCTGCGCCTCCAGGAGCGCCGAAACGTCGTCGAAGACGACGACGTAGCCGGGAACGGGCGCCCCCGGGAGCCTCGAGCCGCGCAGCAGCAGCGCGCGGCCCTGGCCGGCGACGGTGAGCGTCACCTCGCGCTGCCAGTGCTCGTCGCGCGCGGTGCGGAACCCTTCGGCGACGAGCTCCGCGAACGGCGAAAGCGCGGGTATCTTGCCGCCCCACTCGGCGAGCGCGACGCCGGCGAGGTCGGCGAACGGCTGCTGCAGGATCACCGCCGAGCTCGGATTGGCGCTGCGCAGCCGATAGCGGTCGTCGAAGGCAAGCACGCCCGACGACAGGTTCGCGAGCACGCTTTCGAGGTAAGCGCGCGTCGTCTCGGTGACGCGCTGCGACTGCTCGGTGCGTACGCGCGCGTCGGCGAGCTGGGCGGTCATCGTGTTGAACGACTCGGTCAGCACGCCGAGCTCGTCGTGAGACGTCACCGGTTGCCGCCGCGTGAAGTCGCCCTGCGCGACGGCGCGCGTCCCTTCGGCGAGGAGCCCCAGCGGCGCCGCGAAGCGCTCGGAAAGCACGACCGCGAGGCCGAGCGCCGACGTGAGTGCGAACAGGAGCGTCAGCGTCAGCGTGTACTGGTACAGACGCTTCAACGTAGTGCGCGAGAATGTGACCTCCTGGTAGTCGCGCGCGCCGGCCTGGACCTTGTCGAGGTCCTGCGCGAGCGGCCGCGGCACGCGCTCGATCACCTGCAGCGCGCGCAGCGGCTCGATGCGATCGGCGCTGTTGACAGGAACGACGACGCGAAGGCGCAACCCGCCGTCGGGCGCCTGCTCGGCGCGCGCGTAGGTCTGCTGGAGCCGCGCGGAGCGCATCGCATCGGCTGGCAGCGCCTCCGGCGGCATCAGCGACGCTCCGATGCCGCCCACCGCGAGTACGCTTCCCGAAGACGAATAGAGCGCCGATTCGTAGACTCCGGCCTGCTCGGAGGCGCGCGCGAGTATCGCCGACGCGGCACCGGGAGAATCGGCGAGCGCCGCCGCGATCGCGTCGGCGCGAGTCGCCGTCTCGCGCAACAGGTAGTCGAGCGAGCTGCGGCCGAGATTGATCCCGGCGTCGAGCGCGCGATCGACGCGAACGTCGAACCAGCTCTCGATGCTGCGGCCGAGGAACTGCACCGACACCGCATAGACGAGCGCGCCGGGGAGCACGGCGACCAGCGCGAAGAGCAGCACGAGCCGCAGCGCGAGGCGCGAGCCGAACACGCCGCGCACGAGGTTGCGCCACAGCTGCAGCAACTGGACGGCGACGACCAGCATCAAGAGGACGGTCAAGACGCCATTGATGACGATCAGCGTGTTGTAGTGCTCGGCGAAGAGATCGGTGTTGGCCGTCGCCGTCGCGAGCAGGAACAGCGCGATCGCGGCAACGCACGAGAAGCCGAGGAGGAACCAGCGCAGGCGCCGCGAGGCGAGCAGGCTGATCATCGCGTTTCCCGTTCGCGAGTCATGGCACGAAGTCGAAGCGGTGCCAGTCCGAGCTCAGCTGCCATTCGTGCGACGCGAGCGCGCTGACCTGAAACGGCTTCGGCAGCAGGTTGACGTCGAGCCGCTCGCGGATCGACGCGACGTAGCGCGCGCCCTGGCTCAGGCGATGCGCGTCGAGCACCCGGCGCGAGTTCAGCCGGCCGATGAAGCGCTCGACGTCGGGAAGCGCGTCGAACGTCTGCCCGAGCGGGCCGTTTGCGACTCGATACTGTCGCGTCAGCGGGCTCCACGAGATGCGCCAGGTGAGCGACCAGTCGCCGACCTTTTCGTCGAACCACAACGGGCGCGGGCGCGCGAGGTCGAAATCGATCGTGAAGTAGAGCGGAATCCCCTTGTCGAGGGCCTCGACGAGGGTCGGCGTGAGCGTGACCGCGAACTCGACCGAGAGCAGCACGTCGCCGTCGTCGACGCGCAGCCACGCGTCGCGCAGCGGAATGCTGTCGGCACGCGCCGCGGTCGGGAGCCCAGCCATGACCAGCAGACCGGCGGCGATAAGCTTCCGGCGCAGAACCGAAACAGGAGCCCGGACGTGGGAGGCGGTTTGCGGCATGCCGATGTGACGCGCATCTGTCCGGCGCACGCGATCGGTACCACGCATCGCGCAGGGGACGAAGGCGCCGCGGCGGCCGCATCAGGCTCTGCGGAGCGACGCGTAATAGAACCCGTCCTGATTGTGGCTCGCCGCCGGAGCCGAAGGCAAGATTTGCCCGCCGCGGTGACGGACGCCCGGGGGAAAGCTGAGGGTTTCGCGCAACGCTTCCGGGTGCGCGGCGAGAAAGGCGTCGATGACCGCGTCGTTTTCGCCGCGAAAGATCGAGCAGGTGGCGTAGAGGAGGCGCCCGCCCGGCGCGACGAGCGGCCACGTCGCGGCGAGCAGATTCGACTGCGCCGCAGCGAACTTCCCGATGTCGGCAGCCCTTCGTCGCCACTTGATGTCGGGGTGGCGGCGCACGACGCCCGACCCCGTGCAGGGGACGTCGAGCAGGACACGGTCGAACGGCCGGCCATCCCACCAGAGCGCGGTCTTCGTCGCATCGGCGCAAACGATGTCGATGCGCCGCTTCGCGTGGCCGAGCCGCGCGAGATTGGCGCGCAGGCGCTCGATCCGTGCAGGGTCGTCGTCGAGCGCGACGAGCTCGACGTCCGAATGCTCGACGAGGTGCGCGGTCTTCCCGCCGGGCGCCGCGCACGCGTCGAGCACGCGCATGCCGTCGCCGGCATGGACGAGGCCTGCCGCGAGCTGGGCGCCGGCGTCCTGGACGGCAAAGGCACCTTCGGCGAAGCCTGGCAGCGTGTCGGGCGCCGCGAAACGCTCGACGACGATCGCCGCGTCGTCCTGGCCGTGGGCCGGGATCCCGACGTCGGCGAAACGCGCGAGGAGGGCGACACGGCTCGTCACGCGCAGGTTGACGCGCAGCACGAGCGGCGCCTGATGATTGCCCGCGAGCAGCACCGATTCCCAATCTTCCGGGTCGTCGCTGCGCACGCGGTCGATCCACCATTGCGGATACGAATAGCGACCGACATCGCTCGCGCGCGCCGCCGCGAGCAGCGCCGCTTGTTCACGCAGAAAGCGACGCAGCAGCGCGTTCATGAGGCTCCGCGCGGTCGGGCGCGCGAGATGGCCGGCCGCGGTCACCGCTCGATCGACCACCGCGAAGGCCGGGGCGCGCGTGTGCAGGATCTGATAGATCGCCGCGGCGGCGAGCGTGTGCAGCGCGCGGTCGCCGAGCGGCTTCTTCACGAGCAGGCGCACGACCGCGTCGAGCGTGCCCCAGTGGCGCAGCGTGCCGTAGGTGATCTCGCGCACGAGCGCGTGGCCGCGGCGCGAATCGGGCGCGCGCGCGAATTCGGCGTCGAGCGCATCGTCGAGGCGCCGATGGTCGTCGACGACCGCGCCGACGACGCGCGCAGCCTGTGCCTGCTCGACGTGCATCAGCCGAATAGCGCGCCGCGGACGATGTGGCGTCCGGCGGCGAACGCCGATGCCGGCATCGCGCGCCCGCCGGCCGGCTGCACGCGCACGAGGCGGAGCGCACCGCCGGTTGTGCCCGCTCCGCAGGCGACGTCGACGCCTTCGCCGGCGACGCGAAGCACGCTCCCCGGCGCGGGTGCGTCGGCTGCGTCCGGCTGCGCCTCGAGCCCGACCAGCTCGGCCTCGAGGACCTTCAGCGGCGAGCCATGCCAGCGCGTGACGGCGCCGGGCGAGGGTGTCAGTGCGCGGATCCTGCGGTCGAGTGCTGCGGGCGCCTCGTTCCAGTCGATCGCTTCGTCGGCGGAGCCGAGCTTCGCCGCCCACGTCACGCCTTCGGCGGGTTGCCGGGTCGCTGCGAGACGTCCGTCGCGAGCGAGCGCCGCGATCACCTCGACGATGAGCTCGCCACCGAGCTGCGCGAGCCGGTCACGGAGGCTTCCCGCCGTCTCGCGCGACGCGATCGCGATCGAGCGCATCGCGACGATCGGACCGGTGTCGAGCCCCGCGTCCATTTGCATCACGGTGATGCCGGTCTCGCGGTCTCCGGCCTCGATCGCGCGGGCGATCGGCGCCGCGCCGCGCCAGCGCGGCAGGAGCGACGCGTGGATATTGAGGCAGCCATGCGCGGGCCACGCGAGGACGTCCGGCGGAAGGATCATCCCGTAGGCCGCGACCACGAGGACGTCGAGCTCGATCGCCGTCAGCGCGGCAGCGGTCGCCGCGTCGCGTAGGTTCGGCGGCTTCGCGACCTCGAGACCGTACCCGGCGGCGAGCCGGGCAACCGGCGACTCGACGACGCGCAGGCCTCGGCCGGATGGCCGATCGGCGCGCGTCAGGACGATCGGTATCGTGTAGCCGGCGTGGTGGAGCGCTTCGAGGGCACGCGCCGCGAACTCAGGCGTGCCTGCAAAGCCCACCCGCAGCGATCGGGGCGCGTTCAGCCGGCGAGCTTCTGCTTCTTGCGCAGCTTCGCGGCGACGCGCGCCCGCTTCAGCGGTGACAGGTAGTCGACGAAGACTTTGCCGCGCAGATGGTCCATTTCGTGCTGGATGCACACCGCAAGCAGGCCGTCGGCGTCGAGCTCGAAGCTTTCGCCGTGCTCGTCGAGCGCGCGGACGCGAACGCGCTCGGCGCGGGTCACTTTGTCGTAATAGCCGGGCACCGACAGGCAACCTTCCTCGTTCTCGGCTTCGCCGGTGGCTTCGACG
>DASVWR010000043.1:0-3454 GCA_036393115.1 Casimicrobiaceae bacterium
CCGGTGATGTCGTTCTGCGCGTCCACCTTGTACGTCGCCCCCAGCGTCGCGTGATCCTTGACCACGCCCGGCGCCAGGATGTTGAACGTCACGTCCTGCGGCTCGATCGGGTTGTCGCTGTGGTTGTAGCCGGCGCGAAGGGTCCACTGGTCATTGAGCTTGTACTGGACGCCGAGCTTCACGACATTGACGTCCTGCCAGCCGAATCCGGCGCCGTTGGAGCCACCGAGGCATGTCGACGTGTTGCCCATGAAGCACTGCAGGATCAGGTTGCTGCGATTGCTGACCGACTTCGAGTCGCTGTAGTTGATCCGCTCGTAATCGATCGCGATCAGCCACTCGGGCACCGGAGTGATCGCGACCCCGACGCCCCAGTCCGACGGGATGTCGAAGCCGCCGGACTCGGCGAAGAGGCCCTTGTACTTGTCGAAATTGCCCATCCTGATCTTCGACGCGTAGGTCGCGCCGATCGCGAACTGTGGCGTGATCTGGCCGTAGTAGCCGACGCGCACGCCCCAGCCAGTCGAGCTGTCGTAGCCGTTGTTGGTGACGTTGTGCGCCGACGTCGACAGCATCGGATTGGCGAACGCCTGCAGCCCTTCCATCCGGAACCGCTGGTAGGCGAACAGCGGCGCGATGCCGATCGAGTTCTGCGGATTGAACTTCCACGCGAGCGTCGGCGCGACGATCAGTTGCGACAGATCGACGCCGAGACTGCCATTGCCGCACAGCAGGTTGTACGGGCCCGGATGCGGATTGAAGCCGGTGCCCGGGCCGGTCGCCGGGCCGCAGGCTCCGGGCGACGGCAGCTGCCCGCCGGGATAGTCGGTGTTCATCCCGCCGTTGCCGTAGACGGTCACGCCGAGCGACAGGTCCGGCCGGATCATGTTGCTGTATGCCAGCTCGGGGATGCCGAAATAATTGCTGCCGCTGTCGGCCGAGCCGTCGAGGCCGAACATGGCGCCGCCGGTGCGCTCGGCTTTTCTGTGCGGGCTGAACAGGTCGACGCCGATCGAAAACTGGTTGCCGGCGAACGCCATCGTCGCCGGGTTGTTGGCGCCGCCATAGGCGTCGCCGGTCACGGCAATCGAGGCGCCTGCCATGCCCTTGGCGACCATGCCGTAGCCATGGCTGAAATACCCGTCGGTCGCATGAGCGGCGAGCGGCATGACGGCGACGAGCGCCACGAAAAGACGTTTCTGCACGATTCCCTCCTTCGGACGCTGCTTAATTAGATGAACAAGCTGACGTCGGCGTCCTTCGCCATCGGAAGGAACGTCGCCGCGCCGACGAATTCCGTCACCTCGGGGATGAAGTCCGTCGGCTTGTACCCGAACAGGTCGACGGTCATCTGACAGCCGATCAGCTTGACGCCGGCCTCGAGGCAGAGGCTCCGGAGCTCGGCGATATCGGCGACGCCCTTGTTCCTGATCGTCTTGCGCATCATGCGTGTCGCGAACGCCTCGTACTCCGGGATCAGCGACTGCACGGCGTTCGGGATGTTCCAGCGGATCGATCGAAACCACGCAGGGCCCATCGGCATCTTCATCGGCATCGCCGGATTGCCGAGCGGGCTGACCTTGAGCTTCTTCATGTCCTTACGCAGCAGCTCGAGACCGTAGAACGTGAAGAAGATGGCGACGTCCCAGCCGAGCGCCGCCGCCGTCGACGCCAGGATGAACGGCGGGTAGGCCCAGTCGAGCGTGCCCTTCGTCGCGATGATCGTCATCGACGGCGTACGCGCCGCCTCGCGTGCCGCGAGCGCTTCCTCGATCTTCGCGGGGAGAATCTCGTCGAGGCGCTTCGCGATCAGGCTGTCGAGCGATGCGGCATCGCCGGCACCGGCCTGCGCGTAAACGAGCTCCTTCAGCCCATCGGGTGCGAGAGCCATCGAACCCTCCTGCCATGGCGCGTCGAAGAATCGTCCGCGCGGTCGTTCCATTAGCGGACGCTAATTTAGAAGATGCTAATGCATGGCCCCCGGCCCCGCAAGCGTCGGGAGCGCCGCGATTGATCGAGCGCAAACTCCGGCTGCCGGCACGGCGGGGGCCCGGCGATGGGGCGGGCTCAATGCCGCAATGCGGCAATCCCGGCGGCGACCCCGTCGAGCGTCAGGGGAAACATGCGCGGGCCGAGCTCGGCCAGGATCATCTGCGTGCTGCGCGTCTCGACCCAGGCCCGCTCGGGCTCGGGGTTCCACCACACGACCCGCCTGAAGTGGTCGAAGATCCGCGCGAGCCAGGTGAGCCCCGGCTCGAGGTTGCGGTATTCGGCGCTGCCGTCGATCGCCGTCAACTCGTAGGGGCTCATCGCCGCGTCGCCGACGAGCACCACCCTCCACTCCGGCCCGCAGCGACGGATGAGCTCGAGCGTCGATTGCATGTCGCTCCTGCGTCGCAGGCTGTCGCGCCAGACGTGGTCGTAGATGCAGTTGTGGAAGTAGAACGACTCGAGCTGGCGGAACTCGGAGCGCGCGGCCGAGAAGAGTTCCTCGCACGCCTCGACGTGCGGCTCCATCGACCCCCCGACGTCGAGGAACAGCAGCAGCTTGACGCGGTTTCTGCGCTCCGGGCGCAGACGGAGATCGAGCCAGCCGGCATTCTTCGCGGTGCCGGCGATGGTGCCTTCGAGGTCGAGCTCGTCGGCCGCGCCTTCACGCGCGAAACGGCGAAGCCGCCGCAGCGCGATCCTCAGGTTCCGCGTGTTGAGCTCGACGTCGCCGTCGAGGTTGCGCCAGGCGCGCTCGTCCCACAGCCTCGCCGCAGCGCGATGGCTGCCGCTGCCGGGACCGACGCGGATGCCCCCGGGGTGGACGCCGAGGGCCCCGAACGGACTGGTACCGCCGGTGCCGATCCATTTGCTTCCACCCTGATGGCGCTCGCGCTGCTCGGCAAGACGCTCGCGAAAGCGCTCGAGGAGGCGTTCGAGGCCCCCTGCTTCGTCGATCGCGCGCCGATCGGCGTCCGACAGGTACCGGACGAGCTCGCCGCGCAGCCAATCGTCGGGAACGCGCCGGTCGGCGTCGAACAGCGAATCGACGCCGTCGAAATACGCGCGGAACGCCGCGTCGAAGCGGTCGTAGAGCTGTTCGTCCTTGACGAGCGAGGCGCGGGCCAGCACGTAGAAGTCGTCGAGCGAGCACGACACGACGCGCCGGTCGAGCCCCTCGACGAGCGTCAGGAACTCGCGCGTGTCGACCGGGAGGCGGAACGCACGCAGATGCAGGAAGAAGTCGACGAGCAATCCGGGTCAGCGCTCGAGGAGCGCGTGGAGGTGGCGCTTCACCGCCGGCCATTCACCGTCGACGATGCTGAACACGACGGTGTCGCGCCGGCTGCCGTCGGCGAGGAGCTGGTGATTGCGCAGCACGCCGTCCTGCTTCGCACCGAGGCGTGCGATCGCAGCGCGCGAAGCGAAGTTGAACCAGTGCGTGCGGAACTCGACCGCGATGCAG
>DASVWR010000044.1:0-16730 GCA_036393115.1 Casimicrobiaceae bacterium
GTCGGCGCCAGCGGCCCGCTCTTCAAGACCAGGAGCGGCGAGCTGACGGTCAAGGTCACCGCGCTGCGGCTTCTGTCGAAGTCCCTGCGCCCGCTGCCGGAGAAGTTCCACGGCCTCGCCGACCAGGAGCAGAAGTACCGGCAGCGGCACGTCGACCTGATCATGAACCCGGACTCGCGCGAGGTGTTCGTCAAGCGCTCGAAGATCGTGCAGGCGATGCGCGAGTTCTTCGTCGCGCGCGGTTACCTCGAGGTCGAGACGCCGATGATGCACGCGATCCCCGGCGGTGCCGCGGCGCGGCCGTTCGTCACCCACCACAACGCGCTCGACATGGAACTGTACCTTCGCATCGCGCCGGAGCTCTATCTGAAGCGTCTCGTGGTCGGCGGTCTCGAGAAGGTATTCGAGATCAATCGCAACTTCAGAAACGAGGGGATCTCGACGCGGCACAACCCCGAATTCACGATGCTCGAGTTCTACGAGGCGTATCGCGACTACCGGTATCTGATGGACCTGACCGAGGAGCTTTTCCGCGACGTTGCACTGAAGGTGCTCGGTACGACTACGGTCGGCTACCAGGGGGAGACGATCGACCTCGGCGCCCCGTTCGATCGCCTGACGATGGCGGAGGCGATTCACCGTTACCATCCGCAGCACGCGGTTGCCGATCTCACGAATGCTGCGTACCTCGAGCGGGCGCTCAAGCCGCACGCAGTCGAGGTGTTTGCGACCGACGGGGTCGGCATCCTGCAGCTCAAGCTGTTCGAGGCGACCACCGAGGCGAAGCTCGTGCAGCCGACGTTCATCGTCGCGCACCCCACCGACGTGAGCCCGCTCGCGCGGGCGAGCGACGCGGATCCGGGCGTCACCGAGCGCTTCGAGCTCTTCATCACCGGCCGCGAGCTCG
Source organism: Casimicrobiaceae bacterium (assembly GCA_036393115.1). GTDB lineage: Bacteria > Pseudomonadota > Gammaproteobacteria > Burkholderiales > Casimicrobiaceae > VBCG01. Next base: position 908 of record DASVWR010000044.1, read on the forward strand.
CGAACGGATTCTCCGAGCTCAACGATCCCGAGGACCAGGCCGCGCGGTTCGCCGCGCAGGCGAGCGCGAAGGAGGCCGGCGACGAGGAGGCGATGTACTACGACGCCGACTACGTGCGCGCCCTCGAGTACGGCCTGCCGCCGACGGCGGGCGAGGGGATCGGCATCGATCGTCTCGTGATGCTGTTGACCGACAGCCCGTCGATTCGCGACGTGATCCTGTTTCCGCAACTCAAGCCCGAAGCCTGAGGACGGCGAAACCGGGGCGAAACCCGGGACGGACCACGTTTTCGTCGGTTCACTGCTCGCGTTCGAACAGATACCCTACGATGGTATAGTATACGCCAATGAATCCCGAAACCGAGACCGCAATGGACAGCGCAGTCGACACACCCCTGGACGCCGGGCCTGCGGTCGCCGCGGACGAGAAGTCCCGCGTCGACCTCGCTCTCGAGGGGATGACCTGTGCCGCCTGTGCCGCGCGGATCGAGAAAGTGCTGAACCGCGTCGACGGCGTCGACGCAGCGGTCAACTTTGCGACCGAAACCGCGCGCGTGCGCTACGACCGCGCCCGCGTCGATACCGACGCGCTGATCGCCGCGGTGGCGCGCGCCGGGTACGGAGCCCGCGTCAAGGTCGACGAGGCCGCCGAGCGCGAGCGCGAAGCCGCGCGGCGGCTCAAAGCCTGGCGCTCGCTGCGGCGTGAGCTCGTTGCGGCGATCGTGCTCACCATCCCGTTCGGGGTGCAGATGATAGCGATGCTCGTCCCCGGCGTCTCGATGCACGTGGAATGGCTGCCACGCTGGCTGCAGTTCGCACTGGCGACACCCGTCCAGTTCGTCATCGGGCGCCGCTTCTACGTCGGCGCCTGGCATTCGCTTCGCGGAGGCGGGGCGAACATGGACGTCCTCATCGCGCTCGGTACGTCGATCGCATGGCTGTGGAGCGCGGTCGTCACGCTCGGCGGTTTCGACCAGCACGTTTACTTCGAGGCGTCGGCGGTGATCATCACGCTCGTGCTGCTCGGCAAGGCGCTGGAAACGCGCGCTCGTGCGCGCACCTCGGCCGCGATCGAAGGCCTGCTGCGCCTGCAGCCGGCGATCGTGCACGTCGAGCGCGACGGGCGCGAGGTCGACGTTGCGCTCGCCGAGGTTGTCGCCGGCGATCGCTTCGTCGTCCGTGCCGGCGAGTCGGTGCCGGTCGACGGAGCCATCGTCGACGGAGCGTCGGCGCTCGACGAGAGCATGCTGACGGGCGAGAGCCTGCCGGTCGCGCGGCGCGCGGGCGAGCGCGTGCACGCTGGAACCGTCAACATCGACGGTGCGCTGCGCTGCATCGCGACCGGTGTCGGCAGCGACACGCTTCTCGCCGGCATCGTGCGGCTGGTCGGCGAGGCGCAGGGAACGAAGGCGCCGATCCAGCGCCTCGCCGACCGCGTCTCGGGGGTGTTCGTCCCAACCGTCGTCGCGATCGCGATCGTCGCGTTCGTCGGCGTCTGGTGGATGAGCGGCGATCCCGTTCGCGCGCTCGTCAACGCGGTCGCGGTGCTCGTCATTGCCTGCCCGTGCGCGCTCGGTCTCGCGACCCCCGTCGCGATCATCGTCGGCACCGGCCGCGGAGCGCAGCTCGGCGTGCTGATTCGCAACGCGGTCGCGCTCGAGAACGCCGGTCGGCTGACGACGCTCGTCGTCGACAAGACCGGCACAGTGACCGAAGGACGGCCGCAGGTGACCGGCGTGCACGCGTTCGCCGACCTCCCGGCTGATGCCGTGCTCGCGCTCGCGGCGGCAGTCGAGCAGGGTGCGCTGCATCCGCTCGCACAGGCGATCGTCGCGTCGGCGCGCGCGAAGCACCTTGCGCTTCCCGCGATTACCGGTTTCGGCGCGATCGCCGGTCGCGGTGCGCGCGGTCGCATCGCCGACGGCGGTGCCGAGCTTCGCGTCGGCTCGATCGACTTCCTCGAAGACGAGAACGTGCCCGTCGAGCGCGCAGCGATCGAACAAAGCACGGCGGCCGGCGAAAGCGTCGTCGGCGTGGCCGCCGACGGGCGCCTTGTCGGCGTGATCACGCTGGCCGATCGTGTCCGTGCGACCTCGGCCGGCGCGGTTTCGCGGCTGCGCGATCACGGCATCGACGTCGTAATGCTCTCGGGTGACAACCCTGCGACCGCAGCGGCGGTTGCGCGCGAGGTCGGCATCGAGCACGCACAGGGTGCGATGACGCCAGCCGGCAAGGCCGCCGAGCTCGCGCGTCTGCGCGCTGCAGGTAACGTCGTCGGCATGGTCGGCGACGGCGTCAACGACGCGCCGGCGCTTGCCACCGCCGACGTGAGCTTCGCGATTGGCGCGGGGTCGGCAGTGGCGATCGAGGCCGCCGACATCACGATCCTTCGCGACGATCTCGCCGCGGTCGCCGACGCGATCCTGCTGTCGCGCGCAACGCGGCGCAAGATCCGCCAGAACCTGTTCTTCGCGTTCGGCTACAACGTACTCGGCATTCCGCTCGCGGCGCTCGGCTTCCTGAGCCCGGTGATCGCGGGGGCGGCAATGGCGGCGAGCTCGGTGTCGGTGGTGACCAATGCGTTGACGCTGCGCCGCTTTCGACCGACGGCGGCGCGGGCGACGGTGCAAGACACGGCGCGCCGCGCGGCGCCGAACGAGGCGGTGCCGTGCAGCGCCGTGATCAGTGACAGGAGCGATCGACCATGGAAACGACAACGATCGAAGTCGGCGGGATGACCTGCCAGGGATGCGTGGCGAGCGTCACGCGCGTATTGAAGGCCGTGCCCGGTGTTGCCGACGCTAAGGTGACGCTCGAGCCCGGCTCGGCGACCGTCGTATTCGACGCCGCAAGAACAAACATCGCCGCGCTGCGCGCGGCGATCGAGGACGCGGGCTATGACGCGCGCGGCTGACGCTCCCGCGGCCGCCGCCCGGTCGCCGCGCCGCAGTGCACCGCGACCCGAGCACCCGGTCGTCGCGCGCAGCGACACGCGCAACGCCGACCTCGCGAAGCGCATCCACCGCATCGAGGGACAGGTGCGCGGCATCGAGCGGATGCTCGCGGAGAACCGGTACTGCATCGATGTCCTGACCCAGGTGTCGGCGGTGCAGTCGGCGCTCGACGCGCTCGCACGCGAGCTTCTCGAACACCACCTGCATGGCTGCGTCGCCCACGCGATCGCGTCGGGCGACGGGACGCATGCGATCGACGAGGCGCTTGCGGTGATCCGCCGGTTCGGGCGCTGATCGTTCCTGGGGCGGCTTCTGCTTCGCCGCGACGCCAGCTTCGCAGCAGTGCCTACCTCGCGGGGGCGTCTACTTCGCCGCGGTCCGGTCGCACCACGCGGCAAAGGCCGTGAGGTACTTCGTCAGGAAATCGCGCGTTGAGTCGGTGACGAGCTGGCCCTGCGCGTCGAACAGGCTCGCGGCGTTGCCGATGTACGCCTCCGGCTGCTGCATCGCCGGCATGTCGAGGAAGACGAACGACTGCCGGATGTGGTGGTTCGCGCCGAAAGCGCCGAGCGCACCGGGTGAGACACTGACGACGGCGCACGGCTTGCCGGACCAGACGCTCTTTCCATACGGGCGTGAGCCGACGTCGATCGCGTTCTTGAGGAGCCCCGGGACCGAGCGGTTGTACTCGGGTGTCACGAAGATCACTGCCTGCGCGCGTCCAACGCGGCTGCGGAAGGCAGCCCACCCCGCGGGCGGTGAATCGGTGTCGAGATCCTGGTTGTAGAGCGGCAGGTCGCCGATCTCGACGATTTCGAGCGAAAGCGAAGCGGGGGCGAGGCTTTGCATCGCATTTGCCGTCTTGCGGCTGAACGACTCCTTGCGGAGGCTTCCGACGAGCACTGCAACATCGCGTGGTGAGGGCATGATGATCGATTCCGGGTGATTGAACGCGCTTCGCGACACCGATGGAGGAACGGTTGTCACGAATCCCCTAGATTATCTTGCAACGCGACGTGGCGCCGCCGATCCGCTGTAACCGGGGCATGCAGCCCGCGCGGTGGCATAATCCCCGCCGTCGGGGTGTAGCGCAGCCCGGTAGCGCGCTTGCTTTGGGAGCAAGATGTCGGAGGTTCGAATCCTCTCACCCCGACCATTTCCTGCCGATTCAAGAGAAAGCGTTTCGCCTCCTCGCCGTCAGCCCCGCCGGTCAGGGTTTGAGCGTCGAAACGTACGCCGCAATGTTTGCGATGTCGGTGTCGGAAAGACCCTTGGCCATCGGAGCCATGATCGCATTGGGTCGGCTCCCGTCGCGGAAGGCCTTCAATTGCGTGACCAGGTACTGCTCCTTCTGGCCGGCGAGGTTCGGGTAGATGGGAGCGACGGAAATTCCGTCGGCGCCGTGACACGCCGCGCAGGTGGTGTCGAACTTCTGCTTGCCGGCGGCCGGATCGGCCGCGTGCGCAGCCGTCGCGCCCTGCATGGCGCCGATGGCGAGGATCGCAAGAAATTTGGTCTTGGTCATGGTCGGGTACTCCGGTCGTCTGGTCGGCGCTTCGATGCTTACGGAGCGGGCGCGGGCTTCGGTCGGTAGATCGCGGCCCACAGCGCAATCGTGGGAACCAGGCAACCGATCCAGAACCCGCCCCAGAAGGCCAGATTCGGCATCGTCGCCAGCGGCAGCAGCGAGAGCAGTCCCAGCACGATCGCGAGGACGATGTTGACCGTGCTGAACCAGCGACGCGCATCGCTGCGGCGTGCCCACAGCGCCATCACCAGGATGACGAGCGCGAACACTCCGAGCGGCACGAAGCGCTGCTCCGCCCAGGTCGGGTGCAGCACGACGACGTAGGCGAGTGCCAGCCCGACGATGGTATTGACGATGTTCGGGATCACGGTCGCAGTCCTTCGTCCGAATGCGTGCGCTCGAGGTAGCGCCAGGTTACCGGCGGGATGACCGCGTACACGACCGCGCTTACCAGAATCAGCAGCTTCCAGCCGAAGCCGAGCGGTGTGGCAGCGGCGATCACCACAGCGATCGCAAGCGCGCCGATCCAGCACGCGCGCCCCGCCCGGATCAACGCCGGCCGTCCCGCGGCGCGACCGACGCTGTAGAGACCGCCATATCCACCGCCGGCGAGCACGAACAAACCGAGCAGCACCGCGGTCTCGAGCAGCGACTCCGGTGTCATGCCGGTTCCGGCTGCATGGCGGTTGCCGCGATGCGCCTCGGCGACGTCACGAGGTCATAGACGAGTGCGATGTAGCCGGCGGCGAACATGAGGCCGAACAGCATGCGCGCGTACATGCCGGAGACGAACCACGGGTTTTCGGACGCGGTGGTGAACGCCATAAGCGTCGAGCCGCCGATCGCGCGTCCGAAGAACGCCTGTGCCATTCCCGCCAGCAGCAGACCCATCACCATGCCGACCATGCCGATGTTCAGGAGCCCGTAGGCCCATTTCCACGCCTTCCCGTCCAGATACGCGACCCCGGAGGTCTTCTGCCTGGCGACGTAGAACACCGCGATCACCCCGCACACGTACGCGCCATAGAAAGCGAAGTGTCCGTGCGAAACGGTCCACTGCGTGCCGTGCGTAAAGAGGTTGATCTGGGGCAGCGTCATCATGAAGCCCCAGATGCCGGCGCCAATGAAATTGAGGAAGGCCTCGGTCGTGATCCAGAAGAACGCCGGTCGATTGGTCGTCTTCAGGCGATGGGCACCTGCGTCGTACACCGCGTGGATGACCATGCCGAGGAGCGGCAGTGGCTCGAGCGCCGAGGAGAAGCCGCCGATGCTGAGCCAGTACCGCGGCGTGCCGATCCAGAAGTAATGGTGCCCGAGGCCAAGGATGCCGGCGCCGAGCACCAACATGACCTCGATGTAGAGCCACGTCTCGACGATCCGCCGCGAGGTGCCCATCACGTCCATCAGCACGAGCGCCATGACGCAGCCGATCAGCACCTCCCAGGTGCTCTCGACCCACATGTGCACGAGCCACCACCACCAATAGAGGTCGGTCGACATGTTGCGGTCGTAGGAGAAGGCGTCGAGGTAGACGAGAACGAGCGGAATGAGGTCGAGCGCCAGCACCCACATGATCCCGGTCATCCTGTGCGCCTTCACGCACGTGGCGACGACGTTGTACGCGAACACCAGCATCACCACCACTACGCCGATCGTCGCCCAGCGCGGCGCCTCGACGTACTTGCGTCCCTGGTTGATGAACCACAGGGTGAAGTCGGTCGCAGGCCCGTATTGCACGAGGATGAAGACCGCCGCGACCACGGCGACCACCGCGCAGAAGACCCAGAACGTGAGCTCCGCGAGCCACATTCCCTCGACCTCGCGGCCGAGCTCCTTCGGCAGATACCAGTACACCGCTCCGAGGAAGGCCATCAGCAGCCAGATCACGAGCGTGTCGATGTGCATGATCTTCGACGTGCTGAAGTTGAACACGTTGAAGAGCAGCGACGGATACAGGTAATACAGCGCCGACAGCAGTCCGAAGACGATCATCACGCCGAACAGCGTCACCGCCGCGGCGTAATAGCGAAGCGCCAGCTTCTGGGAACGGTACACGGACTGAGCTCCTGGGGTCATTTGCCGGCCTGGCCGAAGTTGGCCGGGAAGCCGTTGGTGTCGATAGCCGAGACCCATTTCAGGTACGCCACCGCTGCGTGCGCCTCGGCCTCGGTCAGGTGCAGGTTGGGCATCCGGCGATCCCAGGTCGGATACTTGTCCGGGCGCATCAGGAATTCGACCATCGCGTCTTCGCGCGTCGTCTTGCCTGTCATCGGCATCCAGATCTGCGGCCAGGCCGGATCGAGCCACGACTTGGTGAGGTCGGGCCCATAGTAGGCACCGTTACCGAAGAACGTGTGGCAATCCATGCACGCCCGGCTCTGGATGACGAACTTGCCTTTCAGGATCAGGTCGGCCGCCTCGGCCTCCGTCACCTTGTGACCGAACAGCGGCTCGGGCCCGCCGATCACCGGCACAGCGGCGTGGCGCGACCAGTTGAACTCATAGCCGATGTGCTGGTTGATGACGTCGTACTTCGGGACGTTGAGGCCGCCGACGCTGATGTAGCGATAGCTGTCTATGGTCAGGAAGGCGAGGATGACCAGCATCACCGCGGTCGTCGCGATCGCCCCCGCGCGCCAGAAGACCGGATCGGCGAGATCGCCGCCCACGCCCGCGCGCACGGTGTCCGCAATTTCGCTGCTCATCGCCTGGTCCCCGGCTTCGATTGCCCCGGCCATTCTCCGAGCACCGGGCGCGGATGACAGTGACAAAAGTCAAGTCTGGCACCGCGACGCGGGGAATTTCTGCAGGCGCTCCCCGGCTGCGGGCAATCGGAAATGTCGTTTTACGAGGGACCTACTCGCCGCTTGCAACCAGCATGTAGATCCCGAGCGTCAGCAGCAGCACCGCAACGGTCCGACGAAACGTCATCCGCGGAATGCTCGTCAGCACGCGCGCGCCGACCGCAGTGCCGATGACGACACCGACGGTTGCGAGAACCAGAAGCGGCCAGATCGCGAGGATCTCGCGCCACTGGGTGAAGAGGTACACCGGCAGCCGCGCGCAGTCGACGAAGAGGCCGATCGCGGTCGCCGTCGCGACGAACGACTCCGGCGGCACGTCGAAACCCAGCAGCGCTGCGCTGCGAATGCTGCCCTGATTGCCGACGAGTCCGCCGAAGGCTCCGGAGAGAGCCCCGGCGATCCAGGCGGCGCGCCGACCCCAGCGGACCCTCGCCATCCACCCGGTGAACTCGGCGATCGCGGCCAGGATCAGCAGCACGCCGAAGACCAGTTCGAGCGCACGGCTCGACAGCCACACGTGCGCGAGCGCGCCGGCAAGCCCTCCGCCTGCGCTCGCCAGCCCGAAGCCGATCAGCACGCGGCGATCGACGCGCCGTCGAAGGAGCCAGAACCGTTGAAACGTTGCGATGAAGTGCGGGACCGCGACCGCCGCGACGCCGAGCTTCGTGCCGACCTGCCAGGCGAGCGTCGGCGTGAGAAGGCTGCCGACGCCGAATCCCGCAACGCTGGCGATCGCTCCAGCGACGACGCCGACGGCGATGACGATGAGGTCGAACGTCACGTCGGCCGATCGACGATGGAAGAGGGTGGCGAAACCGTGTATATCGTCGGCACTTCGGCTTTCCCGGCGAGACCGCGCGAGCGCGTCGAACGCCGCCGGATTGTATCGTGGCGCGACGGCCCACTTCCTCGCCATCGGAGCATCGACTCGTGACCCAGACGGAGCGGCGACGTGTGACGACGAGCCCGACTGTTTCGCGCCTCCTCCTCGCGCGTGGCCTGCGCGCGTTCGGCGACGGCTACGTCAGCCTGCTCCTGCCGGTCTACCTGCTGAAGCTCGGATTCGGTCCGCTCGCGGTCGGCGCGATCGCGACGGCGACGCTGCTCGGCTCCGGGCTCTTGACGCTCTCCGTCGGCCTCTACGCGGCGCGCTTCCGGCTTCGCTCGCTGCTGCTCGCGGCGACCGCGCTGATGGCGGGCACCGGCATCGGCTTCGCGTTCGTGCACGACTTCTGGCCGCTCGCGCTCATTGCGGTGATCGGCACGCTCAACCCGTCGTCGGGCGATGTCAGCGTGTTCCTGCCGCTCGAGCATGCGGTGCTCTCGGAGGTCGTCTCCGACCGGCAGCGCACCGGTGCCTTCGCGCGCTACAGCCTCACCGGATCTCTCGTCGGCGCGCTGGGCTCGCTTGCCGCCGGCATTCCGGCGTGGCTGGCGCACGCGACCGGCGTCGGCGAGCTCGCGGCATTGCAGGCGATGTTCATGCTGTACGCGGTGATCGCGGGTGTCGCGGCGCTCGCATATCGCGGTCTCGCCAAGGAGCTGCACGACCGCGGCGTTGCGGAGCGCGGACGAGCGGCGCCGGCACGAGCGCGCGTGGCCCCGCTGCAGTCATCGCGGCGGATCGTGCTGACGCTCGCCGCCCTCTTCAGCCTCGATGCGTTCGCCGGCGGCTTCGTCGTGCAGTCGCTCCTCGCGCTGTGGCTCTTCCAGCGCTTCTCGCTCTCGCTCGCTGCGGCCGGAACGCTCTTCTTCTGGACCGGCGTGCTCACCGCGGGCTCGTACCTCGTCGCAGTGCGCATCGCGAAGCGCTTCGGCCTCGTCAACACGATGGTGTTCACGCATCTGCCGTCGAGCCTGTGCCTGATCGCGATCCCGTTCGTCGCGGCGCTCCCCGGCGTAATCGCGCTGCTCTTCGTCCGCGCAGCGCTGTCGCAGATGGACGTGCCGACGCGAAGCTCGTACGTGATGGCGATCGTTCCCGCCGGCGAGCGCGCGGCTGCGGCGAGCATCACCTCGGTGCCGCGCAGCCTCGCCTCGGCGGTGAGCCCGCTCGTGGCCGGTGCGCTCCTCGGGGCGTCGTCGTTCGGCTGGCCGCTCCTCGTCGCCGGGGCGCTCAAGATCGCCTACGACGTGATGCTCTATTTCCGCTTCCGCGACGTGCGCCCGCCGGAGGAGGCGTAGGCGCTACAGCAGCGTGTCGGTCAGCCGCGCAAGATTCTCGGCCGCGCGCCGCGGCAGCGGCACGCGCCGGCGCGACGCGACGGTGATCTCCTCGCACTTCGCGAGGTAGCCTTCCTGGATCGTACGCAGCCGCGCGACGACGCCGCGATCGAAGATCAGCACGCTGACCTCGGCATTGAGCGCGAACGAGCGGATGTCGAAGTTGGACGAGCCGACGAGCGCGACGCCGTCGTCGATCGACAGGTGCTTCGCGTGCAGGAAGCTGCCGCGGTGATGGTGGATGCGAACACCCGCACGCAGCATCTCGGCGTAGAACGATTGCTGCGCGAGCTGGACCAGCGGCTTGTTCGATTCGGCGTCGACGATGAGGTCGACCGAGACGCCGCGGCGGGCGGCGCTCGTCATCGCGGCGAGGAACGCGGCGCTCGGGATCACGTACGGAGCGGTGATGACGACGCGCGAGCGGGCACCGTACATCAGCGCGATCATCACCGCCTCCGACGACCCCTCGTTGTAGCCCGGCCCGCTCGGCACCACCTGCGCGAGGCCGTCGACCGACAGATTGAGCTCGGGCGGCGCGAGGTCGGCCGATTCCGGCGGCAGTGTGCCCGTTTCGAGATAGCGGTCGCCGAGGAGAACCGCGTGCAGGTGACGGACGATCGTGCCGGTCGTGCGCACGAAGAGCTCCTCGTTGACGAGGCCGCGGTTCGCGCGCGCGCTGACGACGTTCTGCGACCCGAAGTACGCGATCCTGCCGTCGACGATGACGAGCTTGCGGTGATTGCGAAGGTCGAAGCGGGCGGCGTTGGGACCCCAGAAGCGCAGCGGCATCGCCGCGATGACCTCGATGCCTTCGGCGCGCAGCCCCGGCCCGAGCTCTGCAAGGCCCGCGCGCGAGCCGACGGCGTCGAGAAGGAGCCGCACCGCGACTCCGCGCCGCGCGGCGCTCACCAGCGCCTCGGCGACGCGCCGGCCCACCTCATCGTCGTCGAAGATGTAGAAGAGGAGGTGCACGTAACGCCGTGCGCTCCCGATGTCGTCGATCACATGGTCGATCGCCGCTTCGTAATCGGGAAGCAGCTCGAAGCGGCACCCGCCGACCGCCGGGAACTCGGACAGCGAATCGGCGAGCCGCAGCGCCGGCAGAAGCTCCGGCGGGACCGGGTGCCCGACGCGCGTCTCGAACGCCTCCGGACGCGGAACGAGCCCGCGGATCAGCTCGGAAATCTGCTTCTGCACGCGATAGCGCCGGCGCGGCATCCACGCGCGTCCGATCAGGAGGTAGAGCACGAGCCCGGGCCACGGCAGGAAGAAGATGAGGAGCAGCCACGCGCGTGCGGCGGCGGGCGGCCGCCGCTGCGGCACGTAGAAGAGCGCGACGACGCGGACGACCCACTCGCTCGCGGCGTAGAGCGCATTCCAGTCGGTGTGTGCGAGCGGAACGAGGACGGTCGAGGCGGCGGGCATGGCAGGCGCGGGCTGGGCGCGATGGTACCGCGCCGCCCGCACCCGTGCCGCCGTCACTGCCCCGAGGCAAACTGGCCGGACTGGTAGTCCTGGACGGCCTGGTAGATCTCGTCCTTCGTGTTCATCACGAACGGGCCGTACTGCGCGATCGGCTCGCCGAGCGGCCTGCCGGCGATCAGCAGGACGCGCGCGGTACTCGCCGCTTCGATCACCACGCCGTCGCGCTGTGCATCATTCGCGAGGATCGCCATCCGCTGCGCGGGAACGCGCGTGCCGGCGATCGTCACGTCGCCGCGGTACACGTAGACGAACGCGTTGTGCGTCGCGGGCAGCGCCTGCGCGAAGCGCGTCCCCGCCGGAAGCTCGAGATCGACGTAGATCGGCTCGGTCGACTCGCGCAACACGGCGCCTGCGATCCCGTGGCTCGCCCCCGCAATGACGCGTGCGGTCACGCCGTCCGGAGTCGTGAACGACGGGATGTCGCGCGACTTGATGTCGCGGTACCACGGCGCGTTCATCTTGTCCTTCGCGGGCAGGTTGAGCCAGAGCTGGAAGCCTTCCATCCGGCCCTCTTCCTGCTCGGGGAGCTCGGAGTGGATGATTCCGCGCGCGGCCGTCATCCACTGCACGTCGCCGTTCTGCAGCAGTCCCTCGTGCCCGGCGCTGTCGCGGTGACGCATGCGCCCGGCGATCATGTAGGTGATCGTCTCGAAGCCGCGATGCGGGTGATCGGGAAAGCCGCCGATGTAGTCCTGCGGATCGTCGGTCCCGAACGCGTCGAGCATCAGAAACGGATCCAGCCTTCGCTGCAGCGGCTGGGTCAGCACGCGCGTCAGCTTCACGCCGGCTCCGTCCGACGTACGCTGCCCGGTGACGACCTGCTCGACCGTGCGCGGATGCGCGACGGCGTCCTCGGCAGCGTTGCGCGCGATCGGCGCTGCGTCGCGACGCCCGGTAGCGTTCTCCTGGATCGTGGTGGCCATCGTCATCTCCTTGTCGTTGTGCGGCGCCAGGAAGGGTTGTCCCGTCATGCCGCCCGTGCTTCGATCGTTGCCGTGCTGCGCCCGACCACATCGCGGATCTGCGCCATCGCGTCAGCGTACGCCTGCCGCTCGGCGTCGGGACCCATCGAGAGTCCCTCGGCGTAGACGAACTCGATGTCGGTCAGACCGAGAAAGCCGAGCACCGTTTTCAGGTACGGCACCTGGCTGTCGGCCGGCGTGTCGCGGTAGCGCCCGCCGCGCGCCAGCGCGACGTAGACCTTCTTCCCGGCGAGCAGGCCCTCGGATCCGTGCTCGGTGTAGCGGAACGTGACGCCGCGCCGCGCGATCGCATCGATCCAGTTCTTCAACTGGACCGGGATGCCGAAGTTGTACATCGGCACGCCCAGCACCACGATATCTGCGGCCTGAAGCTCGGCAATCAAGCGGTCGTCTTCGGCGACGCGCGCCGCCTGATCCGGAGTGCGCGCTTCGGCGGGCGTGAAGAGGGCGCCCACCGCAGCCTCGTCGAGGGCGGGGTGCGGAAAGTGCCCGACGTCGCGAATCGTGAGTTCGGCGCCCGGCTCTTCGGCGCGAAGTGCGCCGACGATCCGGTTGGCAAGCCGGGTCGAATGCGAGTCGCGTCCGCGGGCGCTGGAATTGATCTGCAGGATGTTCATCGTTGCCTCCGTCGAATGATCGATTACCGTGGAGGCAATGTAATTGTCGATGCTGAATCGATAAAGATAGGCATATGAGTTATATTATTCCAATAACGGTACAATATCACTCAGCCTCGCGCGGTCCTCGCTCTCCTCTCCTCGCTCCCCTCTTCTCGCTCCTCGCCATGCCGGCCGCCCGCCAAATCCCCGACCCGGCCGACCTCGTGATCTTTGCGCGCGTCGTCGCGGAGGGAAGCTTCTCGCGCGCGGCGGAATCGCTGTACCTGCCGAAGGCGACGGTGTCGCGGCGCGTGATGGCGCTCGAAGCGACGCTCGGCGAGCGGCTGCTGCTGCGGACAACGCGCAGGCTCTCGGTCACCGACTTCGGCCGCGGGGTACTCGAGCACGCGCAGCGAATCGGCGAGGAAGTCGACGCGACGGCGCAGTTCGCGGCGAGCCGACAGGTGCGCCCGAGCGGGCGTCTTCGCGTGACGATGCCCGGCGACTTCGCGGTGTTCGTGCTTGCGCCGATGCTCGCGCGCTTTGCGTGCGATCAGGCGGGTGTCACGCTCGAAATCGACCTCACGTCGCGCTTCGTCGATCTCATCGGCGAGAATTACGACATCGCGATCCGCATGGGCGTGCTTCGCGACGACGCGTCGCTCGCGGCGCGTCGGATCGTCTCGCTGACGGGGAGCCTCTATGCGTCGCCCGGCTACGTCGCGCGTCGCGGCGCGCCGTCGGAGCCCGAGGCGCTGATGGAGCACGACACCGTCGCGATTGTCGGGCGTAACGGCGAGCCTTTGCCGTGGATGCTCGTGCGCGGCAGCGAACGCTGGGAGGGTCGTCCGCCGGTTCGGGCGTCGGCAAACTCGCCCGAGCTTCTGATGCGGATTGCGGCCGCCGGCGCCGGAATCGCGAGCGCGCACGATCGCTTCGCCGCACCGTGGGTCGCGCGCGGCGAGCTCGTGGCGGTGCTCCCCGAATGGAAGCCGCCACCGGTCGATGCGTGGGCCGTGTTTCCCGGCCGTCGGTTGATGCCGTCGCGCACCCGCGCTTTCCTCGACGCGCTCGACGGACTCGATGCGCTCGGTGCGCTCGACGCGATCGACGCCCCGGGCACGGTCGGCACCGTCCATGCAGGCAGTCGTACGATTACGCCGGCGCGGCCCCGCCGATCGGGCGCGCGCCGCGCACGTCGCGGTTGATGCTGGTGACGAGCGTGAGCACGGCGAGTCCCGCCGACAGCACCAGCACTGCGACCCTCGCATCGAAGCGCTCGATGAGTACGCCCGAGAGCGCCGCCCCGACCGGCATGAAGCCGAACGCGAGCAGGCGAAACGTGCTGTTGACGCGTCCCTGCAACTCATCCGGGATGAGCGACAGCCGATAGCTGAACTGGACGACGTTGTAGACCGGGCCGAGTGTCGCGATCAGCGCGGCGATGACACCGAGCCAGATCCACGACGGTGCCAGTACGAACAGCGGGAACAGCAGCAGGTTGATCCACGCGGTGCCGATGATCACCTGCCCGAAGCTGAAGCGGCGCTGGATCTGTCCGCCGACGAGCGACCCGACGATGCCGCCGACGCTCGCAACGCTGAACAGGATGCCGACCGCCGCGTCACCTGCTCCAAGATCTTTGGCGAGCACGATCAGGATGAGCGGCAGCGCCGCATTGACGAGGTTGTAGCCTCCGGTCAGGAAGGCGATGTAGCGGACGAGACGGTTGCGCCACAGCCAGACGAGGCCCTCGGCGATTTCGGCGTGGAGGTTGCGGCGCACCGCAGCCGGAGCGTCGCGAAACGCGGAGCGGATCGCGACGAGCGACAGCACCGAGACGACGTAGGAGAGCGCGTCGGCGACGAACGGCGCGCCGCGTCCCAGCCACTGGTAGAGTGCGGTGCCGAACGATGGGCCGGCGATGCTCGCGGCGGCGAATCCCGCCTCGTTCTGAGCCGCCGCCTGCGGCAGCTCCGCGGTCGCGACGACGCGCGGCAGCGCGGCGACTTCCGCGATGTTGAACAGCACGAACAGGCTACCCTCGATCAGCGCGGCCGCGTAGATCTGCGCAAGCGTCAGCGCGTCGAACGCGAGCGCGACCGGGATGCTCGCCACTGCAACGGCGCGCCCGACGTCGCAGACGATCATCACGCGCTTGCGGTCCCAGCGATCGATCAGCGCCCCTGCCGGCAGGCTGAGGACGAGGTACGGCAAGGCGCGCAGCGCTCCGGCAACGCCGGCGGCTTCAGGCGAGCCGGTGAGCGCGAGGATCAGCAGCGGATAGACAACCGCCGACGCAGTCGAGCCGACCGTGGAAACGACCTGGCCACCCCAAAGCAGCAGATAGTCGCGGTTGCGGAGCAGCAACAGTCACATCCGCGGATCGTCGGACTACATCCGCGGATCGCCGTACTGGTTGACGGTGATCGTCGCGCCGGGCGGCGCGCTCAACTGCGCGCGATGCGTGCGGTCGCGGAAGACGTAGGTGACGTCCCAGTAGTCGGGGCGCGCGGAACCCGGGACCGTCGCGCAGCGCTGCACGTCCTGCGTCGCCACGCGCTGGCCGGTCCCGACGTTGGCGCCGACTGCCGCGCCGCCGATCGCGCCGATCGCCGTCGCGACGTCGTTGCCGCGACCGCTGCCGATCTGGTGGCCGAGCACGCCGCCGATCACGCCACCGATGATGGCTCCGGGGACGTTGGGGCCGGTGTCCTCGACGACCTGCTGGCGCTCGACCCAGCAGCGATGCTCGGGCGGACCGACGACCGCGCGCACCGCGATCACCCTTGCCTGATAGAGCTTCTCGCCGTAACGCGGGTAGTACGGGTACGCCGCCGCGGATGCCGGCGGCACGTAGTGGGCATGTCCGCGGGCGGGGCGCAGCGAGCTCACGCGATTGTTCATGCCCATCGCGGCGAGCGATGGGTACTGGCCGCGCTCGACGAACACGCACTGGCCGCGAAATTGCTCGTCCGAGCAGAGCTCCCAGCGTCCGCGCTGGACGACCACCGACGATGCGCGATCGTTGAAGCCGCGGCGCTCGAGGTTGGCGATCGCGCCGTTGGTGCTGAACGCGCGGCCGCGCAGACCCGGCTGCTCGTAGAGCGTGACCTGCGCCGACGCCGCAGTGCACGCGGCGAACAACACTGCAAGAAGCGCTATGCGCGATGCATGCGACATGATTGCCTCCGGTGTTCGTGACTCGAATCCGGACAACGCGCGACCGATCGGCCGCGTTTACC
>DASVWR010000045.1:0-11165 GCA_036393115.1 Casimicrobiaceae bacterium
CTCGATTTCGAGCCGGCCGTCGCCAGCGCGGATTTCAAGCAGCTGGCCCGCCTCGAGACCGAGCGCTTCCCGTAACGATTTCGGAACGACGATACGCCCGGCGCGGTCGATGGTAGTCTGCATGGGTTGTAGAATACCATAAAAATGGTACGCAGAACGCGGAGTGGCCCGGATTCCAGGCTGCCTCCCGTGCCTGGCCCTACTTCTGCGCCACCGCGAAGACCTCGACGGCGTTGACCTTGCCGCGGATCGCAACCGCTCCCAGCGCTTCGACCGCAATCTCGCCGTCGAGCGCGGTGCGCGTCGCGGCGTCGATCAGGATCGCGCGCTGCGCTTGCTTCGTATGCGCTTCGAGGCGCGCGGCGAGGTTGACGGTATCGCCGATGCAGGTGTAGGTCGCGCGCTCGCGCGTGCCGGTGTAGCCGGCAACCATCGGCCCGGAGGCGATGCCGATGCCGATGCGGATCGGCGGCTCGCCGGCGCTTTCGCGCTCGGTGTTGAAGAGGTCGACGAGATCGAGCATCTCGAGTGCGGCGCGTACCGCGGCGTCGGCATGAGCCGGCAGCGGGAGCGGCGCACCGAAGATCCCCATCAGCCCGTCACCGGCGATCTGGCTCACGATGCCGCCGTGGCCACCGATCGCGTCGAACATCAGCGTGTACCAGGTGTTGAGGAGCTCGATCGTCGCTTCGGGTGACAGCGCTTCGGCGAGCGGCGTGAAGCCGCGGATGTCGGCGAACATGACGCTCGCGTCGATCCGCTTGCCGCCGAGCGCGAAGCCGGAGACCTGCAACTCGTCGGCGACTTCCGGCGCCGCGAAGCGGCGGACGAGCTCCTTCTGCCGGTCGCGCAGCAGCTTCTTTTCGAGGCAGGCGCCGATGCGCGCTTTGAGTAGCACCGCATTCACCGGCTTCGGCAGGTAATCCTCGGCGCCGAGCTCGATGCAGCGCACGACGTTGTCGAGTCCTTCGACCGACGACGTGACGATCACCGGCAGGTCGCGCAGGCCGAGGTCCCCGGCGAGCTGCTCCAGAACCTGGAAGCCGTCCATTTCCGGCATCTCGATGTCGAGCAGCAAGAGGTCGAAGGATTCGCGCCGCAGAAGATCGAGCGCGAGCCTGCCGTTCTCGGCAGTCGCGACGTCGTGCCCCTGCAGCTCGAGGTTGCGTGTGAGCAGCAGCCGGTTGACCTTGTTGTCGTCGACGACGAGAAGCCGCGCCCCGCTGCGTCCGCGCTCAAGCACGTTTGAGCTCCTGCAGCGCGGCTGCGACGCGCGCGTATTCGTCGTCCAGGCCGGCAAGCGGAGCGCCGGTGGCCGATACCACGGGCGCCAGGCCACCGAGCTCGAGCTCCTTCGCCATCGCGGCGAACGTCCGCGCGCCGAACGTGTTGCCGTTCGACTTCAGCGAATGCGCGGTGCGGCGGAATACTTCCGCATCGCGTGCGACAAACGCCCGCCGCAGATCGGCGAGCATCGCCGGCGCTTCGACAAGGAACGTGTCGACGAGCTCGACGACGAAATCGGCGCCGGCGGTCTCTTTGAGCTCGTCGAAAGTCGCACGGTCGATCGCCGGTGCCGGCATCTCAGGCTTCTCCCCGGCCCCGCACGAGATCGAGCGCGGTGACGAGCGCGTCGACGCGGATCGGCTTCGTGAGGTAGTCGTCCATCCCGGCCGCGAGGCACATCTCGCGGTCGCCCTGCATCGCGTTGGCGGTCATCGCGACGATGCGCGGGCGCTCGCCGTCGGGCCAGCGGCGGTTGATCTCGCGCGACGCTTCGAGGCCGTCCATCTCGGGCATCTGCACGTCCATCAGCACGACGTCGTAGGGCTGGCGCTCGATCGACTCGATCGCCTCGATCCCGTTCGACGCGACGTCGGCGCGGTAGCCCATCTGCTGAAGGAGCCGCAGCGCGAGCTTCTGGTTCACGACGTTGTCCTCGGCGAGCAGGATGCGCAGCGGGTGTCGCGCCGCCATCGCGGGATCGAGCGCGGGCTTCGCCTGGGCGGCCGTCGGCCGCGCGCCCGATCCGTCGGCAGCCACCGCTGCCTGCGCGTCGTCGCGCGCGAGCAGCCCGACGAGGACGTCGAAGAGCTGCGACTGGCGCACCGGCTTCGTGAGGTAGGCGTCGAACAGGCCCTCGTCGCCGCCCGCCTCGCGGCGGCCGAGCGAGCTGAACAGCACGAGGGGAAGGTGGGGGTGGCCGGCGCGAATCGACTTCGCGAGCGCGATGCCGTCGATGTCGGGCATGTGCATGTCGACGATCGCGAGGTCGAAGCGCTCGCCTTCGCCGAGTCGCCGCAGCGCGTCGGTGCCCGATGGGCTGTCGGCAGGCGTCATCCCCCACTTCGCCGTCTGCAGCGTGAGCACGCGGCGGTTGGTCGCGTTGTCGTCGATCACCAGCACGCGCTTGCCGGCGAGCGCAGGTTGCGCGCCGACGATGTCGCGGCGCCTCGCCTGCGGCGACTCCGCGACGTCCCCGACGATCGTGAAGTGGAACGTCGAGCCCTTGCCGGGCCCGTCGCTCTCGGCCCACATCCTGCCCCCCATCAGCTCGGCGAGGCGCCGGCTGATCGCGAGCCCGAGACCGGTGCCGCCGTACTTGCGTGTCGTCGAGGAGTCGGCCTGCGAAAACGACTGGAACAGCCTGCCCATGCCCTCCTCGGCAATCCCGATTCCGGTATCGCGCACCGCGAAGCCGAGCTCGACCCGGTTGGGCGCGATCGGCCGCGACGTCACGGTCAGAACGACCTCGCCGCGGTCGGTGAACTTGACCGCATTGGAGAGCAGGTTGAGCAGCACCTGGCGCAGCCGCGTGAGGTCGCCTACGATCGCGGCCGGCACGTCGCCTTCGAACAGATAGGCGGTATCGAGCTCCTTCGCGACCGCGCGCGTGCTGACGAGATCGAGCGCCGACTCGACGCATTCGCGCAGGTCGAACGGCTGCGCCTCGATGTCCATCCTGCCGGCCTCGATCTTGGAGAAGTCGAGGATGTCGTTGATGATCGTGAGGAGCGCGTCGCCCGAGTCGCGGATCGTGGTCGCGAAATCGCGCTGCTCGTCCGAGAGTGGGGTATCGAGCAGCAGCCCGCTCATGCCGATGACGGCGTTCATCGGCGTCCTGATCTCGTGGCTCATCGTCGCGAGGAACGCGCTCTTCGCTTCGTTCGCCGATTCGGCTGCCGCGCGCGCCTCGCGGATCTCGTTGAACAGGCGGGCGTTCTGGATCGCGATCGCCGCCTGGTCGGCGAAGGTCCTGAGAAGCGCAATCTCCTTGTCGGTGAAGCGGCCCGTTGCCGGACGGCCGACGCTGATCGTGCCGATCCCGCTCCCTTCCCACAGCATCGGGGCGACGATCACCGACTTCACCCCGACGGCCGCATACGCTTCGCGGCTGAACGCGGGGACGCCGTTTCCGCCCGCGATGTCGGGAACGTGCTGCACCGCGCGGGTCGCGATCGCGTTGGCGCTGATCGACGCGCCGGCGCTCGCGGGGCCGATCACCGTGACGTCGACCGTCGGCCGCGGGCCGCGGTAGGCCTCGATGCGGATCGTCCCGGTCTCGTCGACGCGCTCGATCGCGATCACGTTGCCGGCGAAGAGCTTTTCGCAGCTCGACAGGATCCGGTCGAACACCGGAGCAGTGTCGGCGATCGAGCTGCTGATTGCGGCGAGCACCTCGCCGGACGCGCGCTGCTGCTCGAGGGCTTCCTTCGTTTCGTTGAAATGCTTGGCGTTCTGGATCGCGATCACCGCCTGGTCGGCGAAGGTGTTGAGAAGCGCGATTTCCTTGTCGTCGAACGGACCGGGCGGCTGCCGGAAGAGGCAGATCGCGCCGATCCCGCGTCCCTCCCAGACGAGCGGGCTGTAGATCGACGTGAAGCGGCCGATCGATTCGGCCAGGCGGCGTATGCCCGGGAACTGGCGGGCGTTCGCCTCCTCGTGGTTGACGACGATGGCCTGCCGCTCCCGGATCGCGCGCCCGGTGAATGTCTTCTCGATCGGCATCGAGCCGATTTCCCTGACGATGGCGTCGAACGCGGAGCCACGCCACGCGGCCGGATAGACGCGATCGTCGCTCGTCACCAGCATCACCGCGACCTGGTCGCTCGCGAACAGCCGCTGACAGCTTTCGAGGATGCGGTCGAACACCGGCGCCGTGTCGGCGACCGAGCGGCTGATCACCTGCAGCACTTCGGCGGTCGCTGTCTGCCGGTCGAGCGCTTCGCGCGTTTCGTTGAAGAGCCGCACGTTCTCGATCGCGATGACCGCCTGGTCGCGAAACGACTCGGCGAGCGCGATGTCGTCGCCGTCGAAGGCTCCGGGACGATTGCGGAACAGCATCAGCACGCCGACACACTGGTCGTCGCGCAGGAGCGGCACGGCGAGCGACGCGCGCGCGCCGGTCTCGTCGCGGATCATCTTCTGCCGCGCCGGCAGCTCGACCGCGTCCCAGTCGGGAACGTGGACCACGCGCTTCGAAACGATCGCCTGCGACGGGAAGTTCGCCTCGGGGTCGATCGGCACCGGCTCGGTCCATCGATCGTTGTCGAGTCCCGCGGGTGTCGCGGTCGCGCGCGGGACGTAGCAATGGCCTTCGACGCGCGAGAAGGCGGCGAGGTCGAGGTCGAGCAGGCGCACGGCGGTCTCGACGATCGCGTCGAAGACCGGCTGGGTGTCGGTGGGCGAAGCGCTGATCACGCGCAGGATGTCGGCGGTGGCGGTTTGCCGGCTCAACGCCGCCTGCGTCTCGTCGAACAGCCTCGCGTTGCGCAGCGCCACCGACGCCTGACGCGACAGACCGGTGAGGAGCCCGAGGTCCTGCTGATCGAAGCGGGCGCCGCCGCTGCGCCACACCGCCATTGCACCCTGCACGGCGTCGCCGGAGACCAGCGGCACCACCATCAGGCGCTCGTCGCTCCGTTGCTCGGTGCCCGCGATCTGCACCGCGCGCGGGTCGGCCTGCGCGTCGTTGACGAATTCCGCGCGCCCCGTTTCGAGCAGACATCCGATGATGCCCTGTCCCGCGACGATCGTCGTCGCCTTGAGCTGCTCGGCCACCTCTCCCAGCGCGACGATCGCGCGATAGGTCGACCCGCCGGGATCGGGAAGGAAGATCGCGCTGTTGTCCGCGGCGAGCAGATCCTTCGCGTGGCGTGCGATGCGGTCCATCACCGATGCTAGATCGAGCGACGCGGAGAGGTCGCGCCCGACCTCGGCGAGCGCCGCCGCTTCGCGACCGTGGCGGCGCGTCTCGTCGAGGAGGCGGGCATTTTCGAGCGCGACGCTCATCGCGTTGGCGAGCGTGGTGAGGAGATGAACGTCGCCTTCCGAGAACGCGTCCGGGTGATCGGCGTACATGGCGATCACGCCGTTCGCGAGGTCTCCCTTCATCACTGGAACGCCGAGGTAGCTCGGATTGTCCGGCATCGTTTGCGAAGGATCGCCGATGCTCTGCGAGCCGAGCTCGCGTGCGCGCACCTTGAAATCGCGGTTGACCAGCAGCGGCTTTCCGGTCCTGATCACGTGGGCGACGAAACCGCCGCCGAGGGGGTTCGGCTCGATCGGATAGCGGCGACCGTTCTCGAGCCAGTACGGTGTCGTCAGCACATCCATTGGCCGGTCGTAGAGCGAGATGGCCATGCTGTCCGTATGCAAGACCTCGGCGATCCGGTCGCCGACGAGGTCGATGATCGCCTGGAACTCGAGCTCCGCGGCGAGCCCCTGCTGGACGCTGTTGATGACCGCGAGCTCGGCCGCGCGCCGCGCGGTCTCCTTCAAGAGCCGCTGCGTCTCGTCGAACAGGCGGGCGTTCTCGAGCGCAGCGCCCATGCTGCCGGCCACGGTCTCGAGAAGTCGGATCTCCGCCGGGCCGAATGCGTAGTCGCGCTCGTGGTTTTCGAGGAGGACTGCCCCTAGCAGGCGCTTGCCCGAGAGCATCGGGACCGCGACGATGCTTCGCGCCTGGTCGGTTCCCGGGCGGGTATTGACGCCCGCCGCCTGCTGCTCGGCGATCGTGTTGAAGACCCTGACCCTGCGCTCGTCGATGAAGCGCCGCAGCGCGGGAGGCGGGGGAGCCTCGACGGCGGGTGGCTTCAGTCGAACGCCGTGCTCGTACGTGTAGAGCATGCGCATCCGGTCGGCGGCTTCGTCCCACCAGCGAATGCTGAGGTCGCCGGTCGCGAAGACCTCGCGCAGCTTGTCGCCGACGAGGTCGACGATCGCCTGGAAATCGAGCTCGGAGCCGATCCCCTGCTGGACGCGGCTGATGATCTCGAGCTCGCGCACGCGCTCGTCGAGCGCCTCGGTGCGCTCGGCGACCTTTGCTTCGAGGCCCTGCGACCAGCGTGCGTTGGCGAGCGCGACCGCGGCCTGCGAGGCGAGCATCGCGAGGAGATCGCGATCGGAATCGCCGAAGCGGCCGAAGGTGCCGTCGAGGTCGGCGTACAGGAGGCCGAGGAGCTCGCGCTGGACGATCATCGGCGCGACGATTCGCGAGCGCTGCGCGAGCGCTTCGGCGCCGTCGGGATCGTGCGAACGGCTCGCAGCGCGGGCACGGCGCGCGGCATCGAGCAGTGGCATGACGCCGTGCAGGAGCGCGCCAGCATCCTCGCCCTCGGGAACCAGCGATCCGACGAGTTGCCAGCCATCGGCCGATTCCAACACCAGCAGCACGCGCTCGGCGCCGGAAAGCTCGGTGGCTTCGTCGATCAGGAACTCGTGGATTTCGCGCGCGCTGCGAAGCTCGTTCAGGCGCAACCCGGTGTCGACGAGGCGCTCGAAGGGTTCGCGCAGCGTCACCTTGCCCACAAGGTGCGCGGGGCGCTGCATAGAGGCGGGGCGGCGCTTCTTCGCGTCCGCGAGCCAGGCGATGACGATCTCGCGCCGCGATGAGACCTTGTCGAGGTAGTTGCGGCGCAGCCCCTCGTCGCTGACATGGGCGATGCCCTGGCACAGGAAGCCGTACGCCTTCTTCAGGGCGTCGCGCGCCTCGCGTGCCTTGCCGTTCGCGGCGAGGGCGCGGCTGTGCTCCCACCACACGCGATCGGCTTCGAGACCCTCCAACGGTGCGAGGCCGTGCGCACGATGAATGTCGACGGCCTGACGAGTCGCTTCGAGGGCGTCCCGCGGGTTGTCGTTCGCGAGCAGCGTCCGCGCGAGGTCCGCGAGCGCGTTGCAATGATTGGCCGACCGGGCCGCATTCTCGGCGAGGGTGATCGCGCGCCGCTGCTCGTCGACCGCCGCGATGAGGTCGCCGGCGCGAAAGGCGAGGCGACCGCGCAGCGCCGCCTCGAGCAGATCGGCAAGGTCGAGCGCGTCGCGGCCGGGGGCGCTCGACGCCGACGCGAGATGCCGGCGCGCGAGCTCGTCGTGGCCCATCTGGATCTCGACGTGGGCGACCAGCCACTCGCAACCGTTCGCCGCTGCCGTAGCGCCGGCGCGCCGATAGAGCGTCGCGGCGTCCTCGAATGTGCGCCGCGCCCGCCGGTAGAGTCCGAGGTTCTGATAATGAATGCCGAGGTTGAAGGTAATCGTTGCCTGGCGCTCGACGTAACCCGCGGCTTCGAAGGCCGCCATCGACTGCGCCAGGTACTGCAAGGACGCGGCCAGGTCGGGCTCGTTGAACATCAGCATGTTGAGCGCGTTGCCGGCGCCGAAGAGATCTCCGGTGCGCCGCGCGAGCACGAGCGCCTCGGTGGCCGCGTGCTCGCAGTCGGTCACGCGACCCTGGTTGCTGCGCGCCGCGGCAAGCGCCCACAGTGCGCGACCCTGCAGCGCGGGCTGGCCGAGCCGGGCGTAGAGCTCGGCCGCGCGCGTCGCGTGGCGCGCGGCGGCGTCGCTATCGCGAATGCGAAACTCGGCCTCGGCGAGGCGGTAAAGACTCGAAGCTTCGAGCAGGCGCTGTCGGCTCGCGCGTGCCGCCTTCAGCGCCGAGGTTGCCGTGACCACGGCGTCGCGCAGCGCGCTGCGCCGTATCCGGACGAGGGCCATCCGGTTGCCGGCCCGCGCGGCGAGTTCAGGCGAGCGGGACGTGCGGGCCAGCTCGCCCATCGTCGCGGCGTCCGCTTCGGCAGCGTCGAGGTTGCCGAGGGCGAGGTGGCTTTCCGAGCGCAGGTCGAGAAGCTCGATCT
Source organism: Casimicrobiaceae bacterium (assembly GCA_036393115.1). Classification (GTDB taxonomy): domain Bacteria; phylum Pseudomonadota; class Gammaproteobacteria; order Burkholderiales; family Casimicrobiaceae; genus VBCG01. The sequence goes on from DASVWR010000045.1 coordinate 8,133, forward strand.
TGCGAGCGGCCAGGAGCCGCGGCGCGGCGAGCGCGGTGGTGGCAAGCTCGATCGCCTTCGCATGCTGGCCGGCCCAGGCGAGATCGGCGACCTGCTGGAGCGGGCCGGCATCGCTCGTCGATGGTGTCAGCCGCTTGCCTGGCGGGTCTGGCTTGCGCCGGGAGGCCGGCTTGCGTGGAGGAGCCATGCGTGCGCTGTCGTCGGGACGGGTGCTGGCCACGTTCTAAAGCCGTTCTGCGTCGCTCTAAATGCAGCGCGCCAGTCTATTCCTGTCAGCGGATCGCGGCGAGGATTCCCGCGATGAGCGCGGTCGGCGAGGGCGGGCACCCCGGGACCTCGACGTCGACCGGAACGACGTCCGACACGCGCGCATACGTCGCGTAGTTGGCGCCGAACACGCCGCAACCGCGCGCGCAGTCGCCGACCGCAATGACGAGCTTCGGCTCCGGAATCGCCTCGAACGTGCGCACCAGCGCGATCGCCATGTGCTTCGACACCGGCCCGCTCACCATCAGCGCGTCGGCGTGACGCGGACTCGCGACGAAGCGGATGCCGAGCCCTTCGAGATTGTAGTAAGGGTTGGCGAGCGCCTGCGCTTCGAGCTCGCAGGCGTTGCACGACCCGGCGTCGACGTAGCGGATCGCGAACGCGCGTCCCAGCCGCTTGCGGAGCTCGCCGCCGAGCCGGTCGGCGACGACGTCCTCGCGCCCCGGCGCCGGAGCGGTCTCGGTGCGGATGCCGGTGCGGGCGATGCGGCGCAGGACGTAATACATCGCTGGTCAGAGATCGTGCCCGCTGTACGACAGGTTGAACGACTTGTTGATCAGCGGGAAGTCCGCAACGATGTTGCCGATCACCGCGTGCTCGATCGCCGGCCACGTCGTCCACGACGGATCCTGCGGATGGCAACGGCGGATCGAGCGCGCCGGTCCCGATTCGAGGGCGATCACGACCGGGCCGCGCCATCCTTCGATGCAGCCGATGCCGAGCCGTTGCGACGGAAGCTCGGGCAGCGGCTGCGCGATTGCGCGCGCCGTGCCCGGGTCGACCAGCCGCGCGACGATCGATTCGACGAGCCGCAGCGATTCGAGCGCCTCGTCGAAGCGGACCGCGGCGCGCGCCGCGACGTCGCCCGACGCGTCTTGCGCGACCGTCACGTCGAGCGAGTCGTACGGTGGGCAGGGCAGATCGCGGCGCAGATCGCGCGCCCGCCCGCTCGCCCGCCCGGCGAGCCCGTTCACACCGAGCTCGCGCGCGAGCTCGGGTGAAAGCACGCCGCAGCCGCGGAAGCGATCCTGTACGCCAGCGTGCTCGTCGTAGATCGCGCGCAGCTCGCCGATCTCGGCGCGCAGGCGCTTCGCCTCGTCGCGCATCGCGAGCGCGTGCTCGGTGGCGAGATCGCGCACGACTCCGCCCGGGCAGACCACGTCCATCAGCAGGCGGTGACCGAACGCGGCGTCGTTCGCGCGCAGCACGTCTTCACGCAGGCGCGAGAACTGCGCGAGGCCGAACGCGAAGCCGGCATCGTTTCCGAGCGCGCCGAGGTCGCCGAGGTGGCTCGCGACGCGCTCGCGCTCGAGGCAGAGCGCGCGCAGGAGGCTCCCGCGCGGCGGCACCTCGACTCCGGCGATGGCCTCGACCGCCTGCGCGCAGGCCCACGCGTAGGCGACCGAGCTGTCGCCCGAGATGCGCCCCGCGAGCTTCGTCGCGCCGTCGATCGTCATCGCCTCGAAGCGCTTCTCGATGCCCTTGTGCGTGAACCCCAGCCGCTCTTCGAGGCGCAACACCTTCTCGCCGACGACCTGAAAGCGGAAGTGCCCGGGCTCGATGATGCCCGCGTGCACCGGCCCCACCGCTACTTCGTGCACGCCGTCGCCGGTGACTCGCACGAACGCGTACTCCTCCTGTCCGGGCTTCCACTCCACCTTCGCCTCGAAGTCGCCGCGCAGCGGGAAACGATCGATCGGCCAGCTCGCGAGCCACAGCCACGGACGCTGATCGTCGGCCTCGGCGGCGACACCCATCAGGTCGAACGTCGCGCGCTGCATGCGCCCCGCGGCAGGAAAGATCGGCGTGATGTCGGGGTAGCGAAACTCGTCGCCGGGCAGCGTGTGGTCGAGGAGCGTCAGGCCGTCGCGATCCTCGAGCAGGACGTGGATGCAGAACCCGCGGTCGTGATCGCGCTCGTCGCTCGCCCACAGCGCGATGAGCCGCGCGTCGTGCTCCCAGCCGAGCCGGCACGCGGTGAGGAGCTGCCCCGAGCTCACCTGTGCGCGCTGGGCCGGCACGGCCGCCGCAAGCCGCGCAGCAGCGAGTCCGAGAGGAGCGAGGTCCATCGCCTTTCCGTCACCCGATGAGCCGCGCCGCCTGCCGATACCACTCGGCGAGCCACGGAGGAATCCACAACCCGAGCATCAGCACCAGCGCGAGGTGCGCGAACACCGGGAGCATCGCGGGCCGCACCGGAAGCTTCGCCGCCGCCGTCTCGCCGAAGACCATCGGCTGCACCTTGGAGAACATCCCGGCGAACGCGATGCCGAGCGCGGCGATCAGGAGCGGTGTTGCCCATGGCTGCTCGCGCATCGCCGTCGTGAGGATCAGGAACTCGCTCGCGAACACGCCGAAGGGCGGCATGCCGAGGATGGCGAGCGAGCCGAGCACGAGCCCCCAGCCGATGAGCGGGCTCAAGGTGATGAGCCCCCGGATGCCGTCCATGATCTGCGTGCCGGTCTTCTGCGCGGCGTGACCGACGGCGAAGAAGATCGCCGACTTGGTGAGCGAGTGCACCGTCATGTGCAGGAGCGCGGCGAAGTTGGCGACCGCACCGCCGATGCCGAAGGCGAAGGTGATGATGCCCATGTGCTCGATCGACGAGTACGCGAACATGCGCTTGATGTCCTTCTGGCGCGAGAGCAGGAACGCCGCCACGACCACCGATACCAGACCGAAGCCGATCATGAGCTGCCTGGCGAAAGACGTGTGCAGCGACCCCTCGACCAGCACTTTGCAGCGGACCACCGCGTACAGCGCGAC
>DASVWR010000046.1:0-9692 GCA_036393115.1 Casimicrobiaceae bacterium
TTCCTCACCGCCGGTGATCGCGAGGGTGAGTCCCGGCGTGCCGCCGAGCCGGTCGCAGAGCGCGAGCGCAGCGATCACGGCGCCCGCGACCCCGCTCTTCATGTCGCTGGAGCCGCGGCCGTACAGCCGATCGCCGTCGATCTCACCCGTGAACGGATCGCGGTGCCACGCGTTGCCGCCGAGCGGAACCGTATCGATGTGGCCGGTGATGCACAGCGGCAACCTGCCGGCACTGCCGCCGATCGACGCGACGACGCAGGTGCGTCGTCCGCCGTAGGGATGATAGGAGACGCGGAAACCGGCGTCGGCAAGGCGGTCGCCGAGGTGGCGTGCACAGGCGGTCTCGTCGCCGGTCGGGTTGATCGTGTCGAAGCGCAACAACTCCTTCGTGAGCTCGACTGCGGCCTGCTCTTCGGTCATCCCGGTCTCCCCCCGCGCCTCGACGCGACGCTGTTGTCTAGCCCAGATAGGCGCGGCGCACTTCCTCGTTCTCGCGCAGCTCCGCGGCGCTTCCCTGCGCCACCACGCGGCCCTGCGAGAGCACGTATCCGTGGTGCGCGATCGCGAGCGTCTGATGTGCGTTCTGCTCGACCAGCAGCACGGTGACGCCGCCCTCGTTGACACGCCGGATCACCTCGAAGTTCTGCATGACGAAGCGTGGCGAGAGCCCGAGCGACGGCTCGTCGATCAGCAGCATGCGCGGCGCGGCCATCAGGCCCCGGCCGATCGAGAGCATCGCCTGCTCGCCGCCCGACATCGTTCCCGCAAGCTGTACCACGCGCTCGCGAAGGCGCGGGAACACGCGATACACGTCGTCGAGCCGCTTCGCGATCACGGCTTCGGCTACTTCGCGGTAGGCGCCAAGGCGAAGGTTCTCCTCGATGGTGAGCTTGGGAAACACCTTGCGTCCCTCGGGAATGCACGCGATCCCATGGGCGATCACGCGATGCGTCGGCAATCCGGTGATATCGGCGCCGTCGAAGACCACCCGGCCGCTTCGTGGCGGCGTGAGCCCGAGGATCGAGCGTACGAGCGTCGACTTCCCCGAGCCGTTGGATCCGAGAATGCAGGTGATCTCGCCTGCTCGTGCCTCGACGCTGACGTCGTGCAACACGTCCGCTCGGTCGTAGCCGACGAAAAGGTTGCTGACCTCGAGCCCCGCACTCATCCCGGCCCCCTGGGCGCCCAGGTCCTGGCGAAGCTCACGCGACCGCCTGCCCCAGGTAGGCTTCCTGCACGCGCGGATCGGCAGCCACCACCCGAAACGGCCCCTCGGCGATCTTCTCGCCGTAGTTCAGCACGACGCAGCGCTCGGTCATGCGCTCGATCACCTTCATCTCGTGCTCGATGATGACGATCGTGAGCTCGCTGCGCGACGCGCGGACCTGCAGGATGTCGTCCATCAGCTCGCGCGTCTCGCCGCGTGTCATGCCCGCCGACGGCTCGTCGAGGAGCAGCAGGCGCGGTGCACTGACGAGGGCACGGCAGATCTCGACGCGCCTGCGGTCGATCATGTCGAGCGCCGTGGCCGCGTCGAACAGGCGTGCGGCGAGGCGCGGGCTGAAGGTCGCCACCAGCGCGCGCGATGCCTCGACGCTCTCCTCGTACTGCCTTCGCAACGCACCCCGGCGAAGCACGCTGAAGACGACCCCGTGCGGGAGTCGTGCGCCGCTGCCGATCATGATGTTGTCGAACACCGTCAGCGGCAGGCACAGGCGCGAGCGCTGGAAGGTGCGCGCAATGCCGGCGCGAAAAACCTGCTGCGGGGTCAGTCCCGTGATGTCACGTCCGCAGAAGCGCACCCGGCCGGCGCGAGGCCGATAGAGGCCGGTCAGCACGTTGAAGAACGTCGTCTTTCCCGATCCGTTCGGGCCGATGAGGCCGAGGATCTCGCCGCCGGCCACATCGAGGTCGAGTTGGTCGAGCGCGGTGAGCCCGCCGAACACCATCGTCAGATCCTGGCACGACAGCAGCGACGCCGCTGAAGCCGGTCGGCGTGTCACGCAGACCTCCCCGGAAAATAGTCGCGCAGACGGCGCGGCACGAGCCCCTCGGGCCGGAACAGCAGGATCAGGATCACTAGCACTCCGTAGAGCAGGAACCGGTACTCCTGAATGAACTGCAGCTTCTGCGGCACGACGATGATGATGAGCGCCGCCGGGACGACGCCGAGCGGATTGCCGAGGCCGCCGAGAATCAGGATCGAGATGAGGATCAGCGACTCGCCGAACGTGAAGTTGTTGGGTGCAATGAAGCCCTGCATCATCGCGTAGACGGCGCCGGCGACTCCGCACAGGAAATTTCCGAGCGTGAACGCGAGGATCTTGGCGCGCGCGATGCCAACGCCGAAGGTCGCCGCCGCAACCTCGTCGAGGCGCACCGCGTCGAACGCGAGACCCACCCACGAGCGCTCGACCCGCCGCGCGAACACGAATGCGACGACTGCGAGCGCGAGCGACAGCAGCACGTAGTTCAGATAGAACGAGCCGCTTGCACCCCCGATCGCGATGTCGCGGTTGAATATCCAGCCGAAGAGGTCGATGCCCGGCAACTTCAGGCCCTGCGGTCCGCCCAGCGCGTCGTTCACTTCGAGGAACGTGCTGAAGAGAATCCCGAACGCGATGGTGACGAGCGCGGCGTAGTAGCCGCGGGTGCGCAGCACCGGGAGGATGAGCACCGATCCGACCAGCGCAGCGACCACCCCGCCCGCGACGATGGCGACCGGGTGCGGGACATGGTGTGCGGCGAGCACTGCCGCCGTGTAGGCCCCGGTTCCGAAAAACGCGGCACCGGCGAAGTTGACGATACCCGCGTAGCCGGTCTGGATCGTAAGACCGATGCACGGAACGGTGAGCAACAGCACCGTGCAGAGCATGAGCAGCGGATAGGGCTCGTCGTAGAGCACCGCCGCGACCGCGAGGACCGCGACCGCGGCCAGCACGGTGGCGAGGCGCGGATGCTGCACGAAGCTCTCGCGCCAGGTCGCGAATCTTCGGACGCGCTGCGCGAGGACGAGCGCGGCGCCGGCGACGACGAGCAATGCGGCGAGGAGGGAGACCCGATCGGTCGCGAGGAACGCCCACAGCCACGCTCCGCCGGCGGCGAATGCGACAGGCATCCCGATCCAGCGAGGGCGCGCGGCGGTCGGTCGCTCGACACGCGCGAGCGGAGGCAACGAGCTCATACGCGCTCGCTCACGGCCTCGGCGATGAGTCCGGTCGGCTTCCAGGTGATCAGCGCGATGACGACGGCAAACGCGAACACGTTGTTGTAGGCGCTCGACACCGGCAGCGCGACCGAGCCGATCGTCTGCAGCGCGGCGAACAGGAACCCGCCGAGGATCGCGCCGTAGATGCTGCCGAGCCCGCCGACGACCGCAGCGCTGAAGCCGATCACGCCGAGCAGCAACCCGATGTCGAAGTTCACCTCGTTGTAGTAGAGGCCGTAGATCACGCCCGCGATGCCCGCCAGTGCCGAGCCGATCGCGAACGTGACGAGGACCACGCGCTCGAAGTCGATGCCCATCACGCGCGCCGTCTCGCTGTCCTGCGCGACAGCGCGGATCGCGAGTCCGAGCCGCGTCCGGCGCACGATCAGGTTCACGACGAAGATCGTGACAAGACCGGTGACGAGCAGGAGCGTGCTGTCGGCGCGCAACGTGAAATTGCCGAGGTTGACCGAGTACGCCGGCAAGAGCCGCGGAAACGGCTGCGGATTGGAACCGTTCGGATAGAAGAGCCGGACCAGCTCGCGCAGCACCGAGCCCAGCATCAGAGTGACGAGCAGCGTATTGAACGTCGGCGCCGTGCGCAGCGGCAAGACAAGATAGCGCGCGATGAACACCCCGACGAGCGCCATCGCGAGCGCCGCCGCACCCGCGACGACGATCACCACGAGCGCCGGCACCGCGACGCCGAGCGCACCCAGGCCGAGGTAGGCAGCAAGCCCGACGAATGCGCCCGCCATGACCACGTCGCCGTGCCCGAACTGGATCACGTCGAGCACCCCGAAGAACAGCGTGAAGCCCACGGCGACCATCGCGTAGATGACGCCGAGCATCAGCCCGTTGAACGCGTACTGCGCGAGGACCCCCGCGTCCATCACGGCGACCGTCGCGTCACGCCGATGGCGATGTCGATCGGCGTGCGCGAAGTGCGACTATTTCTGCCCCGCCAGCTTGCGCTTTCCCTTCGCGTAGTCGCTGTCGGCCCAGACCACCCACTTCCCGTCCTGCACGACGTAGGCGGTCACGATTGGTACGATGTTCTGGCCGTGCGGGTCGAACGTGACGGGTCCGACGATCGACGGATGGTCCTTCGTCTTCGAGAGCTCGGCCATGACCGCCTTGCGGTTCGGCCCCACCTTGTCGACCGCGTCCATGATCAGGTTCGCCGCGACGAACGCATACGCACCATACGCTTCGGGTGGCTCGGCGTACTTGTGTGCCGCGTACTGTTCGAGGAAGAACTTCCCGCCAGGCAGCTTCTCGATCGGCGCGCCGTCGATGAAGGCGATCGTCCCCTCGGCGAGAGGCCCGAGCGCCTGGATGTAAGAGTCGGAGACGATCCCCGAGGTCCCTTCGAACTGCGACTTGATCCCGAGCTTGTCCATCTGGCTGCGGATGCGCACGCCGATCGGCGTCAGGCCGCCGAAATAGACGACGTCGGGATTGAGCTCCTTGACTTTGGTGAGGATCGCCGTGAAATCCTGCTGGTCGGCACCGACGCCGAAGTCGGCGAGGATCTTGCCGCCGTCCTGCGTCAGGAATTTCGTGAAGTACTCGTCGTGACCCTTCCCATAGTCGGTCGTGTCGTGGATGATCACCCAGGTCTTGTAGCCGAGGCTCGTCACCAGCTTGGCGTTGACCTCGTTCTGGTTGATCATCGTGCCGTTGACGCGATGGATTTCTGGATAGTCGTTGCCGTAGGTAATTGCCGGCAGCACCGCCCCCCAGACGATGACGGGCAGGCCGAACTTGTGATACGTATCGACCGTCGCGATCGCGACCGCCGAGCAATAGTGCGTCACGCCGGCAATGATGCTGTTGTCGGCGCCGGCCTTGGTCGCCATCTGCACGCCGATGTCGGGCTTGCACTGGTCGTCGTACTTGACGAGGTCGAACGTGTATTTCGACTTGGGGTCGGCGTTGCGAAGCTGGACGGCGAGATCGGCCGAATTCCGGCCCCCGAGGCCGAGCGCCGAATTGCCGCCGGTCAGCGGGCCGATGAAGACGATCCTGACTGTATCCCGGGCGCCGGCAGCGACGGGGAAGACCGCCGATGCGAGGCCGAGCATCAGTGCGCAGGCCGTGAGAACGAAGCGTTGCATGGCGACTCCTCCTTGGCTTTTTCGAATGCGCGGCCGCGAAGCGTCGAGCCTCCCATGCCGCACAGGCCGCCGTGGCGCGCCGGCAGATTGTAGTCCAGGAGAAAGCTCACCGCGGAATCCGGGAGGCCGGCGATCCTGGCCCGAGGTCACCGCGATTGCCTGGAGGTCGACATGAGCGACTGGTATAGGCTCGATGCAAGCACCGCCGCAGCGCTGATCCATCGGGGCGAGCTCACCTCGGAAGCGCTCGTCGCCGCCTGCGTCGAGCGCATCGCCGCACGCGAGCGCGACGTCGGCGCCTGGCAGTATCTCGCGAGCGAGCAGGCGCTCGAGCATGCCCGGAAAGCGGATCGCAGCGCAGCGCTCGGTCCGCTCCACGGCGTGCCGATCGCCGTCAAGGACTTGATCGACACCTTCGACATGCCGACGGCGCTCGGCTCGCCGCTCTACACGGATCGGCGACCATCCTGGGACGCTGCGTGCGTGGCGGCGGCGCGCGCCGCGGGTGCGATCGTGCTCGGCAAGACCGTCACCACCGAATTCGCGAGCTTCCACCCGGGCAAGACGCGCAATCCGCACGATCGCACGCGCACTCCAGGCGGATCGTCGAGCGGCTCGGCGGCAGCGGTCGCCGACTTCATGGTCCCCCTCGCCTTCGGCACGCAGACTGCGGCGTCGGTGACCCGACCCGCAGCGTTCTGCGGCATCGTCGGCTACAAGGCGACCTTCGGCGAGCTCTCGCTCTCCGGAGTTCGGCCGCTCGCGCCATCGCTCGATACGCTCGGGATCTTTGCGCGCAGCGTCGCCGACGTCGCGCTGATGCGCGGCGTGGTGCTCGGGCAATCGCGTTCGGCGCCGATGAGCCCCGCAACAGCGCCGACGCATCCAGCAGCAGTGCCGGTGGATCCTGCAGCAGCGCCGCGGTTCGGCATCTGCCGCACTTCGCTATGGCCGCTCGCCCAGCCGGCCGCGCGCGATGCGCTCGAACTCGCGAATGCGCGGCTTCGCGCCGCGGGGGCGTCGGTGGAAGAGGTCGAGCTTCCCGCATCCTTCGATGCCCTGATCGACGCCCAGCGTACGATCATGACCTTCGAAACGGCGCGCAATTATGTCTTCGAAATGACGCGCCACGCCGATGCACTGAGCGCGTCCTTCCTTGCGATCTGTGCCGAAGGCGCGAAGATCACCTGCGAGGCCTGGCTCGCCGCACTCCAGCGCGTCGAGCATGCGCGCGCACGATTGCCCGATGTTTTCCGTCGTTGCGACGTTTTCGTCACGCCGGCAACACCCGGCGAAGCTCCGCCGATCGAGGGCGGGACCGGCGATCCGGTGATGAGCCGGATGTGGACGGCGCTCGGCGTTCCTACCCTCGCGCTACCGGTGCCGCGCTCCGCCGGCACGCTCCCGGTCGCGGTCCAGCTCGTCGCCGGGTTGCACGACGATGCCATGCTCCTGAAAATCGGCGACTGGTCGATGCGCGCGTTCGCGGCGACCTGAGCCTGGCTCCGCGTGCAGAACGGATAATCGGTCCGGTTCCGCTATAATTCCAAGCGAGGGGCTCGGGCGACCCGACGGGGCGCGGCCGCCAGCCGATCGGTACCGGAAGGAATGGTTATGACACCGCGAACGCGTGGAGGCCCGAGGTAGGCAGCAAGCGGTGTGGCACGCCGGCGGCTTCGTCCGTCCCGATGAAAAGTGCGGCCCCACCGCACTTTTTTCGTTTCCGAGGACCGCCATGCCCGACATCAGACTTCCAGACGGAGCGATCCGTCATTTCGACCACCCGGTGAGTGTCGCGGACGTCGCCGCGTCGATCGGCCCCGGCCTCGCGAAGGCCGCGCTCGCCGGCCGCGTCGACGGCAAGCTCGTCGACACCTCGCACGTCGTCGCGGGCGACGCCGACGTCGCGATCGTCACCGAGCGCGACGCCGACGGGCTCGACATCATCCGCCACTCGACGGCGCACCTCCTCGCCTGGGCGGTGAAGGAGCTTTTTCCGCAGGCGCAGGTCACGATCGGTCCGGTGATCGAGGACGGCTTCTACTACGATTTCTCGCTCGAGCGCCCGTTCACGCCCGAGGACCTCGCGGCGATCGAAGCGCGGATGCACGAGCTCGCGAAGCGCGATGCGCCGATCGTGCGCAAACTGATGCCTCGCGACGACGCGGTCCGATACTTCGAATCGATCGGCGAGCACTACAAGGCCGAGATCATCGCGTCGATCCCCACCGCCGAGCCGATCTCGCTCTACACCGAAGGGAGCTTCACCGACCTCTGCCGCGGCCCGCACGTGCCGTCGACCGGGCGCCTCAAGGTGTTCAGGCTGATGAAGGTGGCCGGCGCGTACTGGCGCGGCGACTCGAAGAACGAGATGCTGCAGCGGATCTACGGGACCGCGTGGACGCGGCAGGAGGACCTCGACGCGTACCTCCATCGGATCGAGGAAGCCGAGAAGCGCGACCATCGCAAGCTCGGCCGCGCGCTCGACCTCTTCCATCTGCAGGACGAGGCGCCCGGGCTCGTGTTCTGGCATCCGAAAGGCTGGGCGATCTGGCAAGAGGTCGAGCAGTACATGCGCCGCGTCTATCAGGAGCACGGCTACCAGGAGGTGCGCGCGCCGCAGATCCTCGAGCGCTCGCTGTGGGAGAAGTCGGGGCACTGGCAGAACTTCAAGGACAACATGTTCACGACCGAGTCCGAGAAGCACGACTTCGCGATCAAGCCGATGAACTGCCCCGGGCATGTGCAGATTTTCAACGCGAGCCTTCGAAGCTACCGCGACCTGCCGCTGCGCTACGGCGAATTCGGCGCGTGCCACCGCAACGAGCCGTCCGGAGCGCTGCACGGGATCATGCGCGTGCGCGGCTTCACGCAGGACGACGGCCACATCTTCTGCACCGAGGAGCAGATCGAGAGCGAGGTCACCGCGTTCAACCGCGTCGCACTCGACGTGTATCGCGATTTCGGCTTCACCGGCGTCGCGATCAAGCTCGCGTTGCGCCCGACTCCGCGCCTCGGCGACGATGGGTCGTGGGATCGCGCCGAAACGGCACTGCGTGACGCGCTTCGCGCGTGCGGCGTCGAATGGACCGAGCTTCCCGGCGAGGGCGCCTTCTACGGCCCCAAGATCGAATACCACCTGAAGGATTCGCTCGGGCGGTCGTGGCAGTGCGGGACGATGCAGGTCGATTTCCAGATGCCCGGGCGCCTCGGCGCCGAGTACGTCGCCGCCGACGACACGCGCAAGGTTCCGGTGATGCTGCACCGGGCCATCGTCGGCTCGCTCGAGCGCTTCATCGGCATCCTGATCGAGAACCACGCCGGCGCGATGCCGCTGTGGCTGGCACCCGTCCAGGCCGTGGTGCTCGCCATCGCCGATCGCCATCACGGCTATGCGGCGGAGGTCGAGCGCGAGCTCCGGGCAGGCGGGCTGCGCGTCGCGGCCGATTTGCGCAATGAGAAAATAACCTATAAAATTCGCGAACATAGCCTTCAGAAGCTTCCCTATCAGCTCATCGTCGGCGATCGGGAAGAGGAGGCTCGCACGGTGGCCGTGCGTACCCGCAGCGGTGAAGATCTGGGCGCAATGTCCGTTCCGGCCCTGATCGCGCGCCTCCGAGAGGAGGTCGCGGCACGCGGCTGAGACCTTCGGGTCCGGTTGCGCCGTCCCGGGCCGCGCGGCCGTTTTTGTCACTCACGGAGATAACGCAATCGCACTGGACAAGCAGCAACAGCGCCTCAACGGCGAAATCAACGCCCCCGAAATCCGCCTGGTCGGCGTCGAAGGTGAACAACTGGGCATCGTGTCGCTTTCCGATGCACTGGCCCGGGCCGAAGCAGCCGAGCTAGATCTGGTCGAAATCGCGCCGCTCGCGAAACCCCCGGTCTGCCGGATCATGGATTACGGCAAGTTCAAGTACCGGGAAGCGAAGAAGCAGCACGAGGCGAAGCTCAAGCTGAAGCAGATCCAGGTCAAGGAAGTGAAATTCCGGCCCGGAACCGACGAAGGCGACTACAAGATCAAGTTGCGCAATCTGGTGCGCTTCCTCGGCGAGGGTGACAAGGCGAAAGTGACGCTGCGCTTCCGTGGCCGGGAGATGGCCCACCAGGAGTTCGGCGTGCGGCTGCTGGAGCGCGTTCGGGGCGACCTCGACCCGTACGCGGTGGTCGAGCAGTTCCCGAGGCTCGAAGGGCGGCAGATGGTGATGCTGCTCGCCCCGAAAAAGACGCTGGCGAAACCGCATCACCACGACAAGCCCGAGGAGGGTAAGCCGCAAGGCGCCCAAGCCTCTCACCCGCCGACTGCGCGCGAGAGCACCCCCGTGGGCAGCAAATAGGAGCCGGCATCATGCCGAAGATGAAGA
>DASVWR010000047.1:0-14017 GCA_036393115.1 Casimicrobiaceae bacterium
GTCGATTTCGAGGTTGGCAACCACTACACGTCGACGTACCCGGAATCGGCGTTCGTCAACCGGCTGATGCTGCGCGCTCTCACCGACGACGGACGCGTCAGCGTGATGAATCGCGACGTGACGATCAGGAGCCGTGGCGAGGCACGCAGCTTGCGGCTCGCCGACCGCAGGGCACTGCGCGCGCTCCTGGCAGAGGACTTCGGGTTCGACCTGCCGGAGGTGGAGACGCTGCGCGTGCCGACGATCGACGACTGGCGCTGACGCGCGTCATTCGCGCGGTCACTTCGTGCGCGTCGGCGCGATCGCCTCGCCCCATGCGTGCAGTCGGCTGGGCGAGCTGGCGTGCCACACGGTCGCGACGCTCGACGTCCGCAATCGCCTGCCGGCGGGTCCCGGCGCTTGCTTCGCAAGGTGTGCGCCGGTGGCCAACCAAGTTCAGCGCAGTGCTCGCCGCGCCACCCGCGACGAGCAGGCGCTCCCACTCGCGTCGCGAGCGCATGGCACCCCAGCTCGCTCAGCCGACCGAGCGCGTGGAGCGAAGCGGCGGAGTGGCGGAGCGGGAAGTGACGAAGTCGCGAAGTGCGGGACAACGAGCCTCGCGCAGTGTTGCGGCTTGCGGGCTTCTCAGGAATGCGAGTGGAGGCGACTGCCGCGGTGGGTGGCGCGGCGAGCGAGCCCGGGCGCTTCGCCGGTTGACGACTTAGTCGAGCGATGGTGCGCCGGGCACCCACCCGGCAGGCGATTGCCGACTCCGAGCATTTCTGAGAAGCCCGCAAGCCGCGAACCAGCGCGAGGCCCATCCCCGGCCGCTAAGCAGCGCCCGCCGATCAGTAGATGTCCGGCTCGCGCACCGGTGCGCCGAATCCGGTTTCGAGAAAGTCGAAGTCGCAGCCGCGGTCGGCCTGCTCGATGTGCTGCGCGTACATCCAGCCGTAGCCGCGCTCGTACCGGCGCGGCGGGGGCGCCCACGCGGCGCGGCGCCGCGCGAGTTCGTCGTCGGTCACCTCCATGCGCAGGCTTCGCGCCGGCACGTCGATGCTGACGCGATCGCCGGTACGCAGCAGCGCGAGCGGGCCGCCGACATAGGATTCCGGCGCGACGTGCAGCACACACGCGCCATAGCTGGTTCCGCTCATCCGCGCATCGGAGATCCGCAGGATGTCGCGCACCCCCGCCTTCACGAGCTTCTTCGGCAGCGGAAGCATTCCCCACTCGGGCATGCCGGGACCTCCCTGCGGACCGGCGTTGCGCAGCACGAGCACGTGGTCGGCGGTCACGTCGAGGGTCTCGTCGTCGACCGCCGCCGCGAGCGACGGATAGTCGTCGAACACGAGTGCCGGACCGGCATGGCGCAGGAGGCGCGGCTCGCAGGCGCTCGGCTTGATCACGCAGCCATCGGGAGCGAGATTGCCGGTCAGCACCGCGAGCGCGCCCTCGCGGTAGACCGGTTTCTCCAGTGTGCGGATGACGTCGTCGCTCCACACCTCGGCGCCGGCGACGTTGTCGCCGAGCGTTCGGCCATTGACGGTCAGTGCGTCGGTGTGGAGCAGTGCGCGGATGCGCTCCATCAGGCCACGAATGCCGCCGGCGTAGAAGAAGTCCTCCATCAGGTAGCGCTCACCGCTCGGACGGATGTTGGCGAGCACCGGCACGCGGCGGCTCGCCGCCTCGAAATCGTCGAGGCCGATGGCGACCCCGGCGCGGTGCGCCATCGCGAGCACGTGAATGATCGCGTTGGTCGAGCAGCCGAGCGCCATCGCGACGACGATCGCGTTCTCGAAGGCTTCGCGCGTCAGGATGCGCTGCGGCGTGAGGTCCTCCCACACCATCTCGACGATGCGCCTGCCGCATTCGGCGCTCATGCGCTCGTGGCCGGCGTCGGCGGCAGGAATCGACGAAGCGCCCGGCAACGTGAGGCCGACGGCCTCGGCGATCGCGGTCATCGTGCTCGCGGTGCCCATCGTCATGCAGGTGCCGTGGCTGCGCGCGATGCCGCACTCGATGTCGTTCCAGTCACTTTCTGCGAGATTTCCGGCGCGTCGCTCGTCCCAGTACTTCCACGCGTCGGACCCCGACCCCAGCACGCGGCCCTTCCAGCTGCCGCGCAGCATCGGTCCCGCCGGCAGGTAGATCGCCGGGTAGCCGGCGCTGGTCGCTCCCATGATGAGCGCCGGTGTCGTCTTGTCGCAGCCCCCCAACAGCACCGCGCCGTCGACCGGGTGGCTGCGCAGGAGCTCCTCGGTCTCCATCGCGAGCAGGTTGCGGTAGAGCATCGTCGTCGGCTTGACGAACGTCTCCGACAGCGACAGCGCCGGAAGCTCCACCGGAAAGCCGCCTGCCTGCAGCACGCCGCGCTTCACGTCCTCGACGCGACTCCGGAAGTGCGCGTGGCAGGGGTTGAGTCCCGACCACGTATTGACGATCGCGATCAGCGGACGCGATTCCCAGTCCGAAGGCGCGTAGCCCATCTGCATCAGTCGCGAACGGTGGCCGAACGAGCGCAGTGTGTCGCCGGCGAACCAGCGCGCGCTGCGAAGGGTTTCCGGCGTGCGTCGGCTCATTCGTGAGTCCTTTGATCCGTCAGTCCTGCAGCGCCCGGTGGTGCGCGACCGTACGCCGGTCGGGCTGGGAAGAGTGAATCAAGGCGCGATTATTCCCCTTTGCGAGGCCGCAGGAATCGGTCTTTTCAAGTTCCCGCCCATGCCGGACAATGCTCGGCGCCACACCTCCAGGGGAGGATAGACGATGAAGCCCGGAACGCTCATTGCTTCGCTCGCAGTGCTGCTGATTCTTGCCGGTTGCGCGACTACCCAGGTCGGGAGTACCCGTGCCTGCAACGATCAGGTCTGTCACGTCACGATCTCGGTCGGCCCCGGATGCGACATCAAGGCTGACCCGGAGACTCTCGAAGTCAAAGTCAAGAACACGGGTGTCGAGCTCCATTGGGACATCGACACGAGCGGCTGGGCGTTCAACGGCACCGGCATCGTCGTCCAGCGCGATGACCGGCAGGAATTCTCCGGTGGCCACGTCGCCGAGCAGGGCCGCAAGTACATCCTGCACGACAAGAACTCTTTCACGAAGCAATACAAGTACGAAGTTCACGTGAAGAGTGGCGACCAGGTCTGCTCGCTCGATCCATGGGTCTTCAACAACTGATGGTGCAGCGCTGCGACTTCGCGTCCGGGATCAGCGCTGGTCGGGCGGCACGCTGACCGCGAGCCACCGGCGCACCTCGGCCATCGCCGCCGCGTAATCGAGCTCGCGCCCCACCGATTCGGAGTCGGCGGGGCCGGGTGCCGTGAGCGACGCGCGTGCCTGCGCGATCAGCGGCGCGAGGAACGCCTCGTCGGTCGGATCGCGATGAATGCCGGTGATCGCCGCGTTGCGCTCGGCGGCGCCGTAGAAGCGCAGCGCCGGCCCGGGTTCACCGAGTGCCGCTGCGAGTCCCGCGCTGACCTCGATGATGCTCTGCCCGACGGGCTTCGAATCGATCTTGTCGCAGATCGTCACGGCATCGAGCAGCAGCGTCCGTGCGCGGTCGAGCGCGCCGCGGCCGATCGCCGTCATCGCGAGGTTGAGCTGCATCAGCGATTCGATGTCGGGAGCGCCATGCGCGAGCTCCCGCGCCTGCTCGTACAGCGGCTCCGCACTCGCGAGATCGCCTTCCATCCGCGCGATCTGCGCGCGCGCATTGAGTGCGGCGGCCACCTCGCGGCTGTCGCCGTACTCACGCGCGAGCTCGAGTGCCTCTTGCAGATAGCCGCGTGCCGCGGCGAGGTCGCCGACCCCGGCGCAGGCGAGTGCGAGCGGCTGCAGCAGGAACGCGATGCGGTGCCGGTCGCCTTCGGCGCGCGCGATCGCGAGGCTCTCGACGAGATGCGTACGCGCCTCCTCGTAGCGGCCCATGTGGGCGGCAATCTGCCCGGCATCATTGAGGACTGCGGCGCGACTCGTCGTCGGTGTCTGCGCGCCGGCGCGTGCAAGTGCTTCGAGGGTGAGCCGATACCCGAGCTCCAGCAGGCCGCGTTCGAACCAGTAGCGGCGCATCGCGAGCACCAGGCGCATGTCGAGCGCAGCGCCGTCGGCGGCATCGTCGCAGTAGCGATGCGCGGCGAGCAGGTTTTCGCGCTCGGCATCGAGCCGCACGAGCCAGACCTCCCGACCGGCCTCGCGCAGATGCGGCTGCGCCGCTTCGGCAAGCGTGAGATAGTGCCGAACATGGCGTCCGCGCGCGGCAGATTGCTCGCCGCTGCGCGCCGCGCAGTCGCCGGCATATTGCCGGATTGTTTCGAGGTAGCCGTACCGGGTACCGCTCGCGTCGCGCGTCGCGAGAGACTTGTCGACGAGCCGCGAGAGAAGGTCGACGATGTTTCCGGCATCGACGACGCCACCCGCGCCGACGGCCTCGGCCGCATCGACGGTCCAGCCGCCGGCGAAAACCGACAGGCGCTGGAACAGCGTCGCTTCGTCGGGCGTGAGGAGGTCGAAGCTCCAGTCGATCAGCGCGCGCAGCGTCTGCTGTCGCTTCAGCGCGGTGCGATCGCCGCCCGTCAGCAGGCGGAAGCGATCAGTGAGACGCGCCGCGATCGCGGCCGGATCGAGCACGCGAATCCGCGCCGCGGCGAGCTCGAGCGCGAGCGGGATACCGTCGAGGCGCGTGCAGATCTCGGCGACCGCGGCCGCGTTGTATGCGTCGAGGCGGAATGCCGGGTGGGCCGCCTCGGCGCGATCGAGGAACAGCCGAACCGAGTCGAATTCGCGCAATGCCTCCGGGGTCGAAGGCGTCGCCGCGTCGGGCAGCGACAACGTCGGCATGGGCAGCGTCGTCTCACCGTTGATCCGCAGCGCCTCGCGACTCGTCGCGAGAATCCGCACGCGGTCGCCGGCCTGCAGCAGCCGCTTGGCGAGCTGCGCGCAGGCATCGATCAAGTGCTCGCAGTTGTCGAGGATGACGAGGAGCTCGCGGTCGGCGACATGCCGCACGAGCACAGTCTCGATCGGGGTGCCGGCGTCGCTCTTCACACCGAGCACCGACGCGACCGATTCGGCCACGCGATCCTCGTCGGCGATCGCGGCGAGCTCCACCAGCCATACGCCGTCGGCGTAGCGATCGAGCGTCTCGGCGGCGATCTGCAATGCGAGCCGCGACTTGCCGAGGCCGCCGACGCCGAGCAGGGTGAGCAGCCGCGTCCGCATCAGCAGCTCGCGCCCCTGCGCGAGCTCGGCGTCACGGCCGACGAACGACGTGAGCTGCTGCGGGAGATTGTTGGGGGTCGATTCGAGCGAGCGCAGCGGCGGAAAGTCGCTGCGAAGCCGCGGATGCAGGACCTGGTAGACGCGCTCGGGGCTCGTGAGGTCGCGCAGGCGAACGCGGCCGAGGTCGCGCAGGCCGACCCCCGCCGGATGCTCGCCGGCGAGCGCGACGACAGCTTCCGAAACCAGCACCTGTCCGCCGTGCGCTGCGCTCATGATCCGCGCGGCGCGATTGACCGCCGTGCCGAAGTAGTCGTTGTCGCGCCGCTCGCTCGGACCGGCGTGGATGCCGCAGCGAAGCTTCAGCGCCACTCCGTTGGTCGCCTTCGGCTTGGCGAGCGCCAACTGCATCTGCAACGCCGCCCGCACGGCATCCTGCGGATCGTCGAAGGCCGCGTGAGTGCCGTCGCCGGTCATCTTCACGACCCGACCGCGATTGGTCTCCACCGCGGCGCGCGCGATCACATCGTGCCGGGCGAGGGCGGCGCGCATCGCGTCGGGCTCGGTCTCCCAGAGGCGCGTGCTGCCCTCGATGTCTGTGAAGAGGAAGGTGGTGACTGACGACGGCTCCAACACGCGCTCCCGCTGCGATGACCGAATCTGCAACTTTACGGCATGAACGCGAGGGGGTCAGGTCTTGTCTCACGACGCAATCGGCAAGACCTGACTCCCCGGTCGCAGCCGTCGACCCCTTCCGCGGTCTTGCGCCGGCGCCGATCTGCTACCATGCAGGCTCCCGCAGGTATGGCTTCGCGCCCGTAGCTCAATCGGATAGAGCACCGGCCTTCTAAGCCGGCGGTTACAGGTTCGAGTCCTGTCGGGCGTGCCACGTTGCGCGAGTCCGAGGCGCAGCAGCGTGCAGCAGTCTCAGCGGTGGCGGTAGCTCAACGGTAGAGTCCCGGATTGTGATTCCGGCTGTTGTGGGTTCGATTCCCATCCGCCACCCCATTCTTCCCTGCGCCGGAACGCCGGATTCCGCGGCGCTGTCCGGCGCGCGACGGCCGTCGACAATCAGTCGTGCTTGTATCCCGCTTCGCGCTGGTTTCGCAGCGCGAGGACGAACACCCTATCGAGTTCGGGCACGTAGCGATAAAGTGCGACATAGCCGCGTAAGCGGCGCCCGATAACCAGTTCGCGCATCCCATGCGTTGCCGGGCGGCCGATCAGCGGATTGGTCGCCAGCACATCAAGGGCCTGAACGATCTCTTGAATCCGTGCAGGTATTGCCTCGACGTCGTGCGCCTCGAGATGCGCGAAGATTCGATCGAAGTCGTCGGCGAGCTCTGATGCGAGTTCGACACGAGACACGGCTAACGCGCGAGCTTCCTCGCAATCGGCCGGCGCGGCTTCCCGCCGGAAACGCGGACCCCGAGGTAGGCGCGCATCTCCCGCCAGGGAATTGTCTTCCCCGATTCGGCGATGCGCGCGTAGCGCTCTTCGGCAACCCGATGGAAGTCGCTGCGGTACTCGTCGGCGACCGTCTTTTCCGCGATGGCTTCGAGAATGAAGTTGTGAGCTGTCGTTCCGGCTCGTTCGGCAGCGGCGGAGACTCTGGCCTTGAGGTCCTCGGGGAGGCGAATCGTGGTGGTGTTGGACACGGCGCAGCTCGTCGGTTAGGCCTGTGTTCATTGTAGCACAATGGTGCTACAGCGCGTAATTGGTCCCTCCGTCGCGAGGAGCGACTCGTCGGGATCGCGGTCTGCTACGAGACCGCAGGCGCGCCTGATCTGCCTTCATGGCTGCGCAGAGCTCGCACGGTCGCCGAAGTATCGTGCCACGACCACGCTCCCCGCGCCCGAGTCCGAGACCTGATCCGGACTCTCGTAACCGGCGACGACAATTCGCCCGTCGGGTTGGATCGCGACGCCGCCCGCGACGCTGTCCGTGCGGAGCGCGATAACGGAGTCGCCGCCGCCGCCGAAGCTCGTATCGACCGCGCCGTCGCTTGCATAGCGCGAGAGGGCGAACGTTGTCCGCGAATCGCCGATCAGTGCGGTCTGCGCCGTCACCAGCTTCCCGTTCGGTTGAAGCGCGAGGTAGCCTCCGACGCCCGCTGCGGTCCCTCCGATGCCGTACGTAGTGTCGACAGCGCCGTTCGGGAGGAGTCGCGTGCTGCCTCCCGGAACGTCCAGCAGCATCGTGCCATCGGTTTGCAGCGCGAGCGCGATGGGTGCGTAGCGCCCGGGGACGTCCAGTTCGGACACTGTCGTCTGCCCGCCCTGGCCGAATCCAGTGTGGGGAGCGCCGTCGGCGGCGAAGCGCGCGATCTGCGTGGTCACGCGATTGATGGAGCCGAACGTGCCGGTCGCCTGGTCGTATCCGGCGACGACGATCATGCCGTTCGCTTGCACGAGAACCGCATCGGTATAGGTATCGCCTCCGGTCGGCGTGATGACGACGCCGTGGTTTCCGAACGACGGATCGAGCGCGCCCGGCGGACCCGTCGGCGCCGGGCTACCGGAAGAACCTCCGTTGCCCCCGCCGCACGGCATCTGGCAGCCCGTCATGCGGCCCGAGCTCGCGCTTTGGCACGTCCGCCCACCACTCTGACGCGTCCATGTCCGAGCGGCGGGACGGATTGAGCGGGTAGAAGATTCGATTGGCCGGCTTCTGCGCTTCTCCACCGACTCTTCGGCGTGCGGCCAGGACGACCGACAACCCGGGGGCAGGCGCTGAATGTTGATTCCGATCCGCTGCAGCCCGGCTTTCCTCCCCACGCGGCGCGTTGGCCCCATCCCTTCGGTACTCTGGGGGTAGACGTGCGTGTGCTCGGGTACTTCACCGGTCGAGCGGACGAACGGCGGGCACGTACGCATGGCTGTTCCTCGGGGGGGGGTGGGACGCGTTGTGCGTCCTCTGCCGCATGCGGGCGATTGTGACCCTTCTGTCGGAGAGCGGGTAGCCCCGTGTTCCGCCGCGGCCCGGCGCCGACCGGCACGCGCGTCGCATGCGCTCGGCACCGTCGCCCCGTCGCGCGCTAAGATGCGAGGATGAGTCCAGCTCCGCGCGTGCGCTTCAGTGTCGCGACCTACAACATCCACAAAGGGATCTCCCGGCTGAAGCGCCGGGTGGTGATCCACGAGTTGCGCGAGCGCCTGCGTGGGCTCGATCCGGACATCGTGTTCCTGCAGGAAGTTCTGCACACGCACGAGCGTCACGCCGACCGCTACGAGGCGTGGCCGCTGCGCCCGCAGCACGAGTACATCGCCGACGCCTACTGGCACGAGGTCGCCTACGGGCGCAATGCGGTCTATCCGCACGGGAACCACGGCAACGCGCTGCTGTCGCGCTTCCCGATGCTCGCGCAGGAGAACCTCGACATCTCCGCGCACGTGTTCGAGAGCCGCGGGCTGCTCCACTGCGAGATCTCGCTCGGCGAGCGCATGCCGCGGCTGCACTGCATGAATGTCCATCTCGGCCTCTTCGAGCGCGGGCGCCAGATGCAGATCCGTGCGCTCGTCGATCGCATCGTGAGCAGCGTCCCGCGCACGGCGCCGCTGATCATCGCCGGTGACTTTAACGACTGGCGCAGCAAGGGCGACCGCGCGCTCACCGATGCGTTGAATCTCGTCGAGGTCTTCGAGGAGCGCACCGGGCGGCCGGCGCGGACCTACCCGTCGCTGCTCCCGATGTTCCGCCTCGATCGCATCTATGCCCGCGGTCTCGCGGTCGTCGACGCACGCGTGCATTACGTGAAGGCCGGGCCACGGATGTCCGACCACGCGGCGCTCGCCGCGACCTTCGAGCTCGCGTCGAAGACCCGTCACTGAGCGTGCAAGGGGCGCGTTCCGCCGGCAACCGGTATACGTCCGGCAATGCCGTGACGCTGCTCAGGAATGGCGTCGAGTTCTTCCCGGCCCTCGTCGAGGCGTTCGCCGCGGCGGAGCGCGAGATCTGGCTCGAGACCTACATCTTCGCCGACGACGCGTCGGGGCGGCGCATCGCGTCGGCGCTGGTCGCTGCGGCGGCACGCGGCGTCCTCGTCCGCGTGCTCGTCGACGGATGGGGCGCGCGCCATTATCTGACTCCACGGCTCGAGCATCACCTGGTCGCAGCGGGCGTGGAGCTTCTGAAGTACCGTCCCGAGGTCGCGCCGTGGCAGTTTCGCTCGCACCGCCTGCGCCGCCTCCACCGGAAGCTCTGCCACGTCGACGGGCGCATCGCCTTCGTCGGCGGAATCAACATCATCGACGATCGCAACACACCCGGGCATACGCCGCCGCGGGTGGACTTCGCCGTTTGCGTTCGCGGACGCATCGTCGGCCCGATCGTGCAGACGATGCAGCGCGTGTGGGCGATTGTCGAGGTGGCCCAGCTCCGAAGCTCCGACGTGCCGCTGTTCGCCGACGAGACGCCTGCCGCTCCGGCCGGCACGCAGACCGCGAAGTTCACGATTCGCGACAACCTGCGGCACCGCCGCGACATCGAGCGCGCCTACCTTGCGGGTCTGCGCACGGCGCGTGCGGAGATCACCATCGCGACCGCGTATTTCTTCCCCGGGATGCGCTTCCGGCAGGCGCTGATCCGGGCGGCATCGCGCGGCGTGCGAGTGACGCTGCTCCTGCAGGCGCGCGTCGAATACCAGTTGCTGCACTGGGCCTCGCGCGCGCTCTACGGACAGCTCCTCGCGGCAGGCGTCGTGATCCAGGAATACCACCGCTCGTTCCTGCACGCGAAGGTTGCGGTCGTCGATTCGCGCTGGGCGACCGTCGGTTCGTCGAACATCGATCCGTATTCGCTGCTGATGGCGCGTGAGGCCAACGTGTTCGTCCGCGACCCGGTGTTTGCGCAGCAGCTCGGAAGCGAGCTTCGCACGATGATCGCCGAAGGCGCGGTGCCGCTGGCCGTCGAAGGATGGGTGCAGCGCTCCCGTGTGGAGAAGGCGCTGTCGTGGATTGCCTACGGTGTCGTGCGCGTCGCGCTCGGGGTGCTGCGCTACGGTGGCGACGAATGGTGGCGCAGGCCCGGGCCGGCGGGAGCGACCCCGCTCGACGAGGAAGCCTGACGCGGGGCGTACCATTCCGGTGCCGCCGGATTGCCCCGCTCGGCCGAATTCTCGCTTCCGCCACTACGATGCGTCGCACGAGCTCGCTGCCGCTGCCGGCCGACACCGGCGTCGCCCGTACGCGCGAAGGCGACTGGCGCGCGCTTCGCACGCTATGGCCGTACCTGTGGGAATACCGTGGCCGGGTGCTCGCCGCGGTCGCGTGCCTCGTGCTCGCGAAGCTCGCCAACGTCGGCGTCCCGGTGCTGATGAAGCGCATCGTCGACACGCTCGACCCGCGCCAGGCGGTGCTCGTGGTGCCGCTCGCGCTGCTCGTCGCCTACGGCTTGCTGCGCCTGTCGACGACGCTGTTCACCGAGCTGCGCGAATTCCTGTTTGCCAAGGTGACGCAGCGCGCCGTGCGCAGGATCGGGCTCGAGGTGTTCCGGCACCTGCACGCGCTGTCGCTGCGCTTTCACCTCGCGCGGCAGACGGGAGGGTTGACCCGCGACGTCGAGCGCGGGCAGCGCGGCATCTCGTCGCTGGTGAGCTACACGCTCTTCTCGATCCTTCCGACGGCGGTCGAGATCTCCCTGGTATCGGCGATCCTGATCGCCCGCTACGACTGGACGTTCATCGCGATCACCGCCGCGGCGCTCGCGCTCTACATCGGATTCACCGTCTCGGTCACCGAATGGCGCACGCACTTTCGCCGCGAGATGAACGAGCTCGATTCGAAAGCCAATTCGCGCGCGATCGACAGCCTGATCAACTACGAGACGGTCAAGTACTTCGGCAACGAGGAATGGGAGGCGCGCCGCTACGACGAGAGCCTGCAGCGCTGGGAGCGCGCCGCGGTCAGGAGCCAGACGTCGCTCTCCGCGCTCAACGTCGGCCAGAGCGCGATCATCGCGATCGCCGTGTCGCTGATCATGTGGCGCGCGACCGAGGGTGTCGTCGCCGGCAGGCTGACGATCGGCGACCTCGTGCTGGTGAACGCGTTCATGATCCAGCTCTACATTCCGCTCAATTTCCTCGGCGTCATCTATCGCGAGATCAGGCAGTCGCTCGCCGACATGGAGCGGCTGTTCACCCTCACCGCCGAGCACGCCGAGATCGTCGACCGTGCGGGCGCTCCGCCGCTGGTGACCCGCGGCGCGGAAGTGCGCTTCGAGCACGTCGATTTCGGCTACGACGCGAACCGGCAGATCCTCCACGACGTCAGCTTCGCGATTCCAGCCGGCCACAACATCGCTGTGGTCGGGCCGTCGGGATCGGGCAAGTCGACGCTCGCGCGGCTTCTCTATCGCTTCTACGACGTCGACAGGGGCCGCATCACGATCGACGGGCAGGATCTGCGCGACGTGCAGCAGGCGACGCTTCGCGCAGCGATCGGGATCGTCCCGCAGGACACCGTCCTCTTCAATGACACGATCGAGTACAACATCGGCTACGGGAATCCGCAGGCGACCCACGCGGCGATTGTCGAGGCCGCGCGCCTCGCGCAGATCCACGATTTCGTGTCGCGGCTTCCCGACGGCTACCGCACGGCGGTGGGCGAGCGCGGGCTGAAGCTCTCGGGAGGTGAAAAGCAGCGCGTAGCAATCGCGCGGGCGATGCTCAAGAACCCGGCGATGCTGATCTTCGACGAGGCAACGTCGGCGCTCGACTCGCGCGCCGAGAAGGCGATCCAGTCCGAGTTGCAGGTGATCGCCCGGAACCGCACGACGCTGACAATCGCGCACCGGCTTTCCACGATCGTCGAATCCGACCTCATCCTCGTCCTAGAGCACGGACGCATCGTCGAGCGCGGCACGCATGTTGCGTTGCTGGCTGCCGGGGGCGTCTATGCCCGGATGTGGAAGTTGCAGCGGGATGAGCGGCAATCGGCGCCGGATGGCGACCATTCACCGCCGCCGGGGCGGATCGGCACCGGGGACGACCCGGGCGCGGAACCCGCCGAGGCAAGCCCGGCCGCGGCCGCGGCGGCGGCAGCCGGCGCTCGAGGAGCATCGTAGGTGCTTGATTCGTAAGGGAGGTTGACGGGGCTTTCGAATCCGTGCGATAAGCCGCGTGGAAAAGTTGAGAATTTCGCTGATGAACCGCCTGCTACTCCTTGTTTTTGCGACCATAGTCAGCGCGCCCGTCTGGGCGGGTCCCGGCGCGCCGGATCCGGCCCGCCTGAAGCTCAAATCCGCCAACGTGGTCGTCGTCGACGCTGACACGGATCGTCAGATTTACGCCAAAGCCGCCAACGAAGTGACGCCGATCGCGTCGCTCACCAAGCTGATGACGGCGATGGTGGTGCTCGATGCGAAGCAGCCGCTCGACGACCCGATCACGATCGACACCGACGACATCGACACGTTGAAGGGCAGCCACTCGCGCCTGCGGATGGGCGCCACGCTGTCGCGGCGCGAAATGCTGCGCCTTGCGCTGATGGCATCCGAGAATCGCGCCGCCTCGGCGCTCGCGCGCTACTACCCCGGCGGAAAGGCCGCGGCGGTCGAGGCGATGAACGCCAAGGCGACGCTGCTTGGCCTCGCGCAAACGCACTACGCCGACCCGACCGGTCTTTCGCCGGAGAACGTGTCGACTGCGCACGATCTCGCCAAGCTGGTTCAGGCAGCGGCCGAGTACCCGCTGATCCGCGAATTCACGACCACGCCCAAGCTCTCGGTGGACATCGAACCCAGCGGACGGACCGTTGGGTTCGTCAACACCAACGCGCTGGTGCGCGGGCAGTCGTGGGACATCCTGATGCAGAAGACCGGCTACATCCGCGAAGCCGGGCGCTGCGTCGTGATGCTGGTGAACATCGCAAGCCGGCCGATCGTGATCGTGCTGCTCGATTCGATGGGGCGCTACACGCGCTTCGCCGACGCGCGGCGCGTCAAGTACTGGCTCGAGACCGGCGACACGCTCGTGTTCGCACGCGCTCCGCACGCGCGCACGGTGAAGGCGCGCGTGGTGTCGCGCGGCCATCGCGTGAAGCGCGCGCACTACGTCAAGACCGCCACTCGCTGATCGTCCGGGCGACCCCCGAGCGTTTGCGGCGATGCTGGCGATAGAGCTCGTCGGCATGCGCGATCGTCTTCGCCGTCACTTCGCTGCCTGACAGCATCCGCGCGAGCTCGTCGATACGGCCCGGGCCGGCGAGCGCGTCGAGAGAGCTCGACACGCCGCCGCGGCGGCTCGTCTTCACGACCCGGTAGTGGTGGTCGGCATGCGCTGCGACTTGCGCGAGGTGGGTGACGCAGAGGACCTGGCGTCGCTCGCCGAGCGCCTGCAGAAGCCGGCCGACAGTCGCCGCCACGGCGCCGCCGATTCCCGAATCGACTTCGTCGAACACCAGCGTCTCGACCGCAGCGACCTCGCTCGATGAAACCTGGATCGCGAGCGCCACGCGCGCGAGCTCGCCGCCCGATGCGACGCGCGCGAGCGGTCCCGGCTCCTGCTGTGGATGCGTCGCGATGACGAACTCGACGCGCTCGCGCCCGAAGCTCGCCGCTTCGCCGAGCGGGAGGAGCCGCACGTCGAAGCGCCCGCCCTTCATCGCGAGTGTTTGCATCGTCGTGGTGACGCGCTCTCCGAGCATCGCCGCTGCCGCACGCCGCTGCGCCGAGAGCTCGCCGGCGAGCGCCTCGTAGCGGCGCGTCGCGGCCGCGGCGGCCGCAGCGAGCGCATCGAAATCGCTTTGTTGCGCGATCTCGTCGAGGCGCGCGCGCGTTGCGGCTTCGAGCGCCGTGAGCTCCTCCGGGCGGACGCGGTACCTTC
>DASVWR010000048.1:0-34478 GCA_036393115.1 Casimicrobiaceae bacterium
GCCCGACGAGGACCACAATCCCGCCACCGCGGCGACGCTCGCCGAGGTGCTGCGCGCGAATCCCGATGTCCCCTACGACAAGCGGATCGAGGTCGCGCGTCTTCTCGAGGACCTCACGGCGTCGTACCAGGGCGGCTGGTATTCGCTGATCAGCCTTCACGGAGGAGGATCTCCCGCGGCGATGAAGCAGGAGATCTGGCGCAACTATCCGGTAGGGAACAAGGTGCGGCTCGTCGAACGGCTCCTCGAGCGCGGAGTGCTCGCCGACGATGCGAAAAGGCCGATTGCGCGCAATCGCCAGCCGGGCCGCTGCTGCGATCACGGCTGCAGTGCGCCGGGTCACGTGATCATGGTGCCGATGCCGCCGTCGAGGGACCGTCGTTAGCTCGACGCCGCCCCGCACGCGCCGGGGCTCCCTGCCGGCGCGTTCTTCACCACCCGCCGGAAGCGCTGATCCAGTGACGCGAGTCATCGACGATGGCCTCGGCCTGCCCGCGCAGTTGTTCGCGAAGGCGTAACGGAAGCTGTCGACACGATTGATTCAATCATTTTGCGAATCGATGACGCGAAGTGTACGGTGCATAGACCGTCTAACACGAACGAGGAGATGCGGTCATGCCGAAAGAAGCAAAGGAAATCCAGGGTCCGCAGGCGCTGGGGCCATTGACCTGGCTCGTCGGCGAGTGGGAAGGCAACGTCGGCGTCGATCTTTCCTACCACAACAAAGACGACGAAATTTCCGAAACCGGCTACTTCGAGAGGTTCCGCTTCCACCCGATCCCGAAGCAGGAAAACGGCAAGCAGGAGATCGAAGGGCTGAAGTACGAGAACACCGCGTGGCGTCATGGCGAGGAGGCCATGAACCCGTTCCACGACGAGGTCGGTTACATGCTGTGGGACAAGGCGATGGGCCAGGTCATGCGCGTCGTGGTATTCGGGCGCGGAATCGCCATCATTGCCGGCGGCGACGCAAAGCGGCGCGACAAGCAAGTGACGTTCAGGGCGAAACCGGGCGATCCCAGCTACGGCATCCTGCAGAACAAGTACCTGTCGCAGCGCGCCGAGCTCAAGGGTTTCGAGAGCACGTTCAAACTGAACGACGACGGCACATTCAGCTACGACCAGACCCTGGTGCTGAAGCTTGCGGCGATCGGCGGCAAGGAAATGGAGCATACCGACCGCAACACGCTGCACCTCGTCAAACGCTACCACCCGAGCGTCGAGAACGTCTGACGGATTGAAGGGCGCGCCGCGGCGCGCTAGCGCGGCAGATCGGGCATCGCATCGAGAATCGCGCGCACCGCCGCCGGAGACGTCGCAGCCTTGAGCGCGACGCGGCGCGCGCGGTCGTCGAGGAGCTCGGCCGCAGCCGCGAGCAGACGGAGATGCTGCTCGCTCGCCTGGGCGGGAACGACGAGCCCGAGAAACAGCGTCACCGGCCGTGCATCGGGTGCGCCGAAGACGATCGGCGAGCGCGTTCGCAGCAGCACCGCAGCTTCGCGCTGACACGCGGGGACACGGGCATGCGGGATCGCCACTGCATGACCGAGCGCCGTCGATCCGAGCCGCTCGCGCGCTTCGAGGCCGCGCAGGATGTCGCTCGCGGGAAGGCCCTGCTGGCGCGACAGCATCGCGGCAAGCCGCGCGAGAACGGCATCGGCCGAATCGAGATCGGCATCGAGCTCGATGTCGTCGACGCCGATGATCTCGCGCAGCGCATTCATGCGTCGTCCCGGACGCCGCCGGCGCGGGCACCGACTGCGCGGTCACTCGCCCGCGGCATCGGCCGCCTCTTCCTCGTCCTCGCCGGTCATCGCCTCGTGCAGGAACACTTCGTTGCTGTGCTCGTCGAAGTCGATGATCTCGGCGTAGCGGCCCCAGCCGAGCATCGTCTGGAACAGCTTCGCCGGCTGGTCGTACGGGAGCAGCGTACCGAGCTCTTCGAGGAGCTCGTCGGCGTCGATGCGGTGCCCGGTTGCCGCCGCGAGGTTGGCGACGAGGATCTGAAAGAGGCGCAGCTTCATGATCCCCTCGCGGAACAGCGTCTTGCGCACCGGCGCCGGCGCTGCGAGGAAATACCAGCCGACCTCGGTCATGAATACGTCGTCCTTCGGCGTGTCGACGAGGTCGAGCATCTCCGCCGCCTTGACGATCGCGATCGTCTCGCCGAATTCGCGGCCGATGCGTGCGGAAAGATCGAAGACGTTGATCGTCTCCTGGCTGTCTTCGAGGATTTCGAGGAGGCCGACGATCGTCTCGACCGGAACGTTCGGGATCGTCTCGACGCGTGCCGGAGCCGCTGCCGTCACCGGCCCGGCGCGGGCGGCGCCGGCCGTGGTCGCTCGGTCGGCTGGGGTGCCGGGGGGTGGCGTCGCGGGCCGCTCGGCGGGCTCGTCGGGAAGCACCAGCGCGGTGATCGCGGCGTGGACCTGATCGACCAGCGCCGCGAACTGTCGCGAGTTGGCGTCGCGCGGGTAGGGGAGCGGATTGGCGATGATGTTGCGCACGCGCCCAGGATGCGACGAGATGATGACGATCCGCGTCGCCATGAACACCGCCTCGGCGATGTTGTGCGTGACGAGGAAGATGCTGCGCAGCCCCCCGTGCCCGGTGCCGCGCCACAGATCGACGACCTGCGTGCGCAGGTTCTCGGCGGTCAGCACGTCGAGCGCGCTGAACGGCTCGTCCATGCCGAGAATCTCGGGTTGCGCGACCAGCGCGCGGGCGAAGCCGACGCGCTGACGCATGCCGCCGGAGAGCTGCTTCGGATAGGCGTTCTCGTAGCCGGCGAGGCCGATCACGGCGAGTGCGCGCTCGATCTCGTCCTGCTCCGCGTCGGTGTCGAGCCTGCGCTGCACGAGGCCGACGCGAACGTTCTCCTGCACGGTCAGCCACGGATAGAGCGCGAAGCTCTGGAACACGATCGCGATGCGGTGGTTGATCGCCGTGAGCGGTTTTCCGTGCGCGAGAACGCTGCCCGACGTCGGCTGCGTCAGGCCCGCCATCAGTCGGAGGATCGTCGACTTTCCCGACCCCGATTGGCCGAGGAGCGCCAGCATCTCGCCGTCGCGCACTTCGAGCGAGATGCCGTCGAGCACCGTCACCGGCGGTCCGCCGTCGCGACCTTCGTAGGCCTTGGTGACGTTGGCGAGCTCGACGAGCGGCGGCGATGCGGCGGACATGGGGACGGAATCAATCGAACCTGAAGCGGCGCTCGGCGAGATCGTAGAGGCGCCGCCAGAACAACCGGTTGGTCGCGACGACGAACGCTGCCATGATGATAATGCTGAACCAGATCGCCGGCCGGTCGCCGCGTTGGGTGACCTGCGCGATGTACGCGCCGAGTCCGTCGGCGACGAGCTGGTGGTGACCCCAGGTGGCGATCTCGGCGACGATGCTCGCGTTCCACGCGCCGCCGGCGGCGGTCACCGCACCGGTGACCCAGAACGGAAAGATCGCCGGGATGATCAGCGTCTTCCACAGACGCCTTCCGCGCAGCCCGAACTGCGCAGCAGCCTCGCGCAGGTCGGTCGGAATCGCCATCGCGCCCGCGATGACGTTGAACAGGATGTACCACTGCGTGCCGAGCGCCATCAGCGCGATGCTCCCGAGGTCGATCGGGATGTGCGCGGCGATGAAGAGCGCGACCACGAACGGAAACGTCATGTTGACCGGAAACGACGCCGCGATCTGGGCGATCGGCTGCGCGATGCGGGCGATGCGCGGGCGCATGCCGATCCACACGCCGATCGGCGTCCAGACGAGGGTCGCGAGCACCGTCATGACGGCGACGCGCAGGAACGTCAGCACGCCGAGCCAGACGACGTGGAACATCCCCCCGACGGTGAGGCCGCTCCTGATCTCGCCCAGCGTCGCCGTCGCCGCAATCGCGAGCCACAGCGCGACAGCGCCGACGACTACCCAGCCGCCGATGCGCACGAGCGCGCGTGCGCGCGGCGACGTGCGGCTTCCGACCGCGTGACCGGCGTCGGAGGCGAGCGTCGACGCGCGATCGATCGCGCGTCCGATGCGGGCGCCGACGTGGGTCGAGAACCATTCGAGCGCCGCCGAGCGACGCAGGAGGTCGAGCACCCACGACGTCGGTGCGTCACGGCTCTCGGTCTGCTCGAGCTTGAACTTCTCCGCCCAGGCGACCAGCGGGCGCCACACGAGCTGGTCGATCACGACGATGGTGACGATCATCGCGGTGATCGCATACACGGCCGCGCGCGTGTCGCCCGCTTCGACGGCGGCTGCCATGTACGAGCCGAGCCCGGGCAGCTTGATGTCCTTGTTCAGCACCGAGATCGCCTCGCTCTGCGCGACGAAGAACCAGCCGCCGCCGAAGCTCATCATCGAGTTCCACATGAGGCCGATCGCCGACGAAGGCAGCTCGACGCGCGTGAAGCGCTGCCAGCGGTTGAGCCCGAACACCGCGGCGGCTTCGTTGAGCTCCGTCGGAATGGTGACGAGCGAGTGATAGAAGCCGAACGTCATGTTCCACGCCTGCGCGGTGAAGATCGCGAAAATGCTCGCGCACTCGACACCGAGCATGCTTCCCGGGAACAGCGCGATGAATCCGGTGACGGTGATCGACAGGAAGCCGAGCACCGGCACCGACTGCAGCACGTCGAGAAGCGGGAGCATCACCTTGCGCGCGCGAACGGAGTGCGCGGCGGTCCAGCCGTAGATGAAGGTGAATACGAGCGACGCCGCGAACGCGATGAACATCCGCAGCGTGGTGCGCGCCGTGTAGTACGGGATCAGCGCGACGTCGAGCGAGATCGACGGCGGGTGGAGCTCGTCGAAACGCGCGCGCATGTCGCCGCCGAGGACGACGACCGCCCACAGGATCGCCAGGACGGCCGCCACCACCAGCGCATCGACCCAGCGTGAAGGCTGCTCCTTGGCGACCCGCTGGCCGGTGACGTCGGGGTAGGGGCGCGCGGTCAGCCGCAGGCCCCTGTGAAGCCGCAGTCCGTGCAGAAATCGCAGCCGTCCTTGCGGATCAGCGCGCGGTTACCGCATTCGGGGCACTTGCGCCCCGGGAGCACGCGCAGTTCAGTGGCCGACTGCTCGGTCTCGGGAACGCTCAGGATGCCCGCGTGCGCGACCGGATAACCTTCCTCGGTCAGGATGCCGAGCATCGCGTAGCGGTGGATCATCAGCCGCGCGAGGTAGGCGATCGTCGACGGCCACAATTGCGACTTCGGCAGGCCGGGAATGCGCGCCATGAACGCTTCGTTCGGCTCGGCGTAGTTGAGGAGCTTTCGGAGCTTCATCCCGATCCACGCGGGATCGACGACGCGCATATCGAACGACAGCGCCTTGCACAACCCGTCGAGGACGCGCGGGTACTCGCCCGACAGCCACATCGAGTACGGCCGCCGCTGACCGTCGGGCATGATCAGCTCCTTCAGGAACAGCACGAAATCGTCACCGGCGGCGGGGTTCAGCACGTCGACCGTCCACGACAGCGTGCCGTCGGTTCCCGCCTTCGGCTCCTTCACGCCGATCAGCGCGTCGACGACCGGCGTCGCGCCGTGGCCGTCGCCGTCGAACGCCCCGAGCTCTTCGACGCGGTAGCGGACGAGCCGCGCGAGGCCCGAGACGAGGCTCGGCACGCGGACCTTGCGCCCGTCGGGCGGCATCGCCATCTCGAAACCGTCGTCGCCGGCCGCCTTCTGCAGCGCTGTGAGCTTCAGGTCGAGCCATGCGCGGTCGTGGGTACGCATGTCCATCGACAGCGTCTTCGCGATCGCGCCGAGTCCGCGCGGCTGCTCGGCCCCGTTGATCCACACTTCGAACGGCCACGCGCGGCCCTTGCCGCCGTTCTCGAGGTGGCCGATGAACACGGCGAAATCGCCGAGCGGATGGCGCACGACGTAGGTCCAGCACGGGTTGCCGTTGGGGAGCTCGGGACGCCCCGGCCAGCGGAGGCTCGCGAGCGGGGGCTCCAGTGCGCGGTCGAGGCGGATGCGGCGATCGGGATCGGTCGCATCGAGGTCCTCGTTCGCGGCATCCGGCGCGGTCGGCGATGCGACTTCGAGCACCGCGCCCAGCACGTCGTTCGGGCGATACGTCGCGATGCCCTTCAGTCCGGCCTGCCAGGCGTCGAAATAGAGATCCTTGAATGCGTCGAACGGGTAATCGGCGGGAACGTTGACCGTCTTGCTGATCGCCGTGTCGACGAACGGCTGCACCGCGGCATTCATTCGCATGTGGTCGGAGGCGCTCATCTCGAGCGCGCTGACGAACGCGGGCGCCAGCATCGCATGGCGGTGTCCGTCCGCATCGGTCCAGGCTTCGCCCGGCGTGTGTCCCGAGGTCGCATCGAACGGCAGCATCGGCATGTCGTCGTCGAGCCCGTGCGTATGCCTGAACATGCGCAGCGCGTGATCCTCGACGGTGAATTCCTTCATCGTGTCGTCGGGCATGCGCTTCCTGCGCGTGTAGACCCAGCTGAACGCGGGCTCGATGCCGTTCGACGCGTTGTCGGCGAAGGCGAGCGAGATCGTACCGGTCGGGGCGATCGACAAGAGGTGGCTGTTGCGGATGCCGTGCGCGCGGATCGCATCCCTGATCGATTCGGGCAGGCGCGACGCGAAGCGCGGCGCCGCGAGATAGCGGTCGGCATCGAACTTCGGGAACGCGCCTTTCTCGCCGGCGATCGCGACCGACGCCCGGTAGGCGGCGTCGCGCATCGTCTCGGCGATGCGCGCGGCCATCGCGCGCCCGGCATCGCTGTCGTAGCGCAGCCCGAGCTCGATCAGCGCGTCGCCGAGACCGGTGAAGCCGAGACCGATCCGGCGCTTGTCCATCGCCTCCTGCTTCTGCTGCGGCAGCGGCCAGGCGGTGACGTCGAGGACGTTGTCGAGCATGCGCACGGCGACCGCGGCGGTCTCCTCGAACGCGTCGAAATCGAAGCGCGCATCGGGGGTGAAGGGCCGCTCGACGAAGCGCGTCAGGTCTAGGCTGCCGAGGTCGCAGCAACCATATGCGGGCAGTGGCTGCTCGCCGCAGTTGTGTACCTCGAGGCCGTTGGCGTCGAACGCGTGAACGCCCGCGACGGTCACGTCGTAGACGTCCTCGCAACCGTCGTCGACGACCTCCTCGACGCTCGCCGTGAAGCGTTCGCGGTTGAGGTCGCGCCGGTAGCCCGACAGCGCGGCTTCGAGCCGCGCTGCCTTGGCCGTATCCGCGAAGCCGATGCGATCCGCAAAGACGGCGACGTTGTCGCCGGCGATGACGAGCTCGTGCTGCGCTTTCGTGGCATACGCTTTGGTTCCGCCGCGTCCATCCGGCATCGGCCGGATCTGCGCCGGCCGCCGTTCGCGATAGATCGTCGACGCGACGCCGAGACGAAGCAGCATTCGCTGCGCGGCCTGCAGCAGCTTCTCGTCGCTTTGCGCAAGGCGCAAGCTGACGCCTTTGCGCTGGTCGCCCTGGACCGAGCCATCGGCATCGAAGAGACCGCGCAGGACGCCGCGCACGAACGCGGAGCTCCCGCGTTCGATCTCCGGCGTCAATGTCTTGGCGCCGGGGCGCATCCCCCACGCGTGCGCGAGATCGCGCAGAGCCGCCGAGCCGAGACGCGCCTGCCCGTGGCTCGCGATCGGCCGCTGGAAGCCGCGGAAATCGGCGCGGTGGGCGAGTGGCGCCACGGCGGACTCGACGGCCGCCACGATCCCCGTCGCGCTGGTGCGCGCCCACGCGACCGGGGCGTTGCCGACGCGGCGAAGCTCGGGCGTCCACACCGCGAGCATCGCCTTTTCATCCCGCAGCCAGCCGTCGCCGATCAGGAGGCCGAGGAGGTAGCCGTCGCTCTCGCGGCCCTCGCCCTCCCATTCCGGCAGCTCACGATGGTCGTGCAGGGCGATCTCGTCGCCCGCATGCAGCGCCGATGCCGGCACCCATTCGAGCTCGCGTGCATAC
Organism: Casimicrobiaceae bacterium; assembly: GCA_036393115.1. Lineage (GTDB taxonomy): Bacteria > Pseudomonadota > Gammaproteobacteria > Burkholderiales > Casimicrobiaceae > VBCG01. Next base: position 7,936 of record DASVWR010000048.1, read on the forward strand.
CGGGTCATCCGAGCCACGCGATGGACGAGATGATCGGGTGTGAGTCTCAGCGCATAGCCCTCGCGGGTGACGAGCCGCACGACCGGACGCGTGCCGGTCCGGAAGAATCCGTCGCTTTCGACGCGATGCGGGCTTCCCTGCACGACCGCGTCGAACCTGCGTCCGATCAACTCGCGCACCTGCCGCGCGCCGTCACCCGTCATCACCCACGTATCGGCCGTGACGCACGGATTGGTCGCGTCGATCGTCTCGCAATACGATAGATTGTTGTCGCGGTTGATCGTGTCGATGAACACCACGCCCGGCTCGGCGTGGTCGTAGGTCGAGTGCATGATCTGGTCCCACAGGTCGCGCGCCCGGACGCTGCGATAGACCCAGAGGCCGTCGGCGCGCTGATGCGCGCCGGCGCGGATCGCGTCGGGGGCGGGCGGCGCCTTGTGGACGAGCTCCCACTTGCCGTCGAGGCGGACGGCGTTCACGAACGCGTCGGTGACCGCGACCGAGATGTTGAAATTGGTCAGGCTGCCATCGTCCTTCGCGTGGATGAACGCCTCGATGTCCGGGTGGTCGCAGCGCAGCATCCCCATCTGCGCGCCGCGCCGCGATCCCGCCGATTCGACTGTCTCGCAGCTGCGGTCGAACACGCGCATGTACGAAAGCGGCCCGCTCGCGCGGCTGTTCGTGCCGCGCACGTGGGCGCCCTGCGGGCGGATGCGCGAGAAGTCGTAGCCGACGCCGCCGCCGCGGCGCATCGTCTCGGCCGCCTCCTGCAGCGCGACGTAGATCCCGACCTCGGTTGCATTGCCCGAGATGCTGTCGCCGACCGGCTGCACGAAGCAGTTGATCAGCGTCGCGTCGAGATCGGTGCCCGCCGCCGAGGCGATGCGCCCGCCTAGGACGACGCCGCGCTGCTGGGCGCGGTAGAACGCGTCCTCCCACCTCGCGCGCGCGGCCGGCGCCTCGACGGCCGCGAGTGCTCGCGCGACCCTCCGGCGCACGTCGTCGATGCTGCGCTCGTCGCCCTTCGCGTACTTCTCGAGCAGCACTTCGGTCGAGATCGTCTGCGGAGACAGGGCCAGGCTTGCCTGGAGTTGCCGGGGATCGTCGCGTTTCATGGTCTGTTCGCCGGTGGAATCCGCATATTTTCGTCGATCCGGGCCGCATAGTCGACGGCCGGCCCGGATTTCGAGAAATCGTCGAGGGAGAGGTATTCGCCGAACAACATGTCGAGGGCCGGCGGCCGGAACCGCGAGATTCCCTTGTTCGGGTAGTTCGTGAGCTCGCCGAAAAAGGCACGCCCTTCGACGTCGTAGAAGTCGACCCGCACGAAATCGACCCCGGCCGAGATCGCTTCGGCCGCCTCGACCATCGTGGCGAGCGACGCGGGCGGCGGACGCTGGCGGCCCTGTGCCGCGGCGACGGTCCCCTCGAAGAACGCCCAGTGCTCGTCGTAGAGCGATTGCGTGTGCCGGGCGCCGCGGCCTTCGTCGACCTGGATCACGCGCAGCCGCCCGCCGAACACGAAGAGCTTGTAGTCGGGCGGCGGCGCCGCGCCGCTGCCCGGCAGGAGCTCCTCGGCGTAGATCGTGCGACGCACGTTCCGGTACGCCCATTCGCGCCCGACGCGGGTGAAGTCCGAGCGCAGCCAGCGCCGCGCGAGCGAGACGAGCGCCCCGCGCGAGACGCTCCCCTTGTCGGCGACAAGGAGATTGAAGCCGCTCCCGTGGTTCGCCTTCAGCGCGAACGACCCAGGAAGCTCGTCGAAGGGGATCTCGTCGGCGCGCTCCGACCACCAGTAGAGGGCGGGAAAGGCGAGCGCCGGGGCCTTCGCGCGTGCCCACGCGCGCGAACGGAGCTTGTCGGCGAACAGCGTGAGATAGGGCCGCCGGTCGGTCAGGATCTTGAGGAGAATCTTCTCGTTGAAGCTCCTGGGCGAATCGAGATCCGGCAGCGCGCCGAAGCGACGCCGATAGAGCTCCGACAGCCACGCGCGGTCGCTGACGAAACGCGCCGCCAGCGCGCGCCGCCAGTCCTCGCGCAGGTCACGCCAGCGGCGACGGCTCGGGTTCAGATTGGCGCGGGAGACCGACGCGCTTCGCGTTCTTCGCGCGTCAGAATGCGGTCAGATTGGTGCCGCCGTCGCCGACGGCGACGTAGCCGACGCCGATCACCTTCGGCGACAGCAGCGTGAAGCTAACCGAGTTGAGGTTCGCCGTGGTCCCCGAATCGGCTCGCACCCAGGTGACACCGGCATCGCTGCTGGTGACGATGGTTCCGCCCTGTCCGACCGCGACGAACTGCGTGCCGAAGGTCACCGACTCGAGGTCGGCGGTGACCCCGGACTCGCGCGCAGTCCAGGTGATGCCGTCGGGACTCGTCAGGATCGTCCCGCCGCGTCCGACGGCGACGAACGTCGCGATCGCGGTGACGTTGGAGGTGGCGCTGCGCGAGCCGAAGAAGACTCCTCTGAGGTCGACCGACGTCGGCGGCTTCTGCAGTGTCCAGGTGGTGCCGTCGCTGCTCGTCGCGACGGTTCCGTTCGCGCCGACCGCGACGTAGCGGCCGTCGCCGAACCCGACGCCGTACAGGTTCGCCGTCGTTTTCGAATCGTGCGCCGTCCAGTCGGTGCTGTTGCTGGTCACGAGGATCGTGCCCTGTGCCCCCACCGCGACGACCTGTCCCGTGCCGCTGCCATCGAGCGCGTACAGCGCGTTCGTCGTCGGCGTGCTGCGCGGCGTCCACGTCACCGAATCGGGGCTGGTCACGACCGTGCCACCGTCGCCGATCGCCACGAACAGGTTGTCGCGGTGCTGGACCGCATTGAGGTTGGCCGTCGTTCCCGAGGTCGCCGCCACCCACGCGGTTACGTTGCCGGTCGTGAAGATCGTACCCGCTGCGCCGACCGTCGCGAGGCCGGCGAGCCCGGTCGACAGCGACGACGAGTAGCCGACGCCGAGCAGATTGCTGCCGGTGAGCGGGGTGCCCACGGTCCACGTCGCGCCTGCGAGCCGCGGCACGAACGCGATCGTCGGCGAGCCCGATCCGCCCGGACCATCGTTGTGGCGGCCGTTGACGGTGACCGAATAGGTCTTGCCGTTGACGAGACCGGTGACGATGAACGGCGGTCGGACGTCGGTGAAGATCCGACAGCCTGTCAGCGTCGCGCAGTCGCTGGTGCTGACGTTCGGGCTCTGCGCGACCCATACCCAATACTGGACGCTGGCGTCGTTGTTCCAGTTGATGGTTGCACTGGTGTCGCCGGGGTCGACCGTCACTCCGGTCGGCGTCGATGCCGAACTGCCTCCGCCGCCGCAGCCGGCGAGCATCGAGGCGAGAGCCATCATTGCAATGACGAGAATCGATTTCAATGCGAAGTCCTGTCGAGGGTGGTCTCGCCGGCGATCGCGCGCCAGACGGTTTCGGGGGTCAGGGGCATCTGCAACGCGAGCGCCTGGTGCTCGCGCCCGTTGCGCGCGAGCGCATCGATGACGGCGTTCACCACGGCAGGCGTCGCACCGATCGTCCCCAGCTCGCCGACGCCCTTGACGCCGAGCGGATTGGTGAGGCAGGGGATCGATGGGTCCATCGCCATATCGAAGGTGCAGACGTCGGCCGCTCGCGGCAGCGCATAGTCCATGAACGTCGCCGTCAGCGCCTGCCCGGAGCCGCGATCGTACACGAAGCGCTCGAACAGAGCCTGCCCTATGCCTTGCGTCGCGCCACCCTCGAGCTGGCCCTCGACGACCATCGGATTGACGACGCGCCCGACGTCGTTGACCGACCAGTACCCGGCGAGCTCGACCGCACCGGTATCGGGGTCGACCTCGACTTCGCAGATGTGGCAGCCGTTCGGCCAGCTCGCCGCGGCGACCGCGCTCGTCGAGCGAATCGCGATCGATGCGTCCGGCTGGCGCGACGCGAGCTCGAAGAGATCGATGCGCCGGTCGGTGCCGGCGATCGCGAAGGCGCCATCGCGATAGGTGATGTCGGACGGGGCCGCCTCGAGCGCCGCAGCAGCGAGCTCGCGGCCCTTGTCGACGGCCCGGTCGGAGGCGACCCGGACGGCGGAGCCGACGACGAACAGCGAGCGCGAGCCCGCGCTGCCGAAGCCCTGCGCGCGGTCGGTGTCGCCGAAGTGGAGACGAATGCGATCGGGCGCAACGCCGAATGCGTCGACGGCGAGCTGCGTGAATGTCGTGGCGAGGCTCTGGCCCATCGGCTGCGCCGCGGTCCAGATGTCGATCGTTCCGGATCCTCCGATCGCGACGTCGACCACCTCCTCGAACACCTCGGCGCCGGTCCATTCGAGAAACGTCGCGATGCCGCGCCCGCGCCAGCGGCCGTGCCGGCGCGAGCTTTCGGCGCGCGCGGCGAAGCCGGCGTGACCGGAGCGCGCGAGGGCGAGGTCCATCACCTGCGCGAACCGGCCGCTGTCGTAGGTCTTGCCCATCGCATTCGTGTACGGCATCTGCGCCGGCTCGATCATGTTGCGCCGGCGCAGCTCGATGGGATCGATTCCCGTCGCGCGCGACGCTGCGTCGATCAGCCGCTCGATGATGTAGATCGCTTCCGGACGCCCCGCGCCGCGGTACGCGGCGACCGGAAGCGTGTGCGTCAGCACCGCGGTGATGTGGAGGTCGATTGTCGCGATGTCGTAGACGCCGGTCGCGACCCACGGACCGATCATCAACTGGATGATTACGCCGACCGGCGTTGCGTAGGCGCCGACGTCGGCGCGCGAACGCACCCGAAGCGCGAGCACGCGGCCCTTTGCGTCGAGCGCGAGCTCGGCGTGGCTCGACAGCGCACGGCCGTGCGTCGCGGACAGGAACTCGTCGAGCCGCGTCGCCGTGTAGCGGACCGGTCGCGCGAGCGCGCGTGCGGCGAAGGCGACGACGACATCCTCCGGGAACAGCCCGGCCTTCATGCCGAAGCCGCCGCCGACGTCGCCGACGACGACCCGCACCGATTCCCTGGGAATGCCGAGTACCGCATCGCAAAGCTCGTCGCGAAGCCCGGTTGGGGTCTGGCAGGAGACACGCAGCGTGATACGCCCGGTCGACGCGTCGAACTCGGCGAGCGTCGAGCGTGGCTCGATCGGCGAGGGTGCTACGCGCGGATTGGCGAGGTCGAGCGCCACCACGTGCGCGGCGCGGCGGAACGCCGCGTCGACCGCTGCCGGGTCGCCGTGGCGGGCCTCGCAGGCGACGTTGTCGGGGGCGTCGGCGTCGACGCGCGGGGCGCCGGGACAAAGCGCGTCGTCGACGTCGACCGCTGCCGCCAGCGGATCGTAGTCGACCTCGATCGCCTCGACCGCATCGCGTGCCTCGAGTGGCGACGCGGCGATCACCGCCGCCACGGCTTCGCCGACGTAGCGGACCGTATCGACGGCGATGACGTAGTGCGGCGGGCTCGAGGCGGGTGCGCCGGACGCACGGCGGAAATCGGTCGAGCCCGGCAGGGGCCGAACGCCCGCCGCGACGAGGTCCTGCCCCGTCAGAACCAGCAGGACGCCCGGCAGGCGCTTCGCCCGATCGGCATCGACGCGCAGGATCCGCGCATGCGGATGCGGCGAGCGCACGAACGCCGCGTAAACCTGATCGGCTGCCTGAACGTTGTCGGCAAACCGGCCCTCGCCGCGAACCAGCGCGTCGTCCTCGACGCGCAACACCGAGCGCCCGCTGCCGAAGCGCTCGGGAGGCACGGGGTCAGGGCTGCCCGGCCGCCCCGGGGTCGCCGGGATTGTTACGGCTATCATTGCAATTTCCGCTCACTCGGAGGTCTTACATGAGAACAAAGCTCTTGACGCTCCCGATCGTCCTCGCCGCGGGTCTCGCGCTGACGTCGCTTGCGTTCGCCCAGGCGCCCGCCCAGGCGCCCGCCGGCTCGACCGGCGCATGCAAGGATGGCAGCTACACGTCGCAGGCAAAGAAGCGCGGCGCGTGCAAGGGTCACGGCGGCGTGAAGGAATGGTACGCCTCGGAAGCGAAGTCGAAGGACAAGGCGTCGAGCGCCGCGACCGCGGAGAAGACGGCGAAGGAATCGAAGGCGGCCACGAAGGAATCGAAGAAGCAATCGAAGAAGGAGAAGGCGGCCGAGGCGGCTGCGGCGGGCGGTGCGACGGGAGCGGCCGCCGGGGCAGCAACGCCGGCGCCCGCGCAGACCTCGAGCATGGCGTCGTCGCACAAGACGACGAAGGGGATGCGCGCCGAAGCGGCTCCGGGCGGCGGGGCCGGCAAGGTGTGGGTCAATACGGCCACGCACACCTACCATTGCAACGGCGATCAGTGGTACGGCAAGACCAAGGAAGGCGAGTACATGACCGAAGCCGAGGCGAAGGCCAAGGGCGCTCATGCGTCACACGGCAAGGCCTGCAGCTGACGCCGGTCCGGCTGCATCAGGCGGGGCGCGTCACTTCGGTGATGCGCCCCGTTGTCATTCGATGGCGCGGTGAAGCAGACCCCCACGTGACAGAACTCCGCGCGCGTGGCAGGCGCGGGCGTGACAGTCGCTTGCACGCGAAGTAAGCTCGGCCCCGAGTGCGTCGATTGCCGGCCGGGCAACCGCGGCAGACCGGCGCGGCGAACACGCCAACCGAGGCCACCCGCATGAGTACACGGCACGATCTCTTCATCGGCGCGCGCGACTTCCTGCTCGCGTACCGCAGCGATTACGCCACCGCGTCTCGCGACTTCCGCTGGCCGCACTTGACCGAGTTCAACTGGGCGCTCGACCACTTCGACGTGATGGCGCAGGGCAACGACCGCCCGGCACTGTGGATCGTCGGCGAGGACGGCAGCGAGCACCGGCAATCGTTCCGCGAGCTCGCGCTGCGCTCATCGCAGGTCGCGAACCACCTGAAGAGCCTCGGCGTCGCGCGAGGCGACCGGATGCTGCTGATGCTAGGCAACGAGCCGGCGCTGTGGGAGACGATGCTCGCGGCGATGAAGCTCGGGGCGGTCGTGATTCCGGCCACCGCGATGCTCACTCCGGACGACCTTCGCGATCGCATCGACCGTGGGCGCGTCCGGCACGTCGTCGCGTCGAACGCGCATATTTCGAAGTTCGCCGCGGTCGGGGGGTCGTACACGCGCATCTGCTCGGGCGCCGCGCAAGCGGGGTGGGTGAGCCACGCTGCTGCCGATCGGTTTCCGGCGATGTTCACGCCCGACGGTCCGACGCAGGCGACCGATCCGCTGCTACTCTATTTCACGTCGGGGACGACGTCGAAGCCGAAGCTCGTCCTGCACACGCATCAGAGCTATCCGGTCGGGCATCTGTCGACGATGTACTGGCTTGGCCTCATGCCCGGCGACATCCACCTCAACATCTCGTCGCCCGGCTGGGCCAAGCATTCGTGGAGTTGCGTGTTCGCGCCGTGGAATGCCGGGGCCTGCGTGTTCATCTACAACTCGGCGCGCTTCAACGCGAAGGGATTGCTCGCCACCGTCGCGCGCTGCGGCGTCACGACGCTGTGCGCGCCGCCCACCGTCTGGCGCCTCTTGATCCAGGAGGATCTCGCAGCGCACCGCGGCGGGCTCGAGCTGCGCGAGCTCGCGAGCGCAGGCGAGCCGCTCAACCCCGAAGTGATCGAACAGGTGCGCTCGGCGTGGGGCATCACGATCCGCGATGGCTATGGGCAGACCGAGACGACGGCGCTCCTCGGCAATCCGCCGGGACAGCCGCTGAAGCCGGGCTCGATGGGGCGCGCGCTGCCAGGTTTCCGCGTCGTGCTGCTCGATGCCGAAGGCGCACCGGCCGACGAAGGCGAGGTGTGCCTCGAGCTCGACCCGCGTCCGACCGGCTTGATGGCCGGATACGAGGACAGCGCCGAAGCGACGGCGCGCGTGATGCGCGACGGGCGCTATCACACCGGCGACACGGCGACGCGCGATGCCGATGGCTACGTGACGTTCGTAGGACGCGCCGACGACGTGTTCAAGGCCTCCGACTACCGGATCAGTCCGTTCGAGCTCGAGAGCGCGCTCCTCGAGCACGCGGCAATCACCGAAGTCGCCGTGGTGCCGAGCCCCGATCCGCTGCGCCACGCCGTGCCGAAGGCGTTCGTGACGGTCACCGCGACGAGCAAGCCGGGGCGCGAGCTCGCGCTCGACATCTTCGCGTTCGCGCGCAGGCAGCTCGCACCGTACAAGCGCGTGCGCAGGCTCGAATTCGTCGCCGAGCTGCCGAAGACGCTGTCCGGCAAGATCCGCCGCGTCGAACTGCGCCACAGCGAAGCCACTCGCCGCCAGCGCGGCGAGCGCATCGAGCTCGAATACTTCGAGGAAGACTTCCCCGACCTGAAGCGCGAGTAGCCGCCTGCCGCCCGGGACTCGCTCCCGGGACGCGGCCGCGCCGTGCTACACCTTCGTTGCGGCGCACAACGGCCGCGACCTATCGCATTGCGACCCATCTGGCATGCCGCGCTGCAATCGGCGCGATGTGGCGTATTGCGACATATGTTTTCCGATGCTAGCCTGCGCGCTCGCGCCAACAGGGCTGGACGGCATCGCGGCCGGAAATGTCGCTGCGATGACATTTGGAAGTCAACCAGGGAGGAACCCGATGAGTGCACGACCCGGCCTTTTCTCGAAGCAGCGAATCGTCGCTCGACCCGGCTTCAGCCGCTGGCTGGTGCCGCCGGCCGCGCTCGCGGTCCATCTTTGCATCGGCCAGGCATACGCGTTCAGCGTGTTCAACGGTCCGCTCACCAGGGTGATCGGCATCACGCAGTCGACCCCGCAGGACTGGAGGCTGACGACCCTCGGCTGGATCTTCAGCCTCGCGATCGTGTTCCTCGGCCTGTCGGCCGCCTTTGCCGGGCGCTGGATCGAGCGTGTCGGGCCGCGCGTCGCGATGTTCACCGCCGCATGCTGCTTCGGCGGCGGCTTCCTGATCTCCGTGGTCGGGGTGTGGGCGCATGAGGTGTGGCTCCTTTACCTGGGCTATGGCGTCATCGGCGGTTGCGGGCTCGGTATCGGGTACGTGTCGCCGGTTTCGACGCTGATCAAGTGGTTCCCCGATCGGCGCGGCATGTCGACCGGGATGGCGATCATGGGCTTCGGCGGCGGCGCGATGATCGGCGCGCCGCTGTCGGTTTTCCTGATGAACGCCTTCAAGTCCGCAACGTCGGTAGGTGTGGCCTAGACCTTCGTCGTGATGGGGATCATCTACTTCATCTCGATGTGCATCGGCGCGCTAGCCGTGCGGCTCCCGGCCGAGGGGTGGAAGCCCGAGGGCTGGAAGGCGCCAGCGACGCCGAAGAAACTCGTCACATCGAACCACGTCCACATCGACCAGGCGCTGAAGACGCCGCAGTTCTGGCTGATGTGGTGGGTGCTCTGCCTCAACGTGACGGCGGGCATCGGCGTGCTCGGCCAGGCATCGGTAATGATCCAGGAGAGCTTCTCCGGGCGCGTGACGGCCGCGGCCGCCGCCGGCTTCGTCGGGCTGATGAGCCTGTTCAACATGGGCGGCCGGTTCTTCTGGGCGTCGGCGTCGGATTACATCGGGCGCAAGATGACCTATTACCTGTTCTTCGTCCTCGGCATCGCGTTGTACGCGCTCGTCCCGGGCACCGGGCACGTCGGCAGCGTGACGATGTTCGTGCTGTGCTACCTCATCATCATCAGCATGTACGGCGGCGGGTTCTCGACGATCCCGGCCTATATCGCCGACGTCTTCGGCACGCGCTTCGTCGGCGGCATCCATGGCCGCATCCTGACCGCGTGGTCGGCCGCCGGGATCTTCGGGCCGGTGCTCGTCAATTACCTCCGCCAGTACCAGATCGATCACGGGGTGGCCAAGGCCGATGCGTACACGGTCACGATGTACATCATGGCGGGGCTTCTCGTGATCGGCTTTCTGTGCAACCTCGCGATCCGCCCGGTGCACGAGCGGCACCACATGCCGCAGGACGAGGTGAGCGATGCCGACGCGATCGCGCTCGCCGGCGCCGCTCCGGCGCGCTGAGGCGACCGCTTTCACGAATACGACAGCAGACGCTCACCTTTCCAATGGAGGCATTCGATGACTGACATCGTCAAGCGCCAGCACGGCAACGGAACCCTGCTCGTGATCTTCTGGCTCTACGTCGGCATACCGCTCGCGTGGGGCGTGCTATCGACGTTCCACAAGGCGCTGGCACTGTTCTGCTGAGACGGCGCAGCCGACGCGGGCGAACGGTCGCGAGGCCGTTCGCCCGCGTCGTTTCCCGGGCCGCCGGCTCTGCGGCCTTCGCTACAATTGCGCCGCCGCCGTCGACATCCGGACGAAAGACGCACCGTGACCGAAACGCAAGCCTCCCCGTCGAGCCGCGAGCGGCTCGGCTTCCAGGCCGAGGTGAAGCAGCTTCTCGACCTGATGATCCACTCGCTGTATTCGAACCGCGAGATCTTCCTGCGCGAGCTCGTCTCGAACGCCTCGGATGCCTGCGACAAGCTTCGCTTCGAGGCGCTCCACAACCCGGGGCTCTTCGAAGGCGCCCCGGATCTCGCGATCCGCGTCGATTTCGACGCTGCCGCGCGCACGGTGACCGTCAGCGACAACGGCCTCGGCATGAATCGCGACGACGTGATCGCGAATCTCGGCACGATCGCGAAGTCGGGTACCCGCGAGTTCTTCGCGCGTCTGTCGGGTGACCAGCAGAAGGACGCGCACCTGATCGGCCAGTTCGGCGTCGGCTTCTATTCGTCGTTCATCGTCGCCGACCGCGTCACCGTCGAGACCCGCCGTGCCGGCGAGGAGCCGTCTCAGGGCGTGCGCTGGACCTCCGACGGCGGCGGCGAGTTCGAGGTCGAGATGATCGAGCGCGCGGCGCGCGGAACGTCGGTGACGCTGCACCTTCGCGACGGCGACGCCGATCTCGCCGCGGATGCGCGGCTGCGCTCGATCATCCGGCGTTACTCCGACCACATCGCGCAGCCGATCCTGATGCGCAGGGTGGAGTGGAAGGACGGGCGCGAGGAGCGGCAGGCGGATGACGAGCAGGTGAACCGGGCGTCGGCGCTTTGGGCGCGGCCGAAAGGTGATATCACCGAAGAGCAGTACCGCGAGTTCTACAAGCACGTCGGGCACGACTTCGAGGATCCGCTCGCGTGGACCCATGCGCGCGTCGAGGGCCGGCAGGAATACACGCTGCTCCTCTATGTCCCGGCGCGCGCCCCGTTCGACCTCTGGGACCGCGACGCGAGGCACGGCGTGAAGCTCTACGTGCGCCGCGTGTTCATCATGGACGACGCCGAGCAACTTCTGCCGTCGTACCTGCGTTTCGTCCGCGGCGTCGTCGATTCGGGCGACCTCCCGCTCAACGTGTCGCGGGAGATCCTGCAGGAGTCGAAGGACATCGAGGCGATCCGCGGCGGATGCGCGAAGAAGGTGCTCGACCTCCTCAAGGAGCTCGCCGCCGACGAAGGCGAGCGCTACGCGACGTTCTGGAAGGCGTTCGGGCGCGTCCTCAAGGAAGGGATCGGCGAGGATCCGGCCAACCGCGACCGGATCGCGGCGCTCCTTCGCTTCGCGTCGACGCAGGCGGACGGCGCCGACGAATCGGTGTCGCTCGCCGCTTACGTCGGACGGATGAAGCCTGGACAGCAGCACATCTATTATGTGACGGCCGAGTCGTTCAACGCGGCGAGCCACAGCCCGCAGCTCGAGATCTTCCGCAGCAAGGGAATCGAGGTGCTGCTCCTGACCGACCGCGTCGACGAGTGGGTCGTCGGGCACCTCCCCGAATTCGACGGCAAGACGCTCGCGTCAGTCGCCCGTGGCGGCCTCGACCTCGGACCTGCCGACGACGCGGCGTCGAAGCAGGCGACCGACGAGGCGGCGGGCGCGTGGAAGGCGCTCACCGAGCGGCTGAAGGCGAGCCTCGGCGAGCGCGTCAAGGACGTGCGCGTCACGCGCCGGCTCACCGAATCGCCGGCCTGCCTCGTGTCCGACGAGCACGACGTGAGCGCGAATCTCGCGCGGATCCTGAAGGCCGCGGGGCAGCCCGGACCCGCGTGGAAGCCGATCCTCGAGATCAATCCCGACCACCCGGTGATCGCGCGGCTCGCCGCGGACGAGAAGAGCTTCGACGCCTGGGCGAGCGTTCTCTTCGATCAGGCGCTTCTCGCCGAAGGGGGTCAGCTCGACGACCCGGCGGCGTTCGTGAAGCGGATCAATCAGCTGATACTGGCGCCCGGGATCTAGCGACAGCCCGCGCCAGCGCGTCGTCCAGCGTTCGCACGGTGCGGTCGATATTGGCAAGCTTGTCGAGGCCGAACAACCCGACGCGGAACGTACGGAAGTCGGCCGGCTCGTCGCACTGCAACGGGACGCCGGCCGCAGTCTGCAGCCCCAGCGCGGCAAAGCGCCCGCCCGACTGGAGATCAGGGTCGTCCGTATAGCTGACCACGACGCCGGGCGCTCCGAAACCCTCGGCAGCGACGCTCGGAAAGCCTCTGCCGGCCAGCGCCTGGCGCACGCGGTCGCCGAGCGCCTGCTGCGCTTCGCGCGCCCGCGCGAAACCGAAGCGCTCGGTCTCGCGCATCGCGTCGCGCAGGCGGGCGAGCGAATCGGTTGGGAGGGTCGCGTAGTACGCGTGTCCGCCGCCTTCGTAGGCTTCCATGATGCCGAGCCACTTCTTCAGATCGCAGGCGAAGCTCGTGCTCTGCGTCGCGTCGATCGCTTCGCGTGCGCGCTCACCCAGCATCACCAGCCCGCACGAAGCCGAGCTGCTCCAGCCCTTCTGCGGAGCGCTGATCAGGATGTCGACGCCGCGTGCCGCCATGTCGACCCAGATCGCGCCCGACGCGATGCAGTCGAGCACGAACATCCCGCCCGCGGCGTGAGTCGCCGCCGCGACCGCTTCGAGGTACGCGTCGGGCAGGATGATCCCCGACGCCGTCTCGACGTGTGGCGCAAACACGAGGTTGGGGCGCTCGCGCGCGATCGTCGCGGTCACCTCGTCGATCGGTGCGGGAGCGAACGGCGCACGCGAGCCGGGGCGAACCGGGCGCGCCTTCTGCACCGACAGCGAGGCGGGTATCTTCCCCATCTCCAGGATCTGGCTCCAGCGGAAGCTGAACCAGCCGTTGCGCAGGACGAGGCAGTCGCGTCCGGTCGCGAACTGACGTGCGACGGCCTCCATCCCGAAGGTGCCGCTGCCCGGGATGACGATGGCCGAGCGCGCGTGATAGACGCGCTCGAGCGTCGACGCGATATCGCGCATCACCGCCTGGAAGCGCGCCGACATATGATTGAGCGCGCGGTCCGAGAAGACCACCGAGTACTCGAGCAGTCCGTCAGGGTCGATATCGGGATTGAGGCCGGGCACGTTGGACTCCTGATGGCGCCGCGCTCGACTGCGCGCGCGAAGGGAGCTTAGCACGGAGCCTCGCTTTCGCTCGGCGTCGCAGCACGCTCCGGCGTCGCCGGCGCGCGCTGCAAGGGCTTCGTCGTCGCCCGATCGCGTTATCGGATTGCACTGTCATCGCGCACGTCCGACCGGACGTTAACGAATCCATGAAGAGCGATCAGGAATCGATCCGCTTCGAGCAGAAACCACATGGAACCCAGGAGTTCACGTGCGACGTACAACGTCACTCGCGACGCCGCGTGTCCTGTCGTCTGCGGATTCCATCGCGCGCGTCGTCAGCAGATCAACGCAACGAGTGCTGACGATCTGGCGCCGATTCGCGGCGACCGGAGCGCCCGTCCCCTCCATCGAATCCCCTCGTGCGCGCGTTTGCACGCTCGTCGCCATGCCGATTGGCGCTAATGCGCTCGTTTTTGCCATCGCCGCGTCGTCGGGAGGCGACGTATCGACGGGCTCGAGGCTTGCGATCCGGTCGCGCCGCGCGGCGCGGAATCGACGTCGCCGCGTGTCCGCCGATCATCAGGGACGGCATGCGAGGCCGTGGCACGAAGCGTGCACCGCCGGTCCGGCGACTGGCACGCGAAATGCAGCAGTCGCACCGACACTCCTGAATGAAGGCAGCTTCGCGAACCGTTTCTTCGACATGCGGTCGCATGATGGCGCCGGGTTCTACCGCCAGCACCAAGTTGGAACGTTGGTGGGTGGAGCGGCGTCCTGCCGATTGAATATCCACAAGAGCAAGAAGGTATGCCGAGGGCCGGGCGGGCACACCGCCGGCCCGCGTCCCTTGCGCACCCGACCGACCGGGACACGACCATGACGCCATTGCTGGAAGAATTTCGCTCGACCTACTCCGCGGCGCGCGAAGAGGAAATGAATCTCGAGGAGTACCTCGCGCTGTGCAAACGCGATCCGGGTGCCTACGCCACGGCGGCCGAGCGGATGATCAAGGCAATCGGCGACCCCGAGCTCATCGACACGCGCAACGATCCGATGCTCGGGCGCATCTTCGGCAACCGCGTGATCCGTCGCTATCCGGCCTTCGACGAGTTCTACGGGATGGAGGAGGCGATCGAGCAGATCGTCGCGTTCTTCCGCCACGCGGCGCAGGGGTTGGAGGAGAAGAAGCAGATCCTCTACCTGCTGGGGCCCGTCGGCGGCGGAAAATCGTCGATCGCCGAGCGCCTGAAGGCGGTGATGGAGAAGCTGCCGATCTACGCGCTCAAGGGCTCGCCGGTCAACGAGTCGCCGCTCGGCCTGTTCTCTCCCGAGCGTTTCGGCGCCAAGCTCGAAGCCGAGTACCGCATCCCGCGGCGCTACCTCACCGGGATCATGTCGCCGTGGGCGATCAAGCGCCTCGCCGAGTTCGGCGGCGATCTCTCGCGCTTTCGCGTCGTGCGGATCAACCCGTCGGTGCTGCGGCAGATCGCGATCACCAAGACCGAGCCGGGCGACGAGAACAACCAGGACATCTCGTCCCTGGTCGGCAAGGTCGACATCCGCAAGCTCGAAAGCCTGTCGCAGAACGATCCGGACGCCTACAGCTACTCCGGCGGCCTGTGCCTCGCCAACCAGGGCCTGCTCGAGTTCGTCGAGATGTTCAAGGCCCCGATCAAGATGCTGCACCCGCTCCTGACCGCGACGCAGGAGGGCAACTTCAAGGGTACCGAGGGGTTCTCGGCGATCCCGTTCAACGGCATCATCGTCGCGCACTCGAACGAGTCCGAATGGCACAGCTTCCGCAACAACAAGAACAACGAGGCGTTCCTCGACCGCATCTTCATCGTCAAGGTTCCCTACTGCCTGCGCGTCTCCGAGGAAGTGAAGATCTACGAGAAGCTGATCGACCACTCGTCGCTCTCCGGAGCGCCGCGCGCGCCCGGAACGCTCGACATGATGGCGCAGTTCTCGGTCCTGACGCGGCTCAAGGACCCGGAGAACTCGAGCATCTATTCTAAGATGCGTGTGTACGATGGAGAGACGCTGAAGGACGTCGATCCGAAGGCCAAGACGCTGCAGGAATACCGCGATTACGCCGGGCCCGACGAGGGGATGACCGGAATGTCGACGCGCTTCGCCTACAAGATCCTGTCGGCGGTGTTCAACTACGACCAGACCGAGATCGCCGCGAACCCGGTGCATCTGATGTACGTGCTGGAGCAGAGGCTCGCGCGCGAGGATCTCGCCGAGGAGACCCGCCGGCGCTACGTCGAGCACATCAAGGGCTACCTCGCACCGCGCTATGCCGAGTTCATCGGCAAGGAGATCCAGACCGCCTACCTCGAGTCGTATTCCGAGTACGGGCAGAACATCTTCGACCGCTATGTCACCTACGCCGACTGCTGGATCCAGGAGGAGGATTACCGCGATCCGGAGACCGGCGAGAGCTTCGACCGGGCGGCGCTCAACACCGAACTCGAGAAGATCGAGAAGCCGGCCGGAATCGCCAACCCGAAGGATTTCCGCAACGAGATCGTCAATTTCGTCCTGCGCGCACGCGCGAACAACGCCGGGCGCAATCCGGCGTGGAGCAGCTACGAGAAGCTGCGCGAGGTGATCGAGAAGAAGATGTTCTCGAACACCGAGGACCTGCTGCCGGTGATCTCGTTCAACGCGAAGGCATCGGCCGAGGATCGCGAGAAGCACCAGAACTTCGTCGCGCGCATGGTCGCGAAGGGCTACACCGAGAAGCAGGTGCGGCTGCTCGCCGAGTGGTACCTGCGCGTGCACAAGTCATCGTAGGCGTGATTCGAGGCGCGAGACGAGGCCGACCATGGTGCATCTGATCGACAGACGCTCGAGCAGTCGCGGCAGGAGCGCGGTCAACCGCGAGCGCTTCCTGCGTCGCTACAAAGCCCACGTTCAGGGTGCGGTGAAGAAGCTCGTCGGCGAGCGCAGGCTCGCCGACATCGAGCAGGGCGGCGAGGTCCGCGTGCCGAAGAAGGACATCTCGGAGCCTTCGTTCGGCTTCGGCCACGGCGGCGATCGCGAATTCGTGCTTCCGGGCAATCGCGAATACATCGCCGGCGATCGCATTCCGCGGCCACAGGGCGGCGGATCGGGCGGCGGCGGCGCGGCCGGCGAAGGAGAAAGCGAGGATGCATTCGTCTTCTCGCTGTCGCGCGAAGAATTCATGCGGATCTTCTTCGACGACCTCGAGCTGCCGCGCCTCGCCCGCACCGAGCTCGGGCGCACCGAGCAGAAGAAGAGCGTGCGCGCCGGCTATGCGAGGACCGGCATCCCGGCGAACATCGCGATCGTGCGCACGCTCACGCAGTCGCTGGCGCGGCGGATCGCGATCGACGGCAGCTTGAAGCGCGAGGCGCAGGAGCTCGAGTGGGCGTTCGGCGCGGCCGCGGCGGCCGGTCATCCCGCGCACGCGGCGCACGCCTACGCCGAGCTGCAGCGCGTCGAGCGCCGCCTCGAGCGGGTGCCGTTCATCGACGAGCCGGACCTGCGCTACCGCAACCGCGTATTGCGGCCCGAGCCGGTCGCGCGCGCAGCGATGTTCTGCCTGATGGACGTATCGGCGTCGATGGACGAGGACAAGAAGGACCTCGCCAAGCGCTTCTTTACGCTACTCTACCTGTTCCTGACGCGCAAGTACGGCGAGGTCGACCTCGTGTTCATCCGCCACACCGAGGATGCCGAGGAGGTCGACGAGGACACGTTCTTCCACGACACGCGCTCGGGCGGCACCGTCGTGTACTCGGCGCTCGATCTTGCCGAGAAGATCCGCGGCGAGCGCTACGCGCGCGGGTGGAACGTCTACGTCGCACAGGCGTCCGACGGCGACGCGTTCGGCGCCGACCCGGCGCGCAGCGCGCGCTTCCTGCGCGACCGGCTCTTACCCGCCGCGCGCTATTACACCTATCTCGAGCTTGCCGCCGAGTCGGACTCCGACCGTGCGTCGACGCTGTGGGCCGAGTACGCGCGGGTGGCCGCCGAATCGGGCAACCTCGCGATGCGCCGTGCGACACGCCGCGACGAGATCTACCCGGTGTTCCGCGAGCTCTTCCGCAAGGACACGCAATGACTTCTACGCCAATCTCGCACGGCGCCGACTGGGATTTCGAGCTGATCGAGCGCTACGACACGGCGATCGCCGAGGTCGCCGGCGAGTTCGGCCTCGACACGTATCCCAATCAGATCGAGATCATCACGTCGGAGCAGATGCTCGATGCGTACGCATCGTCGGGGCTGCCCGTCGGCTACCCGCACTGGTCCTACGGCAAGGAGTACATCCGCAACGAGCAGGCGTACCGGCAGGGCATGCAGGGGCTCGCCTACGAGATCGTGATCAACTCGAATCCCTGCATCGCCTATCTGATGGAGGAGAACACGATGGCGATGCAGGCGCTCGTCATCGCGCACGCGTGCTACGGGCACAACTCCTTCTTCAAGGGCAACCACCTGTTCAGGCAGTGGACTTCGGCCGACGCGATCCTCGACTATCTGGTATTCGCACGGCACTACGTGATGGACTGCGAGGAGCGCTACGGCGCCGCCGCCGTCGAGGAGATACTCGACGCCTGCCACGCGCTGATGCCGCACGGAGTCGACCGCTACCGGCGGCCAGCCGCGCCGACGCTGAAGGCCGAGACGGCACGCCTGAAGGCGCGGGAGGAGAACCGAGAGCGCCAGTTCAACGACCTGTGGCGGACAATCCCCGATTCGCCGGCAGCCGCGTCGAAGCTCTCACGCGACGTGTTTCCGTCGGAGCCCGAGGAGAACATCCTCTATTTCGTCGAGAAGCATTCGCCGAAACTCGAGCCGTGGCAGCGCGAGCTGGTGCGCATCGTGCGCAAGCTCGCGCAGTACTTTCACCCGCAGGGCCAGACCAAGGTCATGAACGAGGGCTGGGCGACCTTCTGGCACTACACGATCCTGAACCGCCTGCACGAGAAGAGGCTCGTCGACGACGCCTTCATGATCGAGTTCCTGAAGAGCCATACGAACGTCATCGCCCAGCCGGCGTTCGATTCGCGGGGCTACTCGGGAATCAACCCGTACGCGCTCGGCTATGCGCTGTTCGCCGACATCCGGCGCATCTGCGAGCAGCCCGACGCGGAGGATCGCGCGTGGTTCCCCGACCTCGCCGGAAGCGACTGGCAGAAGGCGCTGGACTTCGCGATGCGCAACTTCAAGGATGAATCGTTCATCGCGCAGTACCTGTCGCCGCGGCTGATACGCGAGTTTCGGCTGTTCGCCATCGCCGATCGCGTCGAGGACGATGCGCTTGTCGTCGACAGCATCCACGACGAGCATGGTTACCGCCGCGTCCGCCGGCTCCTCGCCGCGCAGTACGCCCTCGAAAGTCGCGTTCCCGACGTGCAGGTCATCCGCTACGATCGCGACGGCGACCGGTCGCTCACGCTGCGCCACGCGCGTCGCAGGGGCAGGCCGTTGAACGACGCCGCCGAGGAAGTGGTCGCCCATCTGCGCCGGCTGTGGGGCTTCGCCGTGAGGCTCGAAACGGCCGACGGCGACGAGCAGGTAGGCGACGTGCTCGAGTGCGCCGCGTGATGCGGCGGGTCGGGTGCTTCACGATCCTGACCGTCACCAGCCTCTATGCGCGACCGCGTGGGACGCCGACCGCGCGCGGGAGGTGATCGCGCGAGTCGTGCGCGACACCGAAGCGCACTTCGATCCGGATCGCTACTGGCCGCTGCATCCGCTCGACGCCGACGCGGGCGACGCCGCACCCGCGTACGCGCTCTATCACGGGGCGTGCGGCGTATTGTGGGCTCTTCATTACCTGGAAGCGTCGGG
This sequence comes from Casimicrobiaceae bacterium, assembly GCA_036393115.1. GTDB lineage: Bacteria > Pseudomonadota > Gammaproteobacteria > Burkholderiales > Casimicrobiaceae > VBCG01. The sequence goes on from DASVWR010000048.1 coordinate 27,068, forward strand.
CGCCATCACGCTCGCACGGCACTACGCGCAATGGGTCCGGCCCCTCGTCGCCCGCAATGCCATACGGCTGGCGTCGCTCGACTTCGAGGCGAATGCCTCCTACCTGATGGGTGAGACCGGCATCCTGCTTCTGGCGCAGGCGCTTGACCCAACGGCTGACACTGCCGAGCGGCTCGCCGCACTCATCGAATCGAACCTCGATCATCCGACGCGCGAGCTGATGTGGGGTGGCCCCGGCACGCTTCTCGCCGCGTTGTTCCTGCACGAGCGCACGCGTGAGCCTCGCTGGGCCGAGGCGTTTCGCGCGACCGCCCGAAAGCTATGGTCGCAGCTCGCGTGGTCGCCCGAGTGCCAGTGCCGTTACTGGACGCAGGAGATGTACGGAACGGTCAGCACGTACCTCGGCGCCGTGCACGGCTTTGCTGCAACGGCGTCGCCGTTGATCCGCGGCCGGCACCTGCTCGAGGATGACGAGTGGCTGCCGTGGTCCGCGTGTATTGTCGACACCGTACGCAAGACCGCGATGTGCGACGGCGACGGCACCAACTGGCATGCGTGGCTGCTGCGTGCCACGCCAGGCGACCGGCCGCTGCTCATGCAGTACTGCCACGGGGCTCCGGGCTTCGTCGCGTGCCTCGCGGACTTGCCCGATCCGTCGCTCGATGACCTGCTCCTTGCCGCGGGAGCGGCGACGTGGCGCGCCGGCCCGCTGCGCAAGGGAGCAGGCCTTTGTCACGGGACCGCAGGCAACGGCTACGCATTCCTCGGGCTGTACCGGCGCACCGGTGACCCGGAGTGGCTGGCGCGCGCGCGCGCGTTTGCAATGCACGCGATCGGGCAGGCGTCCGAACATGAGCGGCGCTATGGGCAGATGCGCTACTCGCTCTGGACCGGTGATCCGGGATTGGCGATCTACTTATGGGATTGCATCCGGGGGAACGCTGCGTTCCCGACGCTGGACGTGTTCTTCGCCGACGAAGTGCCCGCTGCCGGCGAGTAGCGCCCGGTCGGATCGCCTCCCGCCTTGAATCGGGCGCAGCGACTCCCCATCATGGGGGTATGCTCGTAACCGACCGCCGCGCTGGTGCACCGCGGATCACTCGATGAACGCCCCCCACGATTCCGGAAGCCGGATCGCCGTATGCCCGAATTGCGGCACCGCGAACCGCGTCGCGCCGGAACGCCTTGCCGAGGCACCCACCTGCGGCCAGTGCCGCCAGAGCCTGTTCCCCGCGCATTCGTTCGCGCTGTCGGAGGCGGACTTCGATCGGCACGTGAACACGTCCGATTACCCGGTGGTCGTCGACTTCTGGGCGGCCTGGTGCGGGCCGTGCCGGATGATGGAGCCCGCCTACGAAGAAGCGGCCGCGCGCGTCGGCCCGGGCATCCAGCTCGCGAAGGTCGACACCGATGCGGCGCAGATGGTCGCGTCGCGCCTCGGCATACGCAGCATCCCGACGATGATCGCTTTTCGCAACGGGCGCGAGCTCGCGCGCCATTCGGGTGCGACAGGCGCGTCCGACATCCTGCGCTGGATCGAATCGAATGTCGCGAAGGAGTGACCCGTCGGAGTGGATGTGGTCGCATGCCTGGGGCCTGCTCGAGGAGGCCGAGCGGATGCGCCGGCAGTTCTTCCACGTCGCCGGCTCGGGCCGCTCGCAAGTCGCGTGGGAGCCGCCGGTCGACGTGTTCGAGGACGAACTCGAATTCATCGTCGTCGTCGCGATGCCGGGTGTGCCGCCCGGTCGTATCGAGATCCTGACCGAGCCCGGCGCGCTCGTCGTGCGCGGCCAGCGTTCGCTGCCGTTCGCGGGAATGCGCCAGATCGTCCGCCATCTCGAAATTCCCTACGGAAGGTTCGAGCGCCGGATTCCGCTTCCTGCCGGTGAGCTCGAGGCCGGCGCGCCCGAGCTCGCGCACGGATGCGTGATCGTGCGCCTGCGGAAGCATCCATGAATGCGGCAACCGAAGACGCCGACACACGAATCGCCGACACACGAATGAACGACGCGAACCAACTTCCTGGTGATGCATCGACCCCCGCCGGAGGCGAGTTGACGCCGCTCGGCGCGGAAGGCGTCGCGCAGCCCGGGACCACGGCCGCCGGCGCGCCTCCGCTCGCGGGAGCCGCGGCGCGCGCACTCCCCGAGGACGCGTTGATCATCGTCCCGGTGCGCAACCTCGTGCTCTTTCCCGGCGTCGTGCTTCCGTTGACCGTCGGTCGCGAGCGCTCGCTTGCCGCAGTGCAGGAGGCGGTTCGCCTCGAGCGGCCGATCGGCGTGCTGCTGCAGCGCACTCCCGACGACGACGATCCGGCTCCGGAAGCGCTGCACTGGGTCGGCACCAGCGCCGCTGTCATGCGCTACATCACCGCGCCGGACGGATCGCACCACGCGATCGCACGCGGCATGCGCCGCTTCCGCGTCCTGCAGTTCCTCGACGGCTACGCGTTCCGCGTCGCGCGCGTCCAGTTCATCGACGATCCGGAGACGGTCGACGCCGAGGTCGAGGGCCGCGCGCGCGCGGTGAAGCAGCGCGCCGTCGAGATCCTGCAGCTCCTGCCGCAGGTGCCCGAGGAGATGGTCGCCGCGGTGCAGGGCGTTGACGGGGCGGCGCGTCTCGCCGATTTCGTTGCCGGCCTGATGGACGCGACGGTCGAGGAGAAGCAGTCGCTGCTGGAGATGTTCGACCTGCGCGCACGCCTCGACAAGCTGCTCGAAATGCTCTCGCACCGCGTCGAGGTGCTGAAGGTCTCGCGCGACGTCGAGGAGCGCACGCGCGAATCGATCACCGACGTCAACCGCAAGCATCTCTTGCGCGAGCAGATGAAGACGATCCAGAAGGAGCTCGGCGAGGGCGACGAGGGAGCCGCCGACATTGCCGAGCTCGAGCGCGCGATCGGCGCGGCGCAGATGCCCGAGGAGATCGAGAAGACCGCGCGCAAGGAGCTGAAGCGCCTCGAACGGATGCCCGAGGCGGCGGGCGAGTACTCGATGGTCCGGACCTATCTCGAATGGCTGATCGAGCTGCCCTGGGCCGGGGTGCCGCCGCCGGCGATCGACATCGCCGCGGCGCGGCGCATTCTCGACGAGGACCATTTCGGTCTCGAGAAGGTCAAGCAGCGCATCCTCGAGTATCTCGCGGTCCACAAGCTGAATCCGTCCGGCAAGAGCCCGATCCTCTGCTTCGTCGGCCCGCCGGGCGTTGGCAAGACTTCGCTCGGGCAGAGCATCGCGAAGGCGACCGGGCGCAAGTTCGCACGCGTGAGCCTCGGCGGCGTGCACGACGAGGCCGAGATCCGCGGCCACCGCCGCACCTACATCGGCTCGCTCCCCGGCAACGTCATCCAGAATCTGCGCAAGGCCGGCACGCGAAACTGCGTGATGATGCTGGATGAGGTCGACAAGCTCGGCGCGGGTGGCTTCCATGGCGATCCCGCGTCGGCGTTGCTCGAAGTGCTCGACCCCGAGCAGAACTCGACGTTCCGCGATAACTACCTCGCGGTCCCGTTCGATCTGTCGCAGGTGATGTTCATCTGCACGGCGAATGTCCTCGATACGATCCCCGGCCCGCTGCGCGACCGGATGGAGGTGATCGAGCTGCCGGGATACACGGCAGAGGAGAAGCTCGAAATCGCGCGGCGCTATCTCGTCCCGCGCAGGCTCGAGGCCGCGGGTCTCGCGGCGTCGCAGTGCACGATCGACGACGCCGCGCTGCGCACGATCATCGATGACTACACGCGCGAGGCGGGTGTGCGCAATCTCGAGCGCGAGATCGGCCGCGTGTTTCGCCACGTCGCCGTCAACGTCGCCGAAGGCGAGTCGGAGCCGGTCGCGATCGGCCGCGACGACATCGCAGCCATCCTCGGTCCGCGCAGGTTCGAAGCCGAGGTCGCGATGCGCGCGGGCGTGCCGGGTGTCGCGACCGGCCTTGCCTGGACGCCGGTAGGCGGCGACATCCTGTTCATCGAGGCGGCGCGGATGCCCGGCGGCGGCAAGCTGATCCTGACCGGCCAGCTCGGCGACGTGATGAAGGAGAGCGCGCAGGCCGCGGTGTCGCTGCTGAAGGCCCGCGCGACGGACCTCGGCGTCGCCCAGGACGCGCTCGACAAGTCCGATATCCACATCCACGTACCGGCTGGCGCCACGCCGAAGGATGGCCCGAGCGCGGGTGTCGCGATGTTCGTCGCCCTGGCGTCGCTGTTCACGCGCCGCGCCGTGCGCCCCGATCTTGCGATGACCGGCGAGATCAGCCTGCGCGGGCTCGTGCTGCCAATCGGCGGCGTGAAAGAGAAGGTGCTGGCGGCGCTTCGTGCGGGCATCGCGACGGTGATGCTCCCCGCCCGCAACCGGCGCGACCTCGAGGACGTTCCGCCCGATGCACGCGCGAAGGTCGAGTTCGTCTGGATCGAGAACGTCGACGAGGCGCTCGCGACGGCGCTCAAGTCCGCTTAAGGAAGCTCGGCAAAACCGGAGCGGATCCGAGTTCGAGGCTCCACCGCGCCGGGTAGCGGGCGGGGTGCTGCGGCGCGCGAGTTCGACCGCGGAGGGCGAGGGAGTGGGGGACCGTGACGGGCTCAAACACCGGCCGCGTCCCGCGGCCGAACTCGCGCGTCACGGTCCCCCACTCCCTTCCTCCGCGGTCGGTGCAGAGCGCGCCGTAGCATCCCCACCGCTCGACCCGGCGCGGCGCATATCGAAATGGATTCTGTCCCCGTCTTGCCGAGCTTCCGTAACCGGCCGTTAGCGCCGTCGCGAGCGCTTCGTCACGGGGAGAGCAGGAGGAGGAAGCCCCGCGGGTCCTTCGTGAACGCCACCGAGACGATCCACGCGAACACCACCACCGCGGCGACGAACGCGGTCGCGCGGACGGCCCGTGTGCGCCCGAGGCGCAGCGCGAACATGCCGACCACGATGTAGACGACGAGGCCGACGATTTTCGCGGCGAGCCACGGCGTGGCGAGCGGTGACAGGCGAAGCTCCCAGGCGAGCGTGATCGCCGACGCGAGCAGCACCGTGTCGACGACGTGGGGGAGCGTCTTCACGCTGCGCCGGGCGAGCCAGCGCGCGCCGCCGAGCATGCCTGCGCCTCGCGCGATGAATCCGATGATCGAGATCGCAGCGGCGGTCTCGTGGATGAGCTTGATCTCTGCGAACGTCATGCGGCTGCGGTCGCGTGCACACCCCACAGGCTCGCAGGCGCGTCGACCTGCGCGCGATGGTACACGACTGGTTACACGACTGCGGTCGGCTTCAGCGCAGTGCCGGCGATGCGGGGGTGCGCGCCCGCTGCGCCGATGCCGCGGCGACGAGCGCGCCGAGAAGGAGCGCTGCGACGACGGTCCGCGCGAGTCCGGACACGATCGGCGACGCGCGGGTGGCGAGGAGCTCGGTGGCAACGGCCGCGGCAACGAGGACGGCGATCGACGCGCCGAGACGCCGCGTCGCGCCCTTCGCGCGCGCAAGGCTGGTCGCAGCGAATGCGCCGGCGATCCCCAGCGCGCCGAGGGCCGGAGCGATCCAGTCCTGGAGATCGAGTCGCGCCGCGAACGGGGCCCGCGCCCATCCGCTCGCGATCGCTGCATCGCCGGCGATCCACGCTGCCGTCGCAACGAGCGCGACGCGCGCGGCGAAGATGCCGCGCGCCGGAGCGGCACCCGCGAAGCTGCCCGTACCAAGGCTCAATCGCCAGAGGACGGCGAGCAGTGCGAGCCCGCCGGTGATGTTCACGAAAGCTGCGGCGGGCGCGGGCACGCCGCTCCCCGATTCGGCGCTTCTCGCGCCGACGAGCGCCAGCATTGTGACGAGTACGAGCGCCGTAATCGCGTATCCCAGCATCGCGCGGTTACGCGGACGGTGCGCGGCAAGCGCGGCGACGAGAGCGAGCAGCGCGAGCCCGACGCCGCTCGCCGCCAAACGGTGAACGATGCGCGCGGTGGCGATCGCCGATGCGCTCGCCGCGCCGGCGGTCGCTTCGGTGCACGCGGCTGCGCCGGGGCAGCCGGGACCGGGCTGGATGAGGCGCAGCCAGGCGCTCGCGACGACGACGACGAGCATCAGCGCGGTGGCGGCGGCGGCGAGCGCTCGCGTGCCGGCAGCACCGGTTGTCGCACCGGTCGTCGCAGGGATTGTCGCTTTCATCGCGGACGTCACGGTCGGCGCGCTCATCGCCGCATCGCGGCGACCGTCGCATCGGTGCGGGGCCGGCGCGACGCGATCGCTCCGATCACGACGACGACGAAGAGGAGCCCTCCGGCGACGGCGATCAGCCCGGCGATGCCCATCAGCGCCATCCCCGCGATCTCCTGCGTGCCGCGAAGAACCTGTTCACCTCCGGCGACCTTGCGCTGGACGCCGTAGCCGCCCGACCACATGAGGCCGATGATGTGCAGGAGCTGCCCCGCGCCGTAGACGTACGGCTGGACCGTGGCGAGGCGTCGCGACGGTTCGCCGAGGCCGAGCTCGGGCAACAGATGGTAGGCGAGGCCCATCAGCGCGATCGTCACGCCGACGATCGCGCCGTGATAGTGCGCGGGAATGCGCACGTCGCTGCCGTGGATCAGGAATCCGATCGCGCCGCCGGCGGCGAACAATGCGAGCGACGACACCAATGCTGCGCGAAGCGGCCGCGCACGAGGCTCGGGCCTGCCGGAACGCACGAGCGCCCACGCGGTCGCGACGCCGACGGCCGGGATCGCGAGCGTACCGCCGAAGCGCATCAGCCAGGTGAGCAGCCGGTGGTGCTCCACCGAGCCGACGTCGTAGGCGAGGTAGATGACCGGAATCGCGAAGACCGATGCGAGGCCGACGCCGAAGAGGAGCGTGACGACGCGCGGCGAGCGCGGAAGCCGCGCACCGCTCGCATCCGCAAGCCCTAGCCACGCGACCAGCATCAGGAGGCTCCACGTGAACTGGAGCACGTGCCCGCCTCCCCAGAAGAGGAGCTCGTAGTAGCCGATCGGCGGCAGACCGGCGGGCATCGCGAACCAGGACCACGCGAACGCGATCAGGGCCACGGCCGCCGAGACGAGCGATGCGTTGAGCCCGAAGCGCAGCGCCCCCGGGCGATCGAGCATCGTGCCGACGGCCGGCGCCTGCCACATCGCGCGCAGCACCAGGACGGCGACTCCGGTCGCGACGGTCACGAGGCCCGCGACGAACAGGCGATCGTCGATGACCGGAACGTAGTTCGACATCACCGGCGCGCCGTCGGTCACGAACGGTGCCACCATGATCGCGAGCGCGCCCGCCGCGACGAGTCCGAGTGCGATCCATCCCGCGACGAGCGCGCGCGGGCCGCTGTTCAGCGTCCACAGCACGCCGGCGAAGGCGAGGAACCACACCAGCACCGAGAGGTCGACGTGCGCGACCAGCGCGAGGCGGAAGAAATCGGCGTTGGGGAACAGTGCGCC
>DASVWR010000049.1:0-7462 GCA_036393115.1 Casimicrobiaceae bacterium
TTCCTGTCGCCGAAGACCGTCGAGACCTACCGCAGCCGCCTGATGCACAAGGTCGGCGTGCGCGACTTCGCCGGCCTCGTCCGCTTCGCGGTCCAGCACGGGCTCGCTCCGCTGGAATGACGGAGTAGGATGCCGGCGCAACGATCAGAGTGGGGGAGATAGCGTGGGGAAGTGGCATGTCGTTGGTCGCAGCGACGAGGTTACGGAGGACGAGCCGCTGTCGGTCGTCGTCGGCGGTTGCGAGATCGGAATCTACCGCGTGAATGGCGAGCTGCGTGCGATCGAGGACGTGTGCCCGCATCAGTACGCCTTGCTGACACAGGGATTCGTCGAAGGCGAGAACGTCGAGTGCGCGCTGCATGGGGCCGTCTTCAACATCCGCACCGGTCGGTGCCTGAAGGAGCCGGGCGGACGCGACCTCAGGACGTTCCCGGTTCGCGACGTCGACGGCAACCTCGAGATCGAGGTCGATTGATGGCCCCGCGGGGATGTTGGAGGCGGAGGTCGGAATCGAACCGGCGTAGACGGCTTTGCAGGCCGCTGCATGACCACTCTGCCACCCCGCCCGGGATGGGGCCCGATGCGATCAGGAAGCGGCGTCGGGCCGGCGAACGAAAAGGGAGAGCCGCGCTGTCGTCCTGCTGGCTCTCCCGATGAAGCTGGAGCGGGAAACGAGTCTCGAACTCGCGACCTCAACCTTGGCAAGGTTGCGCTCTACCAACTGAGCTATTCCCGCGCGGCCGCGAATTATAGCACCGCGGCGATCGCATCGACGACGTAGTCGAGGTTCTTCGGGTTGAGCGCCGCGACGCAGATGCGTCCGGTGTCGATCGCGTAGATCGAGTACTCGCGCCGCAGGCGCTCGACCTGGGCGCGCGTGAGTCCCGAGTACGAGAACATGCCGCGCTGGCGTAGGATGTGCGCGAAATCGTGACCGGGGGCGCGCTTCGCCAGGCCTGCGACGAGCGCCTCGCGCATGCCGCGGATGCGCTCGCGCATCGCACCGAGCTCGCGCTCCCACAATGCGCGCAGCTCGGCATTGCCGAGGACGATCGACACGATGCGCCCGCCGTGCGTCGGCGGCGTCGAGTAGTTGGTGCGGATCACGCGCTTCATCTGCGACAAGACGCGCGCCGCTTCGTCGCGCGAGCCGGTGACGACGGTGAGCGCGCCCACGCGCTCTCCGTAGAGCGAGAACGACTTCGAAAACGAGCTCGAGACGAACACCGGACCGGGCGTCGCTGCGAATTTGCGCACGACCGCGCCATCGGCGTCGATGCCGGCGCCGAAGCCCTGATAGGCGAGATCGAGGAACGGAACCAGGCCACGGCTGCGCACCGTCGCGACGATCTCGTCCCATTGCGCAGGCGACGGGTCTACCCCGGTCGGGTTGTGACAGCACGCGTGCAGCACGACGACGCTGCCGGAAGGCAGCGCGGCGATCGACGAATGCATCGCTGCGAAATCGAGGCCCCGCGTGACGGCGTCGTAGTAGGGATAGGCTTCGACGCGGTAGCCCGCCGACTCGAACAGCGCGCGGTGATTCTCCCAGCTCGGATCGCTGATCCACGCGCCTGCACCGGGCGCGAAGCGGTGGATGAAGTCGGCGCCGACCTTCAGCGCACCGGTTCCGCCGAGCGCCTGGACGGTGACCGCGCATCCCTCCGCGACGATCGCACTGTCGGCGCCGAAGAGGAGCGGCGGCACCGCGCGGTCGTACGCCGGGATGCCGTCGATCGGCAGATAGCCGCGCGGTGATGCTGCGGCGGCGATCTCGGCCTCGGCGCGGCGCACGCATTCGAGGAGCGGCAGCCTTCCGTTGTCGTCGTTGTAGACGCCGACGCCGAGGTTGACCTTGCGCGGGTTGGCATCGGCGTTGAAGGCCTCGGTGACGCCGAGAATCGGATCACGCGGCGCAAGATCGACGCTGCCGAAAAGCGTCGCGGAGATTGAAGCGTTCATGTTCGATCCGGGGCCGATCTGAAACGCGCTATTGTACGCGGGTCACCGATCGTTGCACCCACCCGTTTCGCGACTCATGGCGCGCGCCGACACCCGCCTCGAACCTGCACCGAAGATTCCCCCCGTCACCGCGCTGAAGACGCTGGCGCGGACGCGACGCTTCCTCGCTCCGTATCGCCGGCAGATCGTGCTCGCCGCGATCGGACTCGTCATCGCCGCGGCCGCCGTGCTGGCGGTCGGTCAGGGGCTGCGCTTCGTCGTCGACAAGGGCTTCGCCGCATCGAACGCCGGCGAGCTCAACCGCACGCTCGCGATGATGCTCGGCATCATCGTCGTGATGGCGGCGGCGACCTACATGCGCTTCTTCTACGTGTCGTGGCTCGGCGAGCGCGTCACCGCCGATCTGCGGCGAACCGTGTTCGATCACCTGCTCGGTCTGCCGCCGTCGTTCTTCGAGGCGACGCGCACCGGCGAGGTGATCTCGCGGCTGATCAACGATACGACGATGCTGGAGACGGTGATCGGCTCGAGCGCATCGCAGGCGATCCGCAACTTCCTGCTGCTGGCCGGCGGCCTCGTGATGCTGATGGCGACGAGCCTCAAGCTCACGCTGCTGGTGCTCGCCGGCGTCCCGGTCGTCGTGATTCCGATCATCCTGTTCGGGCGCCGCGTGCGCAGGCTCGCGCGCGCGACGCAGGACCGCGTCGGCGACGTCGGCTCGTTTCTCGACGAGTCGCTGCACGAGATCCGTACCGTGCAGGCCTACGGCCACGAGGACGACGACCGGCACGGATTCGCGCGCCGCGTCGAGGATGCGTTCGGCACGGCGGTGCGGCGGATCCGCCAGCGCGCGCTGCTGGTCGCGGCGGTGATCCTGCTCGTGTTCGGCGCGGTCGGCGTGATTCTCTGGATCGGCGGCCACGACGTCGTCGCCGGGCGCCTGTCGGGAGGCGAGCTCTCCGCATTCGTGTTCTACGCGATCATCGTCGCCGGCTCGGTCGGCACGATCAGCGAAGTCATCGGCGACCTGCAGCGCGCTGCCGGCGCCACCGAGCGCCTGTTCGAGCTTCTCGAGGTGGTTCCCGAGATCAAGGCTCCGACCGCGCCGGTTGCGCTCCCGGTCTCCGGGCGTGGGACGCTCGCTTTCGATCGTGTCCGCTTTCATTATCCGTCGCGCCCTGATGTCCCGGCGCTCGACGACTTCGGCCTCGACGTCCGCGCGAGCGAGAAGGTCGCGCTGGTCGGCCCTTCGGGGGCGGGCAAGACGACGGTGTTCCAGCTCCTGCTGCGCTTCTACGATCCGCAGGCGGGCGCGGTGCGCATCGCCGGCGTCGATCTGCGCAATGCCGATCCGCGCGAGGTGCGCCGCCAGCTCGCGGTGGTTCCGCAGGACCCGGTGATCTTCGCGTCGTCGGTGCTGGAAAACGTCCGCTACGGCAGGCCCGATGCGAGCGACGCCGAGGTGAAGGCGGCCTGCGAGGCGGCCTACGCGGGCGAGTTCGTCGAGCGGCTGCCCGACGGCTATGCGAGCACACTCGGCGAGCGCGGCGTGCGTCTTTCCGGCGGGCAGCGCCAGCGCCTGGCGATCGCACGGGCGATCCTCGCCGACCGCCCGATCCTGCTCCTCGACGAGGCGACGAGTGCGCTCGATGCCGAGAGCGAGCGCATCGTCCAGCTCGCCTTCGAGCACCTGATGGCGGGGCGCACGGTGCTGATGATCGCCCACCGCCTCGCGACGGTCCGCCACGCCGACCGCATCATCGTGATGGAAGCGGGAAGGGTAATCGCGCAGGGTACCCACGACGCGCTGGTTCGCGACAATCCGCTCTACGCGCGCCTCGCGGCGCTGCAGTTCGCCGCTCCGGCCGAGCGCGAGCCGGCAGAAGCCGCATGATCGTCACCTTCCCGGACAGCCCCTGGGAGCTACACCAGCCGTTCGAGCCGTCGGGAGACCAGCCCGAGGCGATCGCCAGGATCTGCGAAGGGCTCGCCGACGGGCTCTCGTTCCAGACGCTGCTCGGCGTGACCGGCTCGGGGAAGACCTACACGATGGCGAACGTCGTCGCGCGGACCGGCCGGCCGGCGCTGGTGCTGGCGCCGAACAAGACCCTCGCCGCGCAGCTCTATTCCGAGTTCCGCGAATTCTTCCCGCACAACGCGGTCGAGTATTTCGTATCGTATTACGACTACTATCAGCCGGAGGCCTACGTTCCTTCGCGCGACCTCTACATCGAGAAGGACAGCTCGATCAACGAGCACATCGAGCAGATGCGCCTCTCCGCGACGAAGGCGATCCTCGAGCGGCCCGATTGCATCGTCGTCGCGACGGTGTCGGCGATCTACGGCATCGGCGATCCGTCCGAGTATCACAGCATGATCCTGCACGTGCGCCAGGGCGACCGCCTCGCGCAACGCGATGCGATCGCGCGGCTGACCGAGATGCAGTACCAGCGCGCCGAGCTCGACTTCCGGCGCGGGACCTTCCGCGTCCACGGCGACGTCCTCGACATCTTCCCGGCCGAGAACGCCGAGAGCGCACTGCGCGTGTCGCTGTTCGACGACGAGGTCGAGTCGCTGCAGCTCTTCGATCCGCTGACCGGCCACCTGCGGCAGAAGATGACGCGGTACACGGTGTTCCCGTCGTCGCATTACGTCACCGGGCGCCGCAAGGTGCTCGACGCGATCGAGGCGATCAAGGCCGAGCTCGCGCAGCGCAAGCAGGACTTCGTCGCCGCGATGAAGCTGGTCGAGGCGCAACGCATCGATCAGCGCACGCGCTTCGATCTCGAAATGATGGCCGAGATCGGCTTCTGCAAGGGGATCGAGAACTACTCGCGTCACCTGTCGGGACGCGCAGCGGGGGAGCCGCCGCCGACGCTGATCGACTACCTGCCGCCGAAGGCGCTGATGTTCATCGACGAGAGTCACGTGACGATCCCGCAGGTCGGCGGCATGTACAAGGGTGACCGCGCCAGGAAGGAGAATCTCGTCGACTACGGCTTCAGGCTGCCGTCGGCGCTCGACAACCGGCCGCTGCGTTTCGACGAGTTCGAGCGCCTGCTGCCGCAGACGATCTTCGTCTCGGCGACGCCGGCGGATTACGAGCAGAAACACGCGGGACAGGTCGTCGAGCAGGTCGTGCGTCCGACCGGGCTCGTCGATCCGCGCCTCGAGGTGCGCCCGGCGGCGACCCAGGTCGACGACCTGCTGTCGGAGATCAACGCCCGCGTGGCACAGAGCGAGCGCGTGCTGGTGACGACGCTGACCAAGCGGATGGCCGAGGATCTCACCGAGTATCTCGGCGAGCACGGCGTGCGCGTGCGCTACCTGCACAGCGATATCGATACCGTCGAGCGCGTCGAGATCATCCGCGACCTGCGTCTCGGCGAATTCGACGTGCTGGTCGGCATCAACCTGCTGCGCGAAGGGCTCGACATCCCCGAGGTGTCGCTGGTCGCGATCCTCGACGCCGACAAGGAGGGGTTCCTGCGCGCCGAGCGCTCGCTGATCCAGACGATCGGGCGCGCCGCACGCCACATCAACGGCACCGCGATTCTCTACGCCGACCGCGTGACCGATTCGATGAAGGCGGCGATCGACGAGACCGAGCGCCGGCGCGCCAAGCAGATCGCGTGGAATCGCAAGATGGGCATCACGCCGCGCGGCGTCGAGAAGCGGATCCGCGAGATGATCGATGGCGTCTACGACATCGACGACGAGCGGCGCGAGCTCAAGGCCGCACAGGCGAAGGCGAAGTACGCCGCGATGCCCGAGAAGGACCTCGAGCGCGAGCTGCGCGAGGTCGAGCGCGTGATGCAGGAGGCGGCGAAGAACCTCGAGTTCGAACGCGCTGCCGAGCTTCGCGATCGCCTGTTCACGCTGCGCGAGGCGCTGGTCGGCGTGGCGCTGCCGACCGAGACCTGAGCCGCGCGCCGGCCGCGCGCCGGCTGCACGTCTGAACCAATCACGCCCGCCGACCATCGAACCGTGGTCGCGGCGGCCTCGAAGCGCCGCGTCCTATACTGGAAGCTTCCGGGATTTCGAGAAGGAGTTTGCGATGCAACTCAACGACAAGGTAGCGATCGTCACCGGCGCCGCGAGCGGGATCGGCAAGGCCATCGCGACGCGATACGTGAAGGCGGGCGCGCGGGTGGTGATCGCCGATCTCAATCTCGACGCCGCGAGCAGCGCGGCACGCGAGATCGATCCCAGCGGGCGCTCGATGGGCGTCGCGATGAACGTCACCGACGAGACCGCCGTCAACGCGGGCGTCGCCGCCGCGGTGGCGAAGTACGGCAAGGTGGACGTTCTCGTCAGCAATGCCGGCATCCAGATCGTCGATCCGATCGAGAGCTTCAGCCTCGCCGACTGGAAGAAGCTGCTCGCGATCCATCTCGACGGCGCGTTCCTCACGACGCGCGCGTGTCTTCCGCACATGTACAAGGCCGGCAGCGGCAGCGTGATCTACATGGGATCGGTGCACTCGAAGGAGGCGTCGGTGCTGAAGGCGCCTTACGTCACCGCGAAGCACGGGCTGATCGGGCTCGCCAAGGTCGTCGCGAAGGAGGGCGCCAAGCACGGCGTGCGCGCCAACGTGATCTGCCCCGGCTTCGTGCGCACGCCGCTCGTCGAGAAGCAGATTCCGGAGCAGGCGAAGGAGCTCGGCATCTCCGAGGAGGACGTGATCAAGAAGGTGATGCTGAAGGACACCGTCGACGGCGAGTTCACCACGGTCGACGACGTTGCCGAGGTTGCATTGCTGTTCGCATCGTTCCCGACCAACGCGCTCACCGGCCAGTCGCTGGTGGTGAGCCATGGGTGGTTCATGCAGTGACGAGCGCGCGTGCCGCCGCCGACGCCGGCTTCGCACCGGTGTCGGTGCTGTTCGTGTGCATGGGCAACATCTGCCGCTCGCCGACGGCGGAGGTCGTGTTCCGCGACCATCTGCTGCGCAGCGGCCAGGGGTCCGGCCTGCAGGTCGCGTCGGCAGGAATCGGCGACTGGCACGTCGGCGAGCCGCCCGACCCGCGTGCGATCGCGCATGCGCGGCGCCGCGGCTACGAGCTCGCGGGCCTGCGGGCGCGGCAGATCTCGCGCGACGACTTCACGCGCTTCAGGTGGATCCTCGCGATGGACGAGCACAATCTGCGCGACCTGGCTGCGCTGCGTCCGACGGGGTTCGCCGGACATCTCGGCCTCGCGCTCGATCTCGCTCCCGGAATCGGAGTGCGCGAGGTTCCCGACCCTTACTACGGGGGCGCTGCCGGCTTCGAAGCGGTGCTCGACCTGCTCGAGCGTGCAACGCCTGCGCTCGCGCGTCGCGTGCTGCCCGGAGGCAGCACGCGCTGACGCGACGTGCGACGCGACGTGCTCAGGACGCGCTGTTCTTGCGCGTCTCGACGAGCTGCAGCGGTTCCTCGGTGATCACCGCGCGCGGAGGGCGCACGCGGTGGGGTCGCGCGACCGGTTGCTCCTCCTGTTCGGCAATCGGTGCATGGTG
>DASVWR010000050.1:0-5882 GCA_036393115.1 Casimicrobiaceae bacterium
ACGATGCCGGACGGCCAGGGGCAGACCGGCAGCTTCAGCCTGCTGTCGGCGAAGAGCATCGAAGTCCTGCGCGGCCCGTTCTCGGCGCTCTATGGCAACGCGTCGGGCGGCGTGATCTCGGTGTTCACCGAGGATCCGTCCGCCGAGCCCGTCGCGACGGTGACCGGCGGCGGTGGGAGCTACGGTCAGTGGACATTCGGCACGAAGTTCTCGGAAACGCGCGATCGCCTCGGCTACGTCGTTGCCGGAGGCGAATTCCGGACGAGCGGGTATCGTGACCACTCGCGTGCCCGGCGCGACCTCACGAACGCGAAGCTCGTGCTGAGCCTCGATGCGTCGACACGCATCACGGTGATCGGCAACACGCAGTATCAGCCCGAGACCGAGGATCCGCTTGGCCTGACGCGGGCCGAGTGGTCGCGCAATCCGCGCAGTGTCGACCACGCCGCCATCCTGTTCGACACCCGCAAGACGATCGACCAGGCGCAGGGCGGCGTTGCGCTCGATCATGCGGTCTCGGACGCCCTCGACGTTCACGTCGATACCTACGGTGGCCGGCGCCTCGTGCGCCAGTACCTCGCGTTCACCGGCTCGGGGGCGACGTCTTCGGGTGGCATCACCGATCTCGACGGCAACTTCGGCGGTGTCGGCGCGCGGCTCGTCTGGCATGCGGTGGCGCTGAGGCGACCGCTGACGCTCACCTTCGGCGGAGACTGGAACAGGCAGGACCAGTTGCGCCGGGGTTTCGTCAACAACTTCGGCGCGATGGGAGACCTGCGGCGCGACGACACCGATGACGTGACGGGTACCGATGCCTATGCGCAGGCCGAATGGGAATTCGCGCGGCGCTGGTCAGCGACTGCGGGAGTGCGCACGAGCAGCGTGCGCTACGCGTCGGTCGATCACTACGTGACCGGCGCCAATGGCAACGATAGCGGAAATCGCGACTTCAGTAATACGAGCCCGGTCACCGGGGTCGTGTTCCACGCAACCGACGTCGTCAATCTCTACGCAAGCTATGGCGAAGGATTCGAGACGCCGACGTTCACCGAAATCGCGTATCGCGACAGCGGCACCGGGCTCAACTTCGCGTTGCAGCCGGCAACGAGTCGCGCCTTCGAGGCGGGTGCAAAGTTCCTTGGGCCCGATGGGCAGCGGCTGAACTTGGCGTGGTTCGATACCGATACGCACAACGAGATCGTCGTCGATCAGGCGACCGGTGGACGCACGACGTACAAGAACGCGAGCGCGACGCATCGGCAGGGCGCCGAAGCGCTGTGGGACGCCGCACTCGGCGGTGGGTTGCGCGCACGCGTCGCGCTGACCTGGTTACGCGCGGTCTTCGCCGATGCCTACAGGTCCGGTACGCCACCCTCGACCGTTCCCGTCGGTGCGCGGCTGCCCGGAGTTCCTTCGCGCGAGGCCTGGGCCGAGCTCGACTGGGCACCGCAAGGGGCGATCGGCTTCAATGCGGCGCTCGAGACGCAATACGCCGACAAGCTCTACGTTAACGAGCGCAACACCGATGCCGCGCCGTCCTATGGCGCAGTCAATGCGCGCGTGGGCTACGGCGTCAAGACGGGCGCGGCGACGTGGACCGCGTTCGCCCGCGTCAACAACCTGTTCGACCGGAACTACGCGGGATCGGTGATCGTCAACGACAGCAACGGGCGCTACTTCGAGCCCGCGCCGGGGCGCAACTGGTTCGCCGGCGCGATGGTCAGCATCGCTCTGTAGCGCGTCCTGATTCGGGAGCTGTCTGCGCATTGGCGTTCGGGACGCAGTTGTCGGGTATGCCGCGTCCGGTGTGAGAGCCAGCGCGCGCTCGAAGTCCGCAAACGCCTGCCTACGGGGCCCGGCGCCCGCTTCGCAAGGTGTGCGCCCGTGGCCGGCGACGTTCAGTGCAGTGCTCGCTGCGCCACCCGTGACGGCAGGCGCTCCCACTCGCGCGCGTGACTCTCGCACCGGGCGCGGCACGCATAGCGCTAAGCGCGAACGCCGATGCGCGAGCAGGCCGCGACGCTCAGCTTGGATGCGCATCCAGGCGATTGCGGACTCCGGGCCGTTCCGGCACGACCAGCGCACTCTGCCTCATCGCGTGGCGCAGGCGTTGCGACGATTACGCTGATCACGCATACGGCGCGGGCATTGCGAACATCACGCTGACCACGCGCCGACTGCACCGCGCGCGACGGCATGCGCAGATGCGCGTGCGACGTCAAGCGTGAGTGCGCGCAGCGTCGTGGCGATGCGCGCGAGCAGCTCAGTGCGCGGTGAGCGCCGCCACGGTCTCCGAGTAGCCCCCGTCGCGCGCGATGTCGGCGGCCGTCTTGCCGCGATCGTCCGCGACGTCGGCGCGCGCACCGGCGGCGAGCAGCGCGCGCACGGTGTCGGTCCTGCCGTAGCCGGCCGCCCACATCAGCGCAGTGAGATGGTTGCGGTAGGTCGCATTCGGATCGACGCCGCGCGCGAGCAGCAGGCGCACGATGTCGGTGTGACCCTCGCCCGCAGCATAGGTCATCGCGTTCTTGCCAGTGCGATCGACCGGCGCTATCGATGCGCCTTTGTCGAGCAGCGCGCGAACGATATCGGTGTTGCCGTTGTAAGCGGCTGCCATCAACGGCGTGATCCCGTTGATCGCGGCAAGGTTGACATCGGCCCCCGACGCGAGCAGCGGCGCGGCGAGGTCGGGACGATTCTTCTTCAGCAGCGTGAGGAGCGGAGTCTCGCCGAGGCGGTTGCGAAAGTCGATCGACGCGCCATCGTGCAGCGCCTGCGCGATCGCTGCGGCGTCCTCGCGGCGGATCGCAGCCAGGAGACGCAGATTGACGGCGAACGAGTCATCGGCTGCCGTAGCGACGATGCTCGTGGTCGGGGGCGCGTTCGGCGTCGCAAACGAACTTGCAGCCGTTGCGTCGCTCGCTGCGACCGCGCACTCCACGGGCAGCGCCGCCAGCACAAGTGCCCCGGCGAGAATCAGCGGCGCGACACGGCTCGTTCGCCTGACGACGTGCGCGCGCGAGTGCGCGACTGGCGTCGTCGACGAAGCGAGGATCGATGAGGTGAACATCGAGAAGTCTCCTGCGTTCCATGCATGGTCGGGTCGTTCCACGGGTTGCTGCGTCGCAGCATCCGTGCCGATTGCCACGCTTCGAGAAACGCACTATAAACCACCTCCTGTGGTGACGAATCAGCGATGCCGGCTCGCGCGGCGGTTGCGCGGCGCGACCGGCGACCAACCACCTCAACGAGGAGATTCCATCATGTCGTACCGCAGATGCATCGCGTTTTGCGTCGCAGCCGCCGGGCTCGGCTTTGCCGGACTGGCGGCGTCGCAGGAGGTCGGCGGAAGCGCGACGATCTCGGTCGCGCCGATGTCGCCGAAGCTCGCCCCGGTGTCCGACGCCATGCTGACCAACGCGGGATCGGATACGCGCGACTGGCTGCATTCCAACGGTAGCTATGCGCAGACGCGCTATTACCCGGGTGCGGCGATCAACACGGGCAACGTGTCGAAGCTGCGCCCGGCGTTCGTGTTTCAGACCGACATGCTGGAGTCGATGGAAACGGCGCCGATCGTCGTCGACGGTGTGATGTTCCTCACGACGTCGTACGACCACGTCTACGCGATCAACGCGACAACGGGCGAGGAGTACTGGGAATACAAGCACAAGATGGGCCCGATCACGACCTTTTGCTGCGGTCCGAACAACCGCGGCGTCGCGATCGCCGGCGATCGCCTGTTCCTCGGCACGCTCGACGCGAAGCTCGTCGCGCTCGATGCGAAGACCGGCAAGGTGCTGTGGGAGACCCAGATCGCCGATCCCGACAAGGGCTATTCCGAGACGATGGCCCCGGTCGCAGTCGACGGCAAGATCCTGATCGGCACCAACGGCGGCGAGTACGGCATCCGCGGCTTCGTCAAGGCCTACAGCCAGACCGACGGCAAGCTCCTGTGGACGTTCTACACGATTCCGGACAAGGGCCAGGAAGGCGTGTGGGCGACGAAGGATGCGACCGGGCGCGACATGCATCGCGACATCGCAGCCGAGAAGGCGGCGCTCGCCAAGGACAGCTCGTTCTACGAGCGGCTGGGCGGCGGCGTCTGGATGGCCCCTGCGGTCGACCTCAAGACGCGGACGGTGATCTTCGTCGTCGGCAATCCGTCACCTGATCTCTACGGCGCGATCCGCCCGGGTGACAACCTCTACACCGACTCGATGGTCGCCGTCGATCTCGACAAGGGCACCTACAAGTGGCATTCGCAGTACATCGCGCATGACGTGTGGGATCTCGATGCCGTCAGCCCTGTCATCCTCACGCAGGCGAAGGACGAGCACGGCAAGATGGTCGACGTCGCCATTCACGGCGGCAAGACCGGTCACATCTACGTCAACGACCGCGCAACCGGCAAGCTGATCCGCTTCTCGCAGGCGATGATCCCGCAGGAGAACATGTGGACGCTGCCGACGCCGACGGGCGCACGGATGCTCCCCGGCGCGAACGGTGGCGTCGAATGGTCGCCGATGGCGGTGATTCCGAAGCTGCACATGGCCTACGCGGCGAACCTGCATCAGCCGATGACCTACCAGGTCACCGATGCTGCGTACCCAGGCGGGAAGTTGTGGCTCGGCGGTGCGTTCAAGACGATCGAGGGTGAAGCGCAGTGGGGTCGTCTGGTCGGGGTCAACCTCGACACCGGCAAGGTCGTCTGGGGCGTGAAGACGCCGCAACCGCTGATCGGCGGCGTGCTGGCAACGGCGGGCGACCTCGTCTTCAATGGCGAGGCGAACGGCTGGTTCAAGGCCTATGACGCGCGCAACGGCAAGCCGCTCTGGAAGTTCAACTGCGGCGCCGGTGTCAATGCGCCCGCGGTGTCATACATGGTCGGCGGCAAGCAGTACGTCGCGGTCGCCGCCGGCGGTAACAACCAGATCGACGCGAAGCGCGGCAACAGCGTCTACGTGTTCGCGCTGCAGTAACGACGCATTCCTCTCCGCCGGGGCTGCCGCCGTACCGGGGGCAGCCCCGGTGTCATTCGGGGCCGGACCGCAGGCGACGACGGTCGCCGCGAGCCGGCTTCGCGTATCATCCGTCGAAAGAAAGAGCGTTCATGCTGCCTCGGTCGTTCGTGAATTCGCCGCTCGTTGTCGTCCTATCGGTCGTTGCCGCGCTGGGTGCAGTGCCCGCGGGTGCCCAGACCGCGTTGCCTCCCGGAGCACCAGCGCAGGTCGCCGTCTGCGCCGCCTGCCACACGGCGACCGGCAATTCGACCAATCCGATGTACCCGATCCTCGCCGGCCAGACCGCACGCTATGTCTACCTGCAACTCAAGGACTTCAGGGCCGGGCGGCGACACGATCCGTCGATGGATCCGATCGTTGCGACACTCTCGCCCGAGGAGATGCTTGCGCTCGCCGAGTGGTTCTCGAAGCAGAAACCCACTCCCAATGGCTTCAAGCCCGACCCGGCGAAGGTGGACGAGGGTCGAAAGAAGGCCGACGCCGACCTCTGCTCGATGTGTCACCTCGGCAACTTCAGCGGCCAGAACGAAATCCCGCGCGTTGCCGGACAGCACTACGCGTACATCAGGAAGCAGCTCGACGATTTTCGCGCCAGGCGGCGCACCAACGACGGCGGCAACATGACGAGCGTCGCCGCGACACTGACCGATGCCGACATCGACAACCTGGCGCAGTACGTCGCCAATCTGAACTAGAGTCGGCGCCGCGAACGGAGCGGAGGATTGCTGATCCATCGGCAGATGAGTAACATCATCGCATTCTCCAGAACCACGCACAACGGAGCGAGCGGACATGGGCATTCCGATTTCGATGACGGTCAATGGCGCGGCGGTCAGCGCGGAGATCGATCCGCGCACG
>DASVWR010000051.1:0-17058 GCA_036393115.1 Casimicrobiaceae bacterium
GTATTGGCGACGGTCGGAAATTCGGTCACTGCATTCATCGAATACCCCCAAAGAAATCTCGCGCTACGACATGTCGTGCATGCGAGGCGGCGCCTTCCACTTGTGACGCAAAACGTCACCGCTCCCGTCTATCGAACGCAAAGCGGCAAGATTTGCCGCCCTGCGGCACGTGTGTACTCTACATCAAGTTCCCACAGGAAAGGAATCCTGCCGGGCCCGAATGAAGGCGATTCGTTGCGCTTTTGCCAATCCGATATGCATGCATCGGCTTAGAGGCAACAACGCAACCCAATCCGAGTTACTCGAGTGCGCAGCGTGCAGATGTTTCTCTCACGTTGTAGCGTACACATTAGCGTGCCAACGGACCGCGATCCCTCGGGCCGCGCCAGCCTGGCGACCACAAGGCTTTGCGTGGGGACTGGTCTACGGAAGCCGTATCCAGCGTCCGGCGGCGAGGCCCTCGATCGGCCGGAAACCCGCCTTGTACGCCATCTTCGGGCTCTCCCTGATCCAATACCCGAGGTACAGGTAGGGAAGCCCGAGCTCGCGGCAGCGCTCGATCTGCCAGAGGATGCTGCTGGTCCCGTAGCCGGCGCTGGACGGCTCGGGGTCGAAGAACGTGTAGACCGACGACAACCCGTCCGCCAGGCGGTCCACGAGGCTCACGATCCGTAGCACGGGGCCGTCACGGAATTCGTAAAGCTCGGTCGCGACGTTGCTGTGGAGCAGGAAGTGCTGGTACTGCTCGCGGCTGTCCTGGTCCATCCCGCCGCCGGGATGCCGCGACCGCTGGTACTTCAGGTAGAGAGCATAGTGCGCCGGATCGTAGACTAGCTCGCGCCGCACTGTGGTGAGCCCCGCGTTCCTGCGCCAGGCGCGGCGCTGGCTGCGGTTCGGCGCAAAGCGCGCGACCGGAACGCGTACCGGAACGCAGGCGTGGCAATGGTCGCAGTACGGCCGATAGGTGAAGGCTCCGCTGCGCCGGAAGCCGAGACGGACGAGCTCGCTGTAGACGCGCGCATCGATCAGGTGGCTCGGCGTCGCCACCTGCGAGCGCGCCGCCCGGTCCGGCAGGTAGCTGCACGGATACGGCGCCGTGGCGTAGAACTGCAGTGTCGCCAGCGGTAGGTCGTTCAGCCTGCTCACGCGTGCTCCGATAGCGGCCCCGGCGCCCAGCCGCCGGGAACCGCGGTCGAGTGTATCAACTGCGCCAGCTCGCGTGCAAAACGCGCGCGCGGAATCGGTCGCGCACCGAGCGACGCGAGGTGTCGCGTCTCCTGCTGGCAGTCGATCAGCGCGATGGCCTGCGTTCGCGCAAGACCGACGAGCGCGGCGAGCGCAACCTTCGATGCATCGGTGACGCGGGCGAACATCGATTCGCCGAAGAAGACCCTTCCCAATGCAAGACCGTAGAGCCCGCCGGCGAGTTCACCTTCCTGCCACGCTTCGACCGAATGCACGTAGCCGAGGCGATGCAATGCGCGGTAGGTGTCCTGCATCGCTGGGGTGATCCACGTCTCGGCGCGATCGCCGTCACCGCGCGGCACCGTCGCGCAGGCCTCGATCACCGCGTCGAACGCCGTGTCGACGCGAACCTCGAATTGATGCTGGCGGATGCGGCGCGCGAGCGAGCGCGCGCGACGGAACTCGTCCGGATAAAGCACCATCCGCGGATCCGGACTCCACCACAGCACCGGCTGGCCGGCGGCGTACCACGGGAAGATGCCCTGGCGGTACGCGTCGATCACCCGTTCCGGCGTCAGTTCCTGACCTGCTGCAAGGAGACCGTTCGGCTCGGCGAGTGCCCGCTCGAGCGGAGGAAAGGCAGAGCCGGGGCGAAGCCACGCGATCAATGCCGGACACCCGGCGGCGGGACTGCGCCGGGAGGATAGAATCGGCGGGCGCCGCCCCCGTAGCTCAGTGGATAGAGCACATTCCTCCTAAGAATGGGGTCGCACGTTCGATTCGTGCCGGGGGCGCCATGATGCGCGCAAACGCGGCGCGCTGTCATCCGCAGCAGACGTCTTCCCGATGAGCCCCGACACCGGCAGCGTTCACTATCGAATCTCGCCTGCCGACCTCTACGCGCATCGTTTCGAGATTCGCTGCACGGTCGCGCAGCCCGATCGCGCGGGCCAGCGGTTCCGCCTGCCGACGTGGATTCCGGGAAGCTACCTGGTCCGCGAGTTCGCGCGGCACGTGGTCGCGATTGGGGCCGAGCGCGACGGCATTCCGATATCGATCGTGAAGGAGGCGAAGGACCTCTGGCGCGTCGCCGCCGGCGCCGGCCCCATCACCGTGACCGCACAGGTCTTCGCGTTCGACCCATCGGTGCGCGGCGCCTACCTCGACACCTCGCGGGGCTTCTTCAATGGCGCCTGCGTCTTCCTTTGCCCGGAGGGCCTCGAAGCCGCCCCGTGCACGCTCGACATCGTCGCCCCGGACAATCCCGCCGCCGACTGGCACGTCGCGACGACGCTCGATCGCAATGGAAAGACGCCCGAACGCCCCGCCGCGGAAGCCAAACGCGGCTTCGGGCGCTACCGCGCCGCGAGCTATGACGAGCTCATCGATCATCCGGTCGAGATGGGCGACTTCGTCCTCGCGACCTTCGACGCCTGCAACGTTCCACACGACATCGCGCTCTCAGGCGTGCGCGACGTTGCCGTCGACAGGCTGCAGGCGGACCTCGCGCGCGTCTGCCAATGGCAGATCGAGCTCTTCGGCGGCGTCGGTGCGAAGCCGCCTTTCGAGCGCTACCTCTTCCTCGTCAATGCGACGGATCACGGACACGGCGGCCTCGAGCATCGTTCGTCGACGAGCCTCGTCTGCTCGCGCACGGAGCTCCCCGCCCATGCCGGCGGGAACCCGACGGCCACCGGCATTGCCGATTCGCAGCCCAGGATCGACGACGCGTATCTGCGCTTCCTCGGTCTCGCCAGCCACGAATATTTCCATAGCTGGAACGTGAAGCGCATCACGCCGGCGGCGTTCGTGCCCTACGACCTCGCGCGCGAGGCGTACACGCGCCAGCTATGGATCTTCGAGGGCGTCACGTCGTACTACGACGACCTCGCTCTTCTGCGCTGCGGCCTCATCGACGCCGCAAGATACCTCGAGCTCGTCGCGCGCAGCATCACCACGCTGCTGCGCACGCCCGGGCGTGGCGTGCAGACGCTCGGCGATGCGAGCTTCGATGCCTGGATCAAGCATTACCGCCCCGATGCCGATACGCCCAATGCCGCGATCAGCTACTACCTCAAAGGCTCGCTCGTCGCGCTGGCGCTCGATCTCACGCTGCGACGCGAAGGGCGTACGTCGCTCGACGACGTCATGCGCACTCTGTGGCAGCGCTTCGGCACGCGGACGATCGGTGTCCCGGAGAATGGATTCCGCGCCGTCGCCGAGGAGCTCGCCGGTCGATCGCTCGCGGCGTTCTTCGCGAGCTACGTCGACGGCACGGCCGAGCTGCCGCTTGCCGAGCTCCTCGATGTGTTCGGCATCGAGCTCAATCTGCGAGCTTCCGCCGGGGCCAGCGACAAGGGCGGGAAGCCGGCGGCAGGGCCGATTGCGCGCTCATGGTTCGGAGCGAGCGTCGACACCAATCTCGCCTTGCGCCACGTCTTTACCGCGGGTCCCGCCGAGCGCGCCGGGCTCGCTCCCGGAGATGTCCTCGTCGCCCTCGACGGTCTCAAGGCGACCGCGGAAACGTTCGCCGCGCTCGCGATGCGGCGCGCGCCCGGCGAATCCGTCGACGTGCATGCGTTCCGCGATGGCGTGCTGCAAACCCACGTCGTCGAGCTCGGCCCGGCTCCGCGCGACACCGCCTGGCTCACTTTGCGCGAGTCGACGCAGCCCTGCGGACCCGCACTTCGTCGCGCATGGCTCGGTGCGTAGCCGGCGTTCCTCAGCCGCGCGATGCGCGGCGCGCGCGCTTGCGTGGGGCCGGCGCGTGCGCGCCCTGCAGCGCTTCGAGCGAAGCGAGCTGCAACTCGAGCGTCTTGACACTCATCTGGACGAGGTTGAGGCTCATCGCGAGCCAGCCCTCGATCACCTTGAGCTCGCCGATCTTGCGCTCGACTTCGGCCGGGTCGAGCGCCGCGAACATCGCCGCGGGGTTCGGGAACGGCAGCATGCCGGAAAGCATCGCGGGTGCGGCGCCGAATGCCGCCGCGCCGAGGTCGGCCCCCGACGCCGTCGACCCGGCGCTCGCGCGCGAAGGTGC
Organism: Casimicrobiaceae bacterium; assembly: GCA_036393115.1. GTDB lineage: Bacteria > Pseudomonadota > Gammaproteobacteria > Burkholderiales > Casimicrobiaceae > VBCG01. The sequence goes on from DASVWR010000051.1 coordinate 4,226, forward strand.
CGCGCCAGCCGTCGAAGCGCTGGTCGTGGCGGCGGGCGCCGCGGCGGTCACCGTGCCGGGTATCGGCGTCGCAAACGGATTCCACATCCGTTGCATGAACGCCATCGCGTCCTCGGCCGTGAACGGAGTCGCGTCAGGCGCCGGCTTGCCGTCATGCTCGCTCATCGTCGTCCCTTCGAAGAGGGGGTCGTGCTCTAATATCCTGCGCCATGACCGTAGCTGCCGCAACCCTGCGCAACACGCTCGCCGCGATCGTCGGCGAAGCCCAGGTTCTCGTCGATGCGCATGCCGTCGCACCGTACCTAGTCGACGCGCGCAATCAGTTTCATGGCCGAGCCGCGGCGGTCGTTCGGCCGGGGAGCACCGATGAAGTCGCAGCGGTCGTCCGAGCCTGTGTCGACGCCGGCGCGCCGATCGTCGCCCAGGGCGGTAACACCGGACTGTGCGGGGGTGCGACGCCGGACGATTCCGGCCGCAGCGTCGTGCTTTCGCTCGCGCGGATGAGCCGCGTGCGCTCGGTCGACCCCGGCAACGCGACGCTGACCGTCGAGGCGGGCGTGACACTCGCCGAAGTGCAGGCCGCCGCCGATGCGGCGGGACTCTGCTTTCCGCTGTCGCTCGCATCGGAGGGGAGCTGCACGATCGGCGGCAACATCTCGACCAATGCCGGCGGCACGGCGGTGCTGCGCTACGGCAACGCGCGAGCGCGAGTCCTCGGCCTCGAGGTCGTGCTCGCCGACGGCCGCGTCTGGAACGGATTGCGCGCGCTGCGCAAGGACAACTCCGGCTACGACCTCAAGCAACTCTTCATCGGCAGCGAGGGGACGCTCGGCATCGTCACGGCCGCGGTGCTCGGTGTCGTACCGGCGCCGCGCGCGCGCACGACGGCGCTCGCCGCGGTCGCCGATCTGGCACAGGCCGTGCTCCTGCTCTCCCGGATGAAGGAGGCCCTGGGGGACCGGTTGACCGGATTCGAATTGATGAGCGAAATCGCCCTCGGGCTGTCGCGCAAGCATCACCCGGAGCTCCCCGATCCCCTGCCGGGGCATCCGTGGTACACGCTGATCCAGGCTGACGCGAGCACGGCGGGTGCGCCGCTCGCGGCCGACGTCGAGGGCGCGCTCGCCGACGCCATCGCGGCGGGCGTGGCCGGCGATGCAACCGTCGCCGCGTCCGGGGACCAGGCGCGCCGCCTGTGGGCGCTGCGCGAGAACATCAGCGAAGGCCAGCGGCGCGAAGGACCCAACGTGAAGCACGACATCGCCCTGCCGACTTCCGCCGTCGCGGCATTCGCCGCGTCGTGCGATGCCGCGCTCGCGAAGGCGTTTCCGGACACGCAGCTCGTGGTGTTCGGACACCTGGGCGACGGCAACCTGCACTACAACGTCGCCGCCAGGACCGGCGTGCCACCCGAGTCGTTGATGCGGCGTGCCGGCGAGATCAACCGCATCGTCTACGATCACGTGAGCGCGCTCGGCGGGACGTTCAGCGCCGAGCACGGCATCGGCCAGTTGAAGCGCGACGCACTCGTGCACTACCGCAGCGCGCTCGAGCTCGAGCTGATGGGCCGCGTCAAGGATGCGCTCGACCCGCAGGGGATCCTCAACCCGGGCAAGGTCCTCGCCGAAGCGCCCCGCCACTGACCGATGGGGAAGATCATCTTCTGGCTGGTGATCGGGTTCGGAGCGTTGCTCGCACTGCGGCTCTTGAACGTCGCGAAGAGCTCGTCGCGCGACGGTGCGAAGCGTGGCGATGCGACGAGTGGCGCCGCGCGGCAGAAGCGTGGCCGCGACGCCGCGATGGTGCGCTGCGTCGGCTGCGGCGTATTCCTGCCGCGGGTGGAAGCCGTCGCGACGCCGCGCGGGCCGACCTGCGGCGACGCCCGCTGCCAGCGTCTCGGCCGGCGCGACGCCGCGTGAGCACCGTCGTGCCGCGCTCTTCCGCCGCGCAGGCCTACGACCCGCCGTCGCTGCCGGCGTCGATCACCGGCTCGACGCGGCGCATCCTGTGGATCGTCGGTCTCTTCCGGGCGGCGAGCGGCGCGCTGCTGCTGGGACTCGCGCTGTTGCTCGACCTGCGCAGCTTCGATGTCGCGGCGCCCGGCTCGTTTGTCATCGCGGCATCGCTTTACTTCATCTTCGGCCTCGCCGCGTTCGGCTGGATCCAGCAGGAGCGCCTGCCGCTGCCGCTCGCGCAGACGCTGCTCGCGCTGCTCGCCGGCGACATCTTCTTCCTCGGGCTCGCGATGATCGCCGGCGGCAGCACCGGAGCGCCGCTGCCGATCCTGCTGTTCCCGCAGCTCGCCGCGAGCGGCTGGCTCCTGCGCACGCGCATTGCATTTTTCCACGCGGCGCTCGCGGCGCTGATGCTGCTGCTGCTCGTCGCGTGGCGGGCGATCGGCGGCGATATCGGGGGCCCGCAGCTCTTCCAGACCGCGCTCGTGTGCATCGGCTACTTCGCGATGGTCGGCACCGCGGTCGTGATCGGACGCTATACGAAAGCCTCCGAGGATCTCGCCACGCAGCGCGGGATCGATGTCGCCAACCTCGAGCAGGTGAACCGCCTGATCATCCAGGACATGCAAGACGGCGTGCTGGTCGTCGACTTGAACGGCGTCGTGCGTGGCCACAACGCGCAGGTCACGCGCCTTCTCGGCGGGTTCGGCAGGATGCGCGGAGGCATGCGCCTCGCCGAGTTCTCGGCAACGCTGCACGACTACTGGCGCCGCTGGGACGAGGACCAGGGCGAACTGCTGCCTCCGTTCAAGGTCGAGACGACGCAGCGCCTATTGCGCGTGCGGCTCGTTCGCATCGGCTCGGGATTGAACGGCGGCACGCTGATCTATCTCGAGGACCTCGGCCGCGCGCAGAACGAGGCGCAGCAGATGAAGCTTGCGGCGATGGGCCGGCTGACGGCATCGATCGCGCATGAGGTGCGCAACCCGCTGTCGGCGATCAACCAGGCGGCGCAGCTGCTCGAGGAGGACGGCGTCGTCGCGCCGGGCGGGGTGCGCCTCCTTGGCATGATCCGCAACAACGCGCGCCGCATCGATCGCATCGTCGGCGAGGTACTGCAGCTCAATCGGCGCGACCGGCAGCAGCCCGAGGCGCTGCCGCTCGCCGAGTTCGTGCACGCGATCGTCGACGAGATCGTGCAGGCCGAGGGGATCGCGCGCCGGGCGATCCGCATCGACGTCGACGATTCGCTCGCCGTGATGTTCGACCGCGGACACCTGTCGCAGATCGCGTGGAATCTCGTGCGCAACGCGTGGCAGCACTGTCAGAAACGCGACGGCAGCATCGCGATCGCAGCGCGCGCCGGCTACAACGGCGATGCGGTGATCTTCGAGCTTGCCGACGACGGTCCGGGCGTCGCTGCGGAGAACCGCGCGCACGTCTTCGAGCCGTTCTTCACGACGCGCCCTGGCGGCACCGGCCTCGGCCTCTATATCGCGCGCGAGCTCGCCGACGCCAACGGCGCCACGCTCGAGCTCCTGGCGAAGAGCCCCGGAGCGATGTTCCGCATCACCTTCCGGCGCGCGGAAATGCCGGCCGCCGCGGCGTAGCCTCCACAATCCCTCACACTGCTTCCAACCATCGATGGCCTCCATGTCACGCCGAATCCGCGGTCAACCTAAAGTGCTGGTCGTCGACGACGAGCCCGATCTCCTTGAGCTGCTCGAGCTCACGTTGTCGCGGATGGGTCTCGACACCATCCGGGCGGAAACGGTCGCCGAGGCGCTGCGGCTGCTCGACTCGGGGCCGTTCGACCTCTGCCTCACCGACTGGAATCTTCCGGATGGCGAGGGCCTCAAGGTGGTCGAGCACATCACGCAGAAATCGCTCGACGTCCCGGTCGCGGTGATCACCGCCTTCGGGCGGCCCGAGAACGCGGTCGCCGCATTGAAGGCCGGGGCGTTCGATTACCTCGCGAAACCCGTCGCGCTGGAGCAGTTGCGGGCTCTGGTCAAGCAGGCCCTCAAGGTGCCCGAGAAGCCGCAGCCGGCGAACAGCTACCAGTTGCTCGGCGACTCGCCGGCGATGCAGCAGGTTCGCGGCCTCATCGACAAGCTCGCGAAAAGCCAGGCGCCGGTGTTCGTGAACGGCGAATCGGGAAGCGGCAAGGAGCTCGCCGCGCGCTTGATTCATCTCAAGAGCCCGCGGGCCGAGCAGCCGTTCATCGCCGTCAACTGCGGGGCGATCCCGGAGAACCTGATGGAAAGCGAGTTCTTCGGCTACCGCAAGGGTGCCTTCACCGGCGCCGAGGCCGATCGCGAAGGCTTCTTCCAGGCGGCCAACGGCGGCACGCTGTTCTTGGACGAGGTCGCCGATCTACCGCTCGCGATGCAAGTGAAGCTCCTGCGCGCGATCCAGGAAAAGAAGGTGCGGAAGGTCGGCTCGACGACCGAGGAGCCGGTCGATACGCGTCTCGTCAGCGCGACGCACAAGAATCTCGCCGCACTCGTCGAAAGCGGCGAGTTCCGCCAGGACCTCTACTATCGGCTGCACGTGATCGAGCTCGCGATGCCTTCGCTGCGCGAGATGCGCGAGGACATCCCGCTGATCGCGAACGCGATCCTCACGCGGCTCGCGCGAGGGAACCCCGCGGCGCTCGAACCCGAAGCGATCACGGCACTCGAGCGCTACCCGTTTCCGGGGAACGTGCGCGAGCTCGAAAACATCCTCGAACGCGGGCTGTCGCTCGCCGCCGACCCGCAGCGGATCAGCGCCGACGATCTTCACTTGAACCCGGTCGCCGAGGAGACCGAGGCGGCGATCCCGGCCGGCGAGAAGTGGCCGCTGCAGGACTATCTCGACCGCGTCGAGCGCGCGGCGATCAACGAAGCGCTCGAGAAGACGAGGTTCAACCGCACGGCTGCGGCGAAGCTGCTCGGCATCACCTTCAGAGCGATGCGCTACCGGATGGAGCGGCTGGGGATCAAGTGAGGTGCGGGATCGAGTGAGGCGCGGGCTCGAGTGACGTCGCCGTGACGCCGCGCCGCGCGCCGCGGCTCGTCGTCGACGCCGGCGGCCTCGTCGGCGGCGCGACGCAGATCGCCTCGCCGAACTGCGACGAGCGCCCCGACGCTACGCCGATCGTGCTCGCCGTGATCCACGGGATCTCACTTCCGCCCGGCGAGTTCGGCGGCGAAGCGATTGCGCACCTGTTCACCAACCGCCTCGATCCTGCCGCGCATCCGTACTACGCCGGGGTCGCCGCGCTGCGCGTCTCGGCGCACTTCCTGATACGCCGCGACGGCGCCCTCGTCCAGTTCGTTCCGTGCCGGATGCGCGCATGGCACGCGGGCGAATCGTCGTGGCGCGGGCGCCCGCGCTGCAACGACTATTCGATCGGCATCGAGCTCGAGGGCAGCGACGACGTTCCGTACACCGGGCCGCAATACCGGGCGCTGGCCGGTCTGCTGCGCGCTCTGCAACGCCGCTATCCGATCGGCGCGATCGCCGGCCACGGCGACGTGGCGCCCGGCCGCAAGACCGACCCCGGGCCGGCGTTCGACTGGCCCCGGATCGAGGGTCTGGCGCGCCTTTTCCGCGTGGTATGATCGACCGTTTATGCGCCTTCTCGCGGATTACTTCCCGCTCCTCCTCTTCTTCGTCGCGTTCAAGTGGCAGGGAATCTGGGTCGCGACTGCCGTCGCCATCGCCGCGTCGGTCGTGCAGATCGCCTGGTTCCACTTCCGCGGCACGGTTTCGCCGGTGCACTGGATTTCGCTCGCGATCATCGTCCTGTTCGGCGGAGCGACGCTTCTCTTCAGGGACGAGGCGTTCATCAAGTGGAAGCCGACCGTGCTCTACCTCGCCTTCGGCGCGATCCTCGCCGCCGGCAAGCTCGTCTGGCGGCGGGACCTCCTCGCTGCCGTGATGAAGGAAGTACAGTTGCCGGCGGCGATCTGGACCCGCGTCACCTGGTCGTGGGTCGCATTCTTCGCCGCGATGGCGTTCGGCAACTGGTATATCGCGTTCCATTACCCCACCGATACCTGGGTCAATTTCAAGGTGTGGGGCGGCATTGGCCTCTTCCTCGCCTTCGGGCTGATCCAGGCGCTGTTCCTCGCCCGCCACGTGATCGAGCCGATGGAGCGCACGCGGTGAATCGCGCCGACACCGCGGCGGATATCGAAGCGCGGCTCACCGCGCTCGCCCCGCTCGCGCTCGATATCCGCGACGACAGCGCGCACCACGTCGGCCATGCCGGCGCGGCTTCGGGCGCCGGGCACTTTTCGGTCACGATCGTGTCGGAGCAATTCCGCGGACTGTCACGGCTCGCTCGCCATCGCGCGGTCCTCGATCGCGTCGGCGACCTCATCCCCCATCCGGTGCACGCGTTGGCGATCCACGCCCTGGCGCCCGGAGAAGTCTCCTCCTGACGAAAGGAACTGCAACATGAAGCGCACGTTGATCGTTCTTGCCGCGTCGGCTGCCCTCGCCTCCGGCGGGGCGCTCGCGCAGGGCACCACTGCCGCCCCCGCCAAAGCGCCGGCCGCGAAGCCCGCAGCGCCGGCAAAGACCCTCTATACACAGGGACAGTTCGACATGGTGCTGCAGCAGCAGCTCGCCCAGGGCGGCAAGGATTCGGCCGAGCTGCGCGATGCGCTGCGCAACAAGCTCAACACCGTCGTGATGCTCGCGCGCGAAGCGAAGAAGGAGGGCCTCGACAAGACGCCCCAGGTGAAGACCGAGCTCGATCTCACGACCGAGAGCACCCTCGCCAACGCCTACATCGGCGACTGGCTGAAGAAGAACCCGGTGCCCGAGCTGGACCTGCACAAGGAGTACGACACGATCAAGGCACAGCGCGGCGACAAGGAATACGACGTCCGTCATATTCTCGTCGACAAGGAAGCGGACGCGAAGGAGATCATCGCCGAGCTGCAGAAAGGCGCCAAGTTCGCCGATCTCGCCAAGGCGCGCTCGAAGGATCCGGGTTCGAAGGACAAGGGCGGCGAGCTCGGCTGGAACTCCCCTGCCAATTTCGTCAAGCCGTTCGGCGACGCGATCAAGACCACTCCGAAGGGCAAGTTCAGCGCGGAACCGGTGCACACGCAGTTCGGCTGGCACGTGATCGAAGTCGAAGATGTTCGCGACGCGAAATTCCCCACCTTCGACGAAGTGAAGCCGCAGCTCGAAGAGCACGCGCGCGGAGCATGGATCGAGAAGCACATCGCCGACCTGCGCCTGAAGAACGGCGTGTAGCGCACGGCGAGGCCGCGACCGCGTTCGCGGCGTCGCGCAGCGCAAGCTTCTGACGCCGGCTTTCGCATGGATTGGTCGCTTCCCTATCCGTCGCGCCGCCAGCCGATCCTCGCCGGCAGCGTCGTCGCGACGTCGCAGCCACTCGCAACGCAGGCGGGCGTCGCGATGCTCGTTCGTGGCGGCAACGCCGTCGACGCCGCGCTCGCCACCGCGATCACGCTGACGCTCGTCGAGCCGTGCAGCAACGGCATCGGCTCGGACCTGTTCGCGATCCTGTGGGATGGCGAGCGGGTGGTCGGGCTGAATGCGTCGGGCCGCGCACCCGCCGCGTGGTCGCCGGCGCGTTTCGCCGGGCGCGAGGCGATGCCGCAGCGGGGCTGGGAGACGGTCAGCATTCCCGGTGCCGTCTCGGGCTGGGTTGCGCTGTCCGAGCGCTATGGCAAGCTGCCGTTCGCCGATCTCTTCGAGCCGGCGATCCGCTACGCGCACGACGGCTTCGCGGTTTCGCCGGTCGTCGCGGAGAAGTGGCGCCTCGCGGTGCAGGTGATGCCGCAGGGGCTCGGCTGGCAGGACCACTTCCTCCCGTCGGGCCGCCCGCCGCAGCCAGGCGAGCGCTTCAGGTCGTCGCACGTCGCCGACACGCTGACGGCGATCGCCGAGTCGAAAGGCGAAGCGTTCTACCGCGGCCGGCTCGCCGACGCGATCGTCGCGCATGCGCGCGCGCATGGCGGCGCGCACACGCATGCCGATTTCGAGCAGCACACAATCGACTGGGTGACGCCGGTCACCCTCGACTACCGCGGCACGACGATTCACGAGATTCCGCCCAACGGCCAGGGCATCGCTGCGCTGATGGCGCTCGGCATGCTCGAATCGTTCGATCTTGCGTCGCTGCCACCCGATTCGATCGCGAGCCAGCATCTGCAGATCGAGGCGATGAAGCTCGCCTTCGCCGACGTGCACCGCTTCGTCGCCGACGTACGCTCGATGCCGTTTGCACCCGCCGCGCTCGTCGATCGCGACTATCTTGCGCAGCGCGCGCGGCTGATCGATCCGAAGCGTGCGCAGCGCTTCGGTCCCGGAGAACCGCCGCAGGGCGGGACCGTCTACCTCGCCGCAGCGGATGCCCGCGGCATGCTCGTGTCGCTGATCCAGTCGAACTACATGGGTTTCGGCTCTGGGGTCGTCGTTCCCGGCACCGGGATCAGCCTGCAGAACCGCGGCGCGGGCTTCACGCTGCAACGCGGACATCCGAACGAGGTCGGAGGGGGCAAGCGACCGTTCCATACGATCATTCCGGGCTTCGCGGGCCGCAACGGCGCGCCGCTGATGGCGTTCGGCGTCATGGGCGGGCCGATCCAGCCGCCCGGCCACCTGCAGATCGTCGCGCGCATGGTCGATCACGCGATGAATCCGCAGGCGGCGCTCGATGCGCCGCGCTGGAAAGTCAACGCGGATCAATCGATCGATCTCGAGGCGAGCGCTTCGGCTGATTTGCGGCGCGGGCTGCTCGAGCTCGGCCACAAGCTCGACGCCGTTCCGGACAGCTACATGGACTTCGGCGCGGGGCAGATCGTCATGCGCGCCGAGCACGGCGGCTTCATCGCCGCGTCGGATCCGCGCCGCGACGGACAGGCCGCGGGCTTCTGACTTACCCTACCGGCGATTCTTCAGCGCCGACAGCGGCAGAAGCTCCGGGAGCTCGAGCCGGCGTCGATCCGGCTCGACGGCGGCGAGCGCAGTGGCCGCCTTCATCGTGGCGAGGCTGCGGCGCGTGAGCTCCTGGTAGCTCTGCGTTCCCTCGACTTTCCAGCCGAGCTCCTGCTCGGTCAGCTCGCGCACGATGCGCGCGGGCATGCCCGCTACCAGCATCCGCGGCGGCACCACCATCCGCGCCTTGACGAACGCCATCGCGGCGACGATCGCCCCGTCGCCGATCGACGCATTGTCGTTCACCACCGCATTCATGCCGACCAGCGCGTTCTTTCCGATGACGCATCCGTGCAGGATCGCGCCGTGGCCGATATGACCGTCCACCTCGACGATCGTGTCGGTTCCGGGAAAGCCGTGCATCACGCAGCCATCCTGCAGATTCGCGCCCTCCTCGACGACGATGCGCCCGAAGTCGCCGCGCAGTGACGCGCAGGGCCCGATGTAGCATCGCGCGCCGATGATCACGTCGCCGATCAGCACCGCCGACGGGTGGACGTATGCCCCCGGGTCGACGACCGGGGTGACGCCGTCGATCGAGTAAACAGTGAGCGTCATGGGCGCATCGTAACCAGGTTGGGTGCCAAGTGCGACGCTCGCCGGGACAGACGCCCGGACGATCGCTCAGCCGACGAAGCGCCGCGCATTGGCGAACATCCGATACCACGGCGAGCACTCGCCCCACTCGGGCGGGTGCCACGAGCACTGCACGGTGCGCCAGACGCGCTCCGGATGCGGCATCAGGATCGTGAAGCGGCCGTCGACGCTGGTGAGGCCGGTGATCCCTTCCGGCGAGCCATTCGGGTTATACGGATAGGTCTCGGTCGCAGCGCCGTGGTGATCGACGAGGCGCAGTGCGACCTGCGGACGCGCGGCAACCATGTCGGCCGCCGAGCGAAATTCCGCGAGCCCCTCGCCGTGCGCGAGCGCGACCGGGAGCACGCTGCCCTCCATGCCGTCGAAGAACAGCGACGCGCTCTTCGTCACCGCAACCTCCACGAGCCTCGCCTCGAATTGCTCGGAGCGATTGCGCACGAAGCGCGGCCAGTGCGTGCTCCCCGGAACGATCTCGCGCAGGCTCGCCATCATCTGGCAGCCGTTGCAGACGCCGAGCGCGAACGTGCCGCCACGCGCAAAGAACGCCGCGAACATGTCGCGCAGGCGCGCATTGAACAGGATCGATTTCGCCCAGCCCTCGCCGGCGCCGAGCACGTCACCGTACGAAAAACCGCCACACGCGGCAAGTCCGCGGAACTCGTCGAGGCTGCGGCGTCCTTCGGCGAGATCGCTCATATGCACGTCACGGGCATCGAAGCCCGCGCGCATGAATGCCGCCGCCATCTCCACGTGGCCGTTGACCCCCTGCTCGCGCAGAATCGCGATCCGCGGCTGCACGCCACGCGCGACGAACGGCGCTGCGACATCCTCGTCGGCGTCGAAGGCGAGCCGCGACACGAGTCCACCATCGTTGCGATCGGCGATGCGCGCGTGCTCCGAATCGGCCGCATCGGGCTCGTCGCGCAGCTTCTGCATCGCATGCGTCGTCGACGACCACGCGCGATGCAGATCCACCCGCGACTCGTCGATCAACACGGTACCGGCGTAGCCGATACGGATGCGCTCACCCGCGGCAGGCGATCCGATCGCGTGTGCATCGATGCCCGCGGCCTTCGCGCGGGCGAGCAGCGCGGCGGCGTCGCCGCGGCGCACCTGGACCACCGCGCCCGCCTCCTCGGCGAACAGCGTGGTCAGCGCAGAAACGTGGTCCGTCCCGGGTCTTGCCGTCCCGGTCTTCGGGAGGTCGACCTCGAGGCCGCAGCGCGACGCAAACGCCATCTCGCACAGCGTGACGAAAGTGCCGCCATCGCTGACGTCGTGGTACGCGAGGAGCCGGTCCTCGGCGTGCAGCGCCTGCACGAGCGCGAAGAAGCGGGCGAGGCGCGACGGGTCGTCGAGGTCGGGCCCGGCATCGCCTAGCTGGCCGTACACCTGCGCGAGCGCCGATGCGCCGAGGCGGCGACGCCCATCGGCAAGGTCCAGATGCACGAGCTCGGTATCGCCGGCGTCGAAGCGCAACAGCGGCGTCAGGCACCGTCGCGCGTCGGCGACCGGCGCGAATGCCGAGACGACCAGCGACACCGGAGCGATAACCGAGCGCGGCGCGCCACGCTCCGTCCACGCCGTGCACATCGACAGCGAATCCTTGCCGACCGGGATCGAGAGCCCGAGCGGAATGCAGAAGTCGAGAGCGACGGCGCGCACGGTGTCGAAGAGCGCCGCATCCTCGCCGGGCTCGCCCGCCGCTGCCATCCAGTTGGCCGAGAGCTTGACGTCGCCGAGCGAGCGGATCGCAACCGCGGCAAGATTGGTGATCGCCTCGGTAACCGCCATGCGGCCCGACGCTGGGGCGTCGATCAACGCGAGCGGCGTACGCTCGCCGATCGCCATCGCCTCGCCGGTGTAGCCGTCGAAGTCGTCGAGCGTAACGGCGGCATCGGCGACGGGAACCTGCCAGGGCCCGACCATCGGGTCGCGCGCGCAGAGACCACCGACGGTGCGATCGCCGATGGTGACGAGAAAGGTCTTGTCGGCGACCGCCGGCAGCTGCAGCACACGGTACGCGGCATCGCGCGGCGTGACTCCGGCGAGATCGAGCGCCGGCAGCCGGCGCGCGATCCGCTCGACGTCGCGCAGCAATTTCGGCGGCTTCCCGAGGATGACGTCGAGCGGAACGTCGACCGGAACGTTGCAAGCCTGCCGATCGTCGACGCGCAGACGTCCGTCGGCACGGGCCTCGCCCACCACGGCGTACGGACAGCGCTCGCGCGCGCAGATCGCGTCGAAACGCTCGAGATCGCCGGCGGCGACGGCGAGCACGTAGCGCTCCTGCGCCTCGTTGCACCAGATCTCGCGCGGGCTCATTCCCGGGTCTTCCGACGGAATCATGCGCAATCCAACGCGTGCGCCGACGCCGCCCCCGTGCACGAGCTCCGGGAGCGCGTTCGAGAGGCCGCCGGCGCCGACGTCGTGGATCGAGACGATCGGATTCGCGCTACCGAGCTGCCAGCAGCGGTCGATGACCTCCTGCGCGCGGCGCTCGATCTCGGCATTGCCGCGCTGGACCGAATCGAAATCGAGGTCGGCGATATTGGCGCCGGTCGCCATCGACGACGCGGCGCCGCCGCCCATGCCGATCGGCAGCCCGGGGCCGCCGAGTTGCACGAGCAGCATTCCTTCGGCGAGCCGCCGCTTCTCCACCTGGTCCGCGGCGATGCTTCCGATGCCTCCCGCCAGCATGATCGGCTTGTGATACCCGCGCCAGCCCCCGTTCACCAGCAGCTCGAAGCTGCGGAAATAGCCGAGGAGATTCGGCCGGCCGAATTCGTTGTTGTACGCGGCCGCGCCGATCGGGCCGTGCAGCATGATATCGAGCGCCGAAGCGATGCGCTCGGGTTTGCCGATCCACTCTCCCGGCGTCGCATCCCACGGCTGCGGCAGGCCGGGGATCCGCAGATCGGACACCGTGTAGCCGACGAGCCCCGCCTTCGGCTTCGCGCCGCGTCCGGTCGCGCCTTCGTCGCGGATTTCGCCGCCCGCACCGGTTGCGGCACCGGGAAACGGCGCGATCGCCGTCGGGTGGTTGTGCGTCTCGACCTTCATCACGATGTGCGCGGGCTCGCGCAGCGGCCGGTAGCATCCGTCGCGATCGGCATGCAGGCGATCGATCGTCGCTCCTTCGATGACGGCAGCGTTGTCGGCGTACGCGACGAGCGTCCCCTGCGGGTGCGCGGCGTGCGTCGCGCGGATCATCGTGAACAGACTGTCGCGCTCGTCACGGCCATCGATGCGCCACGCAGCATTGAAGATCTTGTGCCGGCAGTGCTCGGAGTTCGCCTGCGCGAACATCGT